>NZ_JBIAIV010000001.1:0-461060 GCF_042871645.1 Streptomyces sp. NPDC005774 | reverse complement strand
CCGATGCAGGGCACCATCGTCAAGATCGCGGTGGAGGAGGGCCAGGAGGTCAAGGAAGGCGACCTCGTCGTCGTCCTGGAGGCCATGAAGATGGAGCAGCCCCTCAACGCCCACCGCTCCGGCACCGTCAAGGGCCTCGGCACACAGGTCGGCGCGTCCGTCACGTCCGGCGCGACCATCTGCGAAATCAAGGACTGACCCGTACGACGCTTCAGGCGCCCGGCGGACCTACCTGGTCCGCCGGGCGCCTTGTACGTACGGGCCACCTCAGGTCTACGCGGCTATCGCGTGCCCACGGGCCACCACATGTCCACGGACTGCCGGGTGCTCACCGCCTGCGCAGGTCCGCGACCCGTGCCCGCTCCGTGTTCTGGGCCTGCTCGGCCGCTCCCAGGCCCACCGCCGACCGCAGTCCCGGACCCTGTCGACGGGGCCCCGGCAGCGGCATCTCCCGGCGCTGCTGCTGACGTGCCGGGGCCCCGTCACCCCCCGGGCCCGCGGTGCCTCCCGGCGCTCCGGCCACGGCGATCTGGACGCCCTGGTCGGCGAGTGCCTGCAACTCGGTGCCCGCGCGGTCGTCGTGCGCGGGCGGCTCGTCCGTCACCAGGCGGGTGATGAGGTCCGTGGGCACGGTCTGGAACATGGTGTCCATGCCGAGCTTGCCGTGGTCGGCGAGGACCACCACCTCCGCGGCGGCCTGCACCAGCGCCCGGTCGACGGAGGCCGACAGCATGTTGGACGTGGACAGCCCGCGCTCGGCGGTCAGCCCGCTGCCGGAGAGGAAGGCCCTGGACACCCGCAACCCCTGGAGGGACTGTTCGGCACCGCTGCCGACGAGAGCGTAGTTCGAACCGCGCAGCGTGCCGCCGGTCATCACGACCTCGACCCGGTTGGCGTGCGCCAACACCTGGGCCACGAGCAGGGAGTTGGTGACGACGGTCAGCCCGGGCACCCGGGCCAGCCGACGCGCCAGCTCCTGCGTGGTGGTGCCCGCACCGACCACGACGGCCTCGCCCTCCTCCACGAAACTCGCGGCGAGGTCGGCGATGGCGGTCTTCTCGGCGGTCGCGAGATGGGACTTCTGCGGGAAGCCGGACTCTCGCGTGAAACCACCCGGCAGTACCGCACCGCCATGCCGGCGGTCGAGGAGTCCTTCTGCCTCCAGCGCGCGCACGTCCCGCCGTACGGTCACTTCGGAGGTCTGGACGACGCGGGCGAGTTCACGGAGCGACACGGCCCCGTTCGCTCGCACCATTTCGAGGATCAATTGGCGACGTTCTGCAGCGAACACGAAACTGACAGTAACTCCAGCGACCGTCTGGTTTCAGCACTTTGCGCTGAATAGCAGAAGTTGTTCGCACACCCGACCGTCAAGTGGTATAAGCGCCAAGTGATGGCCTGGTTGCGCCGCTCATACCGCGCGCACGTCCCGCAACTCCCTATGATGAACAAGGAGTTGACGGCGGGTCGACGAGACGTCGACGGGGCCGGGCCGGGCCCGTCAGGCTTCCCCGGGCATCTTCCGCGTGTGCAACTGCCGTGCCACCTCGGCGATCGAACCCGACAACGAGGGATACACGGTGAAGGCGTTCGCGATCTGTTCGACCGTCAGGTTGTTGTCGACCGCGAGCGAGATGGGGTGGATCAGCTCCGAGGCGCGCGGTGCGACCACGACGCCGCCCACCACGATCTCGGTGCCCGGCCGGCAGAAGATCTTGACGAACCCGTCGCGGATGCCCTGCATCTTCGCGCGGGGGTTGCGCAGCAGCGGCAGCTTCACGACGCGCGCGTCGATCCTGCCCGCGTCGACGTCGGCCTGGGTGTAGCCGACGGTGGCGATCTCGGGGTCGGTGAACACGTTCGACGAGACGGTCTTCAGGTTCAGCGGGGCGACCGCGTCGCCCAGGAAGTGGTACATGGCGATGCGCCCCTGCATCGCCGCCACCGACGCCAGCGCGAAGACCCCGGTGACGTCACCTGCCGCGTACACGCCGGGGGCGCCGGTGCGGGAGACCCGGTCGGTCCAGATGTGCCCCGAGTCGCGCAGCCTGACCCCGGCCTCCTCGAGCCCCATGCCCGCGGAGTTCGGGACGGCGCCCACCGCCATCAGGCAGTGCGACCCGGTGATGACCCGCCCGTCCGCGAGCGTCACCTCCACCCGGTCCCCGACCCGTTTGGCGGACTGGGCGCGCGAGCGCGCCATGACGTTCATCCCGCGGCGGCGGAAGACGTCCTCCAGCACCACGGCGGCGTCCGGGTCCTCACCCGGCAGCACCCGGTCGCGCGACGACACGAGCGTGACCTTCGAGCCCAGCGCCTGGTACGCGCCGGCGAACTCGGCACCGGTCACACCGGAACCGACCACGATGAGCTCCTCGGGGAGCTCGTTCAGGTCGTACACCTGGGTCCAGTTCAGGATGCGCTCGCCGTCCGGCCTGGCGTCGGCCAGCTCACGCGGGTGGCCGCCGGTGGCGATGAGCACCGCGTCGGCGGTCAGCGTCTCCTCGGTCCCGTCGGCGGCCTGGACGACGACCTTGCGCGATCCGTCCAGGGCCTGCATGCCCTCGAGCCGTCCGCGGCCGCGCAGCACCCGCGCGCCGGCCCGCGTCACGGAGGCGGTGATGTCGTGCGACTGGGCCAGGGCCAGCCGCTTCACACGGCGGTTCACCTTGCCCAGGTCCACGCCCACCACCCGGGCGGCCTGCTCGATGTGCGGGGTGTCGTCGGCGACGATGATGCCCAGTTCCTCGTAGGAGGAGTCGAAGGTGGTCATCACCTCGGCCGTGGCGATCAGGGTCTTGGACGGCACGCAGTCGGTGAGCACCGACGCGCCACCCAGGCCGTCGCGGTCGACGACGGTCACCTCCGCGCCGAGCTGAGCGGCGACCAGCGCCGCTTCGTATCCGCCGGGTCCGCCACCGATGATCACGATCCGAGTCACGTACTCCATTGTCCCGCACACTTCACCGTGCGACCGCCCCGGGGGTCCGGCCGTGGCTCCCTTGTTACCGGAGTGGCCCGCGGTACGGCTGCCGTACGCTCTCCACCATGTCGCTCTACGCCGCGTACGCCGGCAACCTCGACGCGCGGCTGATGTCCCGCCGCGCCCCGCATTCGCCGCTGCGCGCCACCGGATGGCTGAACGGGTGGCGGCTGACCTTCGGGGGCGACACCTGGGGTCTGCCCTGGCCGGACGGGCCGGACGGGCCGGACGGCGGCCTGTCCGCCGAGGACGGAACCGGGACAGGAATCGAGGCCGGGATCGGGAGCGGGAGCGGGACCGGGACCGGGACCGGAAGTCCGAAGGAGAGCGGGACCGGGGCGCTCGCGACGATCGTCGAGGACCACTTCGCACAGGTCTTCGTCGCGCTGTACGACATCGCCCCCATGGACGAGGAGTCCATGGACCGCTGGGAGGGCACGAGCCTGGACATATACCGGCGCACCCGTGTCCGCGTGCACACCCTGGACGGCGAGGAATCCGCCTGGACCTACGTCCTGAACACCTACGAGGGCGGTCTGCCCTCGGCCCGCTACCTGGGCCAGGTCGCCGACGCGGCGGAATCCGCGGGCGCGCCCCACGACTACGTGATGGAACTGCGCAAGCGCCCCTGCTGAGCGCAGGCACTCACGCGGAGCTGCCTCGCGCACCAGCCCGTGGGGACCAGCCCGTGGGAACCCCACCCGCAGACGCTTCCCCCATGACGCCGCCCGCGCGACGGTGGGTGCCGGAGCCGGTCCGTTCCCCGCCTGCTCGCCGGAAACGACAGGACAACGATCGCAAGCCCGTGAGCTACGACATCTACGCGCGTAGGCGAACACCGGCTACTCTCATCCGCGTGAACGCTTCTCTTCTTCCGGACGACATCCAGGGCGACCCCCACGCCGCAGCCGACGCCGCAGCCGCGCGCCTGCGCGAGCTCACGGGCGCCGAGACCCACGACGTCGCCCTCGTGATGGGCTCCGGCTGGGCACCGGCCGTGGACGCCCTCGGCACCCCCGACGCCGAGTTCCCGGTCACCGAGCTGCCCGGTTTCCCGCCGCCCGCGGTCGAGGGCCACGGGGGCACGATCCGGTCCTACCGCATCGGCACCAAGCGCGCCCTGGTCTTCCTGGGCCGCACCCACTACTACGAGGGCCGCGGCGTGGCCTCCGTCGCGCACGGCGTCCGCACCGCCGTCGCCGCCGGAACCAAGACGGTCGTCCTGACCAACGGCTGCGGCGGTCTGCGCGAGGGCATGCGCCCCGGCCAGCCGGTCCTGATCAGCGACCACATCAACCTCACCGCCACCTCCCCCATCGTCGGTGCCAACTTCGTCGACCTCACCGACCTGTACTCCCCGCGGCTGCGGGCCCTGTGCAAGGAGATCGACGCGAGCCTGGAGGAGGGCGTCTACGCCCAGTTCCCCGGCCCGCACTACGAGACCCCGGCGGAGATCCGCATGGCGCGGGTGATCGGGGCGGACCTCGTGGGCATGTCGACGGTGCTCGAGGCCATCGCGGCGCGGGAGGCGGGCGCCGAGGTGCTCGGCATCTCCCTGGTCACCAACCTCGCCGCCGGTATGACCGGTGAACCCCTCAACCACGAGGAGGTCCTCCAGGCGGGCCGCGACTCGGCCACCCGGATGGGCACCCTCCTGACCCAGGTACTGGGCCGCCTGTAGGGGAATCCCTCACGGGACCCCCTCCGGCAGGACCCCTTCCCCGGGCCCTTGTGCAGGACCCGTACCGGGCCCTGCGCCCGGGGCCCCTTCGCGGGGCGGGACGACACAACGAACCATTCGAGAGGCTGACCGACACGTGCACGACGACCTGACCACTCGCGCCCGCACCTGGCTCGCCGAGGACCCCGACCCCGAGACCCGCGCGGAACTCGCGGCGCTCCTCGACGCCGACGACGTCACCGAACTCACCGCCCGTTTCAGCGGCACCCTCCAGTTCGGCACCGCGGGCCTGCGCGGCGAACTGGGTGCCGGCCCCCGGCGGATGAACCGCACCGTCGTCATCCGCGCCGCCGCCGGCCTCGCCGCGTACCTCAAGCGGCACGGGCACACCGGCGGCCTCGTCGTGATCGGTTACGACGCCCGCCACAAGTCGGCGGACTTCGCCCGCGACACCGCCGCCGTCATGACGGGCGCCGGGCTCCGGGCCGCCGTCCTGCCCCGGCCCCTGCCCACACCGGTGCTCGCCTTCGCCATACGGCACCTCGGCGCGGTCGCCGGGGTCGAGGTCACCGCCAGTCACAACCCGCCCCGCGACAACGGCTACAAGGTGTACCTCGGCGACGGCTCCCAGATCGTCCCCCCGGCCGACGCGGAGATCGCCGCCGAGATCGCGGCCGTCGGGTCCCTGAACGACGTACCCCGCCCCGACGCCGGCTGGGAGACCCTGGACGACTCCGTCCTGGACGCCTACCTCGCCCGCACGGACGCGATCCTGGCCAAGGACTCCCCCCGTACCGCCCGCACGGTCTACACGGCGATGCACGGCGTCGGCAAGGACGTCCTGCTCGCCGCCTTCGCGCGGGCCGGTTTCCCCGAGCCGGTCCTGGTCGCCGAGCAGGCCGAGCCCGATCCGGACTTCCCCACCGTCGCGTTCCCCAACCCGGAGGAGCCCGGGGCGATGGACCTGGCCTTCGCGGCGGCCCGCGAGGCGGAGCCGGACCTGGTCATCGCCAACGACCCGGACGCCGACCGCTGTGCCGCGGCCGTCAGGGACACCGCCGGGGGCGGCGACGCCGACGGGGGCTGGCGCATGCTGCGCGGCGACGAGGTGGGGGCACTGCTCGCCGCCCATCTGGTCCGCCGCGGGGCGACCGGCACGTTCGCCGAGTCGATCGTCTCGTCGACCCTCCTCGCCCGCATCGCCGAGCAGGCGGGTCTGCCGCACGAGGAGACGCTGACCGGCTTCAAGTGGATCGCCAGGGTCGAGGGCCTGCGCTACGGCTACGAGGAGGCGCTGGGCTACTGCGTCGACCCGGACGGCGTACGCGACAAGGACGGCATCACGGCCGCCCTGCTCCTCGCCGAGCTGGCCTCCGGGCTGAAGGAGGAGGGCCGTACCCTCCTGGACCTCCTCGACGACCTCGCCGTGACCCACGGCCTGCACGCCACCGACCAGCTCTCCGTCCGCGTCGAGGACCTCTCCCTCATCGCGGACGCGATGCGCCGGCTGCGCGAGAACCCCCCGGCCGAACTGGCCGGCCTGCCGGTCACCGAGGCCGAGGACCTGACCCGGGGCACGGACACCCTGCCGCCCACCGACGGCCTGCGCTACACCCTCCGGGGCGCCCGCGTCATCGTCCGCCCGAGCGGTACGGAGCCCAAGCTGAAGTGCTACCTGGAGGTCGTCGTCCCGGTCACCGCCCGGGACGACCTTCCCGCGGCCCGCACCGAGGCGGCGGCCCTGCTGACCGCGATCAAGCGGGACCTGAAGGCGGCGGCCGGCATCTGAGCGACCGGCGTGGGGACCACACGCCGGGGAACGCGCCGGAGAACGCGCGGGAAAGCACGCGGAAAAGCACCGGGAGGGGCTGCCGGATCCGGCAGCCCCTCCCGTCGTACCGCCCCTCGGTCGGTCGAGGTCCCTCAGCCGAGCCCCAGCAGGACCGCCAGCAGCACGGCGCCGGTCACCGAGGGGGCGATGATCTCGTAGGCCCACCGCACGCTCACCTCGCCCTGCGCGCTCGCCTCGCTCCCACGGCTCTCGTGCAGCTCACGCAGTTCGTCCATCGAGCGGTCGGTCTGCGCCCGCTCGACCGGCCGGTCCGAGACGCCCGCGGCGGAACTCCCGCGCCGGGCCGCGCCCCCTCCCAGGGAGGCCTCGGCACCCCGCCCCCGGCCCTCCGTGGCCCGCAGGTCCCGCCGTGACGCCCGCTTGCGGGCCCGCAGCGACACGGGCAGGGCCCACAGCTGGTACTTGCCGCCCTCGTCCGAGAAGACCTCGTTGGTGTAGCCGGAGCGCAGCGAGACCACCTGCCCCCAGGGCAGCGTGATCGTGCGGAAGGGGTTGCGGACGCGCAGCCGGTCCTCGTTGGCGTACACCGCGGGGACCAGGGTGTAGGCGGCCACCAGGGGCACGAGGAACAGCAGCGCGGCGAGCGCCAGCCACGGGGTGTCGCCCTCACCGACGACCACGGCGTCGACACCGAGCCAGCAGGCGAGCCCAAGGATCAGCACGCCGCCGACGAACCCCGAGGTCGACCGGTAGACCCGGTCGGCGTACTTGGGCTCCGACGCCGCCGGGCCCTCCGCCGCCGACGATCCCTCCGACGCCGCTGAAGCCGCTGAAGCCGCTGAAGCCGCTGCCGGAGAGTCCGCGGGTTCCGAAGCCTCCGGGGACTCCGACGCCGCCGAAGACTCCGACGGTTCGGAGGAGGTGGCGGAGCCGGCGGACTCGGCGGGTTCGGTGGACTGGGCAGGCTCGGCGGGCTCCCGGTCGGACGGCTGAGGCTCGGGGGTCGTCATGCCCCCGATTCTGCCCGACGCCCACATCCGCGCAGGCAGGCGGTGGGCGGGGACAGGGGCGGGGCCCGCACCTGTTTCCTGAACCGGCCGAGGGGCTGTACAGCCGCTACGCGCGTAGATATGCTCGGCTGGTGACCATGTCCTCCACTGCACCCACCTCCCCCCAGCCCTCACCGGCACCCGAGCGGGGCGGTGCTCCCGCCGCGCTGAGTGACGTCACCGCGTCCGACAGCGCGCTGCGCCGCTTCCTGCACGGACTGCCCGGCGTCGACGCGGTCGGTCTGGAGGCGCGTGCCGCCTCTCTCGGCACCCGCTCGATCAAGACGACCGCGAAGGCGTACGCCATCGACCTCGCCATCTCGATGGTCGACCTGACGACGCTGGAAGGCGCGGACACCCCGGGCAAGGTCCGGGCGCTCGGCGCGAAGGCGGTCCGCCCCGACCCGTCCGACCGTACGGCCCCCGCCGCGGCCGCGGTCTGCGTCTACCCCGACATGGTGGCCACGGCCAAGGAGGCCGTCGCCGGCTCCACGGTCAAGGTCGCCTCCGTCGCGACCGCCTTCCCGGCCGGCCGCGCCCCGCTCACCGTCAAGCTGGCCGACGTCCGGGAGGCCGTCGCCGCCGGTGCCGACGAGATCGACATGGTCATCGACCGCGGCGCGTTCCTCGCGGGGAACTACCGGAAGGTGTTCGACGAGATCACCGCCGTGAAGGAGACCTGCGGGACGAGCGCCCGGCTGAAGGTCATCTTCGAGACGGGCGAGCTGTCGACGTACGACAACATCCGCCGGGCGAGCTGGCTCGGCATGCTGGCCGGCGCGGACTTCATCAAGACCTCGACCGGCAAGGTGGCGGTGAACGCCACGCCCGCGAACACGCTCCTGATGCTGGAGGCGGTCCGCGACTTCCGCGCGCAGACCGGGGTCCAGGTCGGTGTGAAGCCGGCCGGCGGTATCCGCACCACCAAGGACGCGATCAAGTTCCTCGTCCTGGTCAACGAGACCGTCGGCGAGGACTGGCTGGACAACCACTGGTTCCGCTTCGGCGCCTCCTCGCTTCTGAACGACCTGCTGATGCAGCGCCAGAAGCTGGCCACCGGCCGCTACTCCGGCCCCGACTACGTGACGGTGGACTGATCACCATGACCAAGAAGACCAAGAAGACCAGGCAGGCAGCCGTCGAGGCGGCCGCCGAGGCCGACGGGACCACCGCCGCCGCCATGTCGGCAACCCGGACCACGCAGAGCGCAACGGCCACACAGACCTTGCAGGCCACACAGACCAGGCACGCCACGCCGAAGCGGCCGTCCGCGTTCGAGTACGCACCGGCGCCCGAGTCCCGCGCGGTCGTCGACATCGCCCCGTCCTACGGCCTGTTCATCGACGGCGAGTTCACCGAGGCGGCCGACGGCCGGGTCTTCAAGACCGTCAGCCCCGCCACCGAGGAGGTCCTCTCCGAGGTCGCGCAGGCCGGTGAGGCGGACGTGGACCGTGCGGTGAAGGCGGCCGGGAAGGCCTTCGCGGCCTGGTCGGCGCTGCCGGGCGCCGAGCGGGCCAAGTACCTGTTCCGCATCGCCCGGATCATCCAGGAGCGCAGCCGCGAGCTGGCCGTCCTGGAGACGCTGGACAACGGCAAGCCGATCAAGGAGACGCGGGACGCCGACCTGCCCCTGGTCGCCGCGCACTTCTTCTACTACGCGGGGTGGGCAGACAAGCTCGGGCACGCCGGGTTCGGTGCGGACCCGAAGCCGCTGGGCGTGGCCGGCCAGGTCATCCCCTGGAACTTCCCCCTCCTCATGCTCGCGTGGAAGATCGCCCCGGCGCTCGCCACCGGCAACACGGTCGTCCTCAAGCCGGCCGAGACCACTCCCCTCTCCGCCCTGTTCTTCGCGGACGTCTGCCGCCAGGCGGGCCTGCCCCGGGGCGTCGTCAACATCCTTCCCGGATACGGCGACGCGGGCGCCGCCCTGGTCGCCCACCCGGACGTGAACAAGGTCGCCTTCACCGGCTCCACGGCGGTCGGCAAGCAGATCGCGCGGACCGTCGCCGGAACGCGCAAGAAGCTCACGCTCGAACTCGGCGGCAAGGGCGCCAACATCGTCTTCGACGACGCCCCGATCGACCAGGCCGTCGAGGGCATCGTGAACGGCATCTTCTTCAACCAGGGCCAGGTCTGCTGCGCGGGCTCCCGCCTGCTGGTCCAGGAGTCGATCCACGACGAGCTGCTCGACTCCCTCAAGCGCAGGCTCTCCACCCTGCGCCTGGGCGACCCGCTGGACAAGAACACCGACATCGGCGCGATCAACTCCGAGGAGCAGCTCGCGCGGATCACCTCGCTCGTCGAACAGGGCGAGGCGGAGGGCGCCGAGCGCTGGTCGGCGGCCTGCGAACTCCCCGAGAACGGCTACTGGTTCGCGCCGACGCTGTTCACCGGCGTCACCCAGGCGCACACGGTCGCGCGGGACGAGATCTTCGGCCCGGTGCTGTCCGTCCTCACCTTCCGCACCCCGGACGAGGCCGTCGCCAAGGCCAACAACACGCCGTACGGCCTGTCGGCGGGCATCTGGACGGAGAAGGGCTCCCGCATCCTGGCCGTGGCGAACAAGCTCCGCGCGGGTGTCGTCTGGTCCAACACGTTCAACAAGTTCGATCCCACCTCGCCGTTCGGCGGCTACAAGGAGTCGGGATTCGGCCGCGAGGGCGGCCGCCACGGCCTGGAGGCGTACCTCGATGTCTGAGAAGACCGGCAAGAACGTGAAGACCGACACGGCCGACACGACCGAAACAGCCGACACGGCCGGCGGGACCGAGCAGCGGCGGCTGAGCGTCTTCAAGACCTACAAGCTGTACGTCGGCGGGAAGTTCCCGCGTTCCGAGAGCGGCCGGGTGTTCGAGGTGACGGATTCAAGGGGCAACTGGCTGGCGAACGCCCCGATGTCGTCCCGCAAGGACGCCCGTGACGCGGTGGTCGCCGCCCGCAAGGCGTTCGGCGGCTGGTCGGGGGCGACGGCGTACAACCGCGGTCAGGTCCTCTACCGTGTCGCGGAGATGCTGGAGGGCCGCCGGGAGCAGTTCACCGCGGAGGTCGCCGACGCGGAAGGCCTGTCCAGGGCAGAGGCCGCGGCGCAGGTGGACGCGGCGGTCGACCGCTGGGTCTGGTACGCGGGCTGGACCGACAAGATCGCCCAGGTGGTCGGCGGCGGGAACCCGGTCGCGGGCCCGTTCTTCAACCTGTCCTCCCCCGAACCGACCGGCGTGGTCACGGTCCTGGCGCCCCAGGAGTCGTCCTTCCTGGGCCTGGTCTCGGTGATCGCCCCGGTGATCGCCACGGGCAACACGGCGGTCGTGGTGGCCTCGGAGAAGTCCCCGCTGCCCGCGCTGTCGCTCGGCGAGGTCCTGGCCACCTCCGACGTGCCCGGCGGTGTGGTCAACATCCTGTCCGGCCGTACGGCGGAGATCGCCGCGCCGCTGGCCGCGCACCAGGACGTCAACGCGATCGACCTGGCGGGCGCCGACGAGGCGCTCGCGAAGGAACTGGAGATCGCCGCGGCCGACAACCTCAAGCGCGTACTGCGTCCACAGCCTGTGGACAACTGGACGGTGACGCCGGGCACCGACCGCATGACGGCGTTCCTGGAGACCAAGACGGTCTGGCACCCGACGGGTTCGCTGGGCGCCTCGGGCTCCGCCTACTGACGGAGAAGCCGCCGCAGCCCGGAGAGCCGCGCCCCGTCCGGGAGGGGCGCGGCTCTCCGGATGCTCCGGGTATTCCGTATGTTGCCGGTGAACACGCCGTGGCTCAGCCGCCCAGCATTCCGGTCGCCTGCCCGGCCACCGGAACGCCGTCGACCGACTCCGCCTGGGCCACCGGGCCGGTCAGGTCCTGGGAGGACACCGGCTTGAAGTCGGCGACCTGAGTGCCGACGCCGTTGTCGAGCGGGTCGACGCCCGTACCGGCCAGCGGGTTGGGCTTCAGACCGGAGACCGGGCCCGCGACATGGCCGACCGTGCCCGTCAGGGGCTGGACACCGGCCTGCGGGTCGACGGCGCCGAGCGACGCGGGACGCGTGGTGCGCGGCTCCTGGGATGCCTCCGAGTCCACCGCTGCCGCCGTCGTCGCGCTCGCCCCCAGGGCCACTCCCGCGGCCGCCAGGGCGACCAGGGCGCGCCGGGCGGCCGGCTTCCGGGGTGCTGCGTGTCGGGCCATCGCTGCTTCCACCTCTTGCCTTCGCCGATCACTCCCAGCAAGTAACCGGGTAGGTGCGCAGCGTAGTTGAGATGTGGTACGCGCCTCAAAACGGACCCGCACGGTCGTACAACACCCGTTCGATGCCTCAGACTGGTGTCCCGTGAGTTCCCAGTCGCCCTTCTTCGCGCGTGTCGTGCTGCTCTGCGGCCCCTCCGGCTCCGGCAAGTCCCTCCTCTCGGTCCGCTCCGGCCTGCCCGTGCTGCGGCTCGACGATTTCTACAAGGAGGGTGACGACCCGTCCCTGCCCCTCGTGGCGGGCAGTTCCGACATCGACTGGGACCACCCCGACTCCTGGGACGCGGACGCCGCCGTCGCCGCGATCGACCGGCTGTGCCGTACGGGTCGCACAGATGTGCCCGTCTACGACATCGGCCTGAGTGCCCGTACGGGCACGTCGCACGTGGACTTCGGCACCGCCCCGCTGTTCATCGCGGAGGGCATCTTCGCCGCGGAGATCGTCACGCGCTGCGGCGAACTGGGCCTCCTGGCCGACGCGCTGTGCCTGAGCCGGGGTCCGGTGAAGACCTTCCGTCGCCGCTTCCTGCGGGACCTCAGGGAGGGCCGTAAGTCCGTGCCGCTCCTGCTGCGCCGCGGCTGGCGGCTGATGCGGCTGGAGCGGTCGATCGTCGCCCGCCAGACCGCGCTCGGCGCCCACGCCTGCGATCGCGACGAGGCACTGACCCGCCTGGCGGCCGCGCAGGGCGGCAGCGGGCGGGCCGAAACCGGTACGGCCGCGGCTCATACGCCCGCGCCGCGTACGCCCGCACAGTCGGCGTAGCCCACACCGCGCCGGCCCGACCCACCGCACACGACCCGCCGCGCGCGACCCACCGCACACACAGAAGCGGGACCGGAAGGCCCCCCGGCCTTCCGGTCCCGCTCCCCTGTGCTCCCCCGTATCCCCTTGTCCCCTCGGGCTCCCCCCGGATCCCTTGCGGCTCCCCCGCTCCGCGGTGACGTCCCCCGACGTCCTCGCGTCCCCCGTTACTTGTTCCCCCGCATTCACCCGGTTCCCCTGGGATCCCCCGATCCCCTCGGTTTCCCGTCTCCCCCGTGCCCCCGTTTCCCCCGTGCTCCCCCCGTACCTTCAGGCGACCAACTCGCCGAAGGCGTCCTCCTCGTCACGGCCGAAGCTGAGAACCTCGTCGCCGCGCAGCCGGCGGAGCGACCGCCAGATGCTCGACTTCACCGTGCCGACACTGATGCCGAGGATGTCCGCGATCTCCGGGTCCGTACGGCCCTCGTAGTAGCGCAGGACCAGCATGGTGCGCTGGAGCTCCGGCAGCCGGGCCAGCGCCTGCCACAGCACCGCGCGCAGCTCGGTGCCCCGCATCGCGTCCGTGTCGCCCACCGTCTCCGGCAGTTCCTCGGTCGGGTATTCGTTCAGCTTGCGGCGGCGCCACGCGCTGATGTGCAGGTTGGTCATGGTGCGGCGGAGGTATCCGCCGACCGCGGCCTTGTCACTGATCCGGTCCCACGCCCGGTAGGTCGAGAACAGGGCGCTCTGCAGCAGGTCCTCGGCCTCGAAGCGGTCGCCGGTCAGGTGATAGGCGGTCGCGTACAGGGAGGCACGTCGCTCCTGGACGTAGGTGGTGAATTCCACCTCCGACAGCGAACGGCGCTCCCCCTGCTCCTCCCCGTACGCGTTTCCCCCGTGCGTTTCCCCCGTGTTCCCCGTGCCCCCCGTGGGCGCGTCGATCACCGTCATGAAGCCGGTGTGACGCCCGGTGCCGCGACCGCACCCCCGTTTGGTCGCGGCACCGGCCTTCTCGCCACCCCGGTGCACGTCGTGCAGACGCGTGACAACTGCGCTGGTGCTGATGCCGTGCAGCGTGTTCATCTCGCGCCCCCCGTCGTGGACTTCCGGTGTGTTCGCCTTGCGGTGCCGCTCGCTGTCCTGCTGATGACGAAAATCTTGCCCGGGCGACTTCATCGCCGTGTCCGCCGACTGTCACAGGCCTGTCACAGGAGCCGTCCGTGGCGCGGAGCCGTCGCCGCCCACACCTTCTTCACACGCGTCGGTGCACGTAGCCGCTCTTATCCGGTCCCAACGGGCATCTGCCCCCACGGGTCGGACAGGGAGCCCTCCATGGGCCAGAATGATGCTGTGCCTTCCCTGTTGCTGATCGAGGACGACGACGCCATCCGCACGGCCCTGGAGCTCTCACTGACGCGCCAGGGTCACCGCGTGGCGACCGCTGCCAGCGGTGAGGACGGTCTGAAGCTGCTGCGCGAGCAGCGGCCGGATCTGATCGTGCTGGACGTGATGCTGCCCGGCATCGACGGATTCGAGGTGTGCCGGCGTATCCGGCGCACCGACCAGTTGCCGATCATTCTGCTGACCGCGCGCAACGACGACATCGACGTCGTGGTCGGCCTGGAGTCCGGCGCCGACGACTACGTGGTCAAACCCGTGCAGGGCAGGGTGCTGGATGCCCGGATCCGGGCGGTGCTGCGCCGCGGGGAGCGGGAGTCCAGCGACTCGGCGAGCTTCGGCAGCCTGGTCATCGACCGTTCGGCGATGACCGTGACGAAGAACGGCGAGGACCTGCAGCTGACACCGACCGAACTGCGCCTGCTGCTCGAACTGAGCCGGCGGCCGGGCCAGGCGCTGTCCCGGCAGCAGTTGCTGCGGCTGGTGTGGGAGCACGACTACCTGGGCGACTCGCGGCTCGTGGACGCCTGCGTCCAGCGGCTGCGCGCCAAGGTCGAGGACGTGCCCTCGTCCCCGACCTTGATCCGTACGGTGCGGGGCGTGGGCTACCGGCTGGACCCGCCTCAGTGACACAGAAGCACCAAGAGCACCAAGAACACCAGGAGCGCCACGGCGGGTCCCGCGGCTGGTCCGCGGCGCGCAAGGGTGTCTGGTCCCGGCTGCGCTTCACCAGCCTGCGGCTGCGGCTCGTCGTCGTCTTCGGGCTGGTCGCGCTCACCGCCGCGGTGTCCGCGTCGGGCATCGCGTACTGGCTCAACCGCGAGGCAGTGCTCACCCGCACCCAGGACTCGGTCCTGGGCGACTTCGAGCAGGAGATGCAGAACCGGGCGGGTGCGCTGCCCGAGCAGCCGACGCAGGAGGAACTGCAGTACACCGCGGGACAGATGGCCAACAGCAGCCAGCGGTTCTCGGTACTGCTGATCGCCGAGGACCCCGAGGGCCGTACCGTGTACGGCGGTTCGGGCGGGCTGAGCGGCTTCTCGCTGCAGGACGTGCCGGTCTCGCTGCGCGAGGCGGTGAACGAGCGGCAGAAGATCACCTCGACCAACAAGTACGCGTACCACCTGTACTGGCAGCGGATCGTCGACGATGGCACCCCCTACCTGGTGGCGGGCACCCGGACGATCGGTGGCGGGCCGACCGGTTTCATGCTCAAGTCGCTGGAGCCGGAGGCCAAGGACCTCAACTCGCTCGCCTGGTCGCTGGGGATCGCCACCGGGCTCGCGCTGATCGGCTCCGCGCTGCTGGCGCAGGCCCTGGCGACGACCGTGCTGAAGCCGGTACAGCGGCTCGGGACGGCCGCCCGGCGGCTCGGCGAGGGCAAACTGGACACCCGGCTGCGGGTGTCGGGCACGGACGAACTGGCCGACCTGTCACGAACGTTCAACAAGGCGGCCGAGGCGCTGGAGAAACGGGTGGCCGACATGGCCGCCCGGGACGAGGCGTCCCGCCGGTTCGTCGCGGACATGAGCCACGAGCTGCGCACCCCGCTGACCGCGATCACGGCCGTGACGGAAGTCCTCGAGGAGGAGCTGGAGTTCGAGGGCGGCGGCATCGCCCCGATGGTCGAGCCCGCCGTACGGCTCGTGGTCAGTGAGACGCGGCGGCTCAACGACCTGGTCGAGAACCTGATGGAGGTCACCCGCTTCGACGCGGGCACCGCCCGTCTCGTCCTCGACGACGTCGACATCGCCGACCAGATCACCGCCTGCATCGACGCCCGCGCCTGGCTGGACGCGGTCGAACTGGACGCGGAGCGCGGCATCCACGCCCGGATCGACCCGCGCCGGCTGGACGTGATCCTCGCCAACCTCATCGGCAACGCGCTCAAGCACGGCGGCTCGTCGGTGCGGGTGTCGGTGCGGGAGGAGAGCGGGGACGAGGACGGGAGCGGAGGCGACCCCTCGGACGGCGCGGACGGTACCGAGACAGTGGCAGGCGAAGTCGCGGGCGACGGGGCGGATCCCGGGACCGGCACCGAAGACGGAGGCGGAGGCGGAGGCACGGTGATCATCGAGGTGCGGGACCAGGGTCCGGGCATCCCCGAGGACGTCCTGCCGCATGTCTTCGACCGCTTCTACAAGGCCAGTGCCTCCCGGCCGCGTTCCGAGGGCAGCGGGCTCGGCCTGTCCATCGCGCTGGAGAACGCCCATGCCCACGGCGGCGAGATCACCGCAGCCAACGCCCCCGGTGGCGGCGCGGTGTTCACGCTGCGGCTGCCGCGCGACGTCTCCGCGCTGATGGAGGAGGAAACCGAGGGCACAGAGGACGCGCGGGGGCGTGCGGGCGGCACTTCCCGGAAGGCCGGCGGTGGCAGGGGCGGCGCCCGGCGTGGGAACGCCGAGGGGGACGCCCGATGAACGGACGACCGATACGCATAGGCCGCTTCCCCGGGCTGCTCGGCGTCACCGCGCTCGGCGTGCTGCTCGCGGGGTGCGGTATCCGGGCCACCGAGGTGCCGACCGACTTCGGTCCGGCGCCCTCCCGGGTGCGCTGCTCGCAGACCGAGGCGGACGGGGCCTCACCGCCCGCGCAGGGCCTGCCGGTCCAGGTGTTCCTGCGCTGCGGCTCGTCCCTGGTGGCCGTCGACCGGACGATACGGATGCCGGAGGGAGCGGCGGACTCCGGGCAGCGGCGCGCCCAGGTGGCGCAAGGGCTGCTGGACCAGCTCTCGGCGTCTCCGACGCCCGCCGAGAAGGAGGCCGGGTACACCACGAACGTACGGGGCGGGATGACCATGAGCGGTCCGCGGCCCGGCGATCCACAGGACGCGTTGCGTCTGAGCGCTCCGCCGGAGAGCCTGACGTCCTACGCGCTCGCGCAGATCGTCTGCACGTTCTCCGACTCGGCGGCGGCCGAAGGGGACGGCTCGGTGGTTCTGGGCGGCCAGGACGACGAGCGGGCGCGCCGCTACCGGTGCACGGACGAGGTCCGGGCCCGTCCGGGCAGCGCGGAGCCCCCGTCCACGGCGGTCACCGACGGGTGAGGCTCCCCGGGGTGCGTCGGGTGCGCTCCGGGCACGTACGCGGCCTGTGGCCGCCCTGCGCGCGGCACTGTGGCGCATGCCTCACCCGACCGGCGGGGTCCCACGCGGAACCGATCCCGCCAGGGGCCGCGTCTAGGGGTTCGTGCAGCGTCAAGGCCCCGTCGGCGGCACCGCCGCGTTCCGTATCCGTGTGACAGGAGGGCTCCTCCTGGCCGCGTATCTCGTGTTCGTCGCCTGGTGCACGCTGCGCCCGCTGAACGTCCCCTGGGTGATGCCCTCCAATCTGCGTCCCTTTCACGGCATCCGGGCGGACTTCGCGCTGGGCTGGGCGACGGGGGCCCGCCGGGTCGCCGAGGGCCTGGCGCTGTTCGCACCGCTCGGTGTGCTGCTGCCGATGACGGGGGGCAGGCTGACCGTCTCACCGGTGGGTTCGCTGATCCGCACCATGACCGCGGCGGCGCTGTTGTCGCTGGGCATCGAGATGCTGCAGACCGGGGTGCCGGGCCGGGTCGTGGACGTCGACGCGCTGATGCTGAACACTCTGGGTGCGGCCCTCGCGCATGCCGCCCTGGTGCCGGCGGGCCGCGCCTGGCTGCGCCGCCGGGCCCCGCACCGCGCGGGGGCGGAGATCTACCGGGAGGAGCCGGCTCAGGGTCGGACCCCGACGATTGCCAGGGTCGGAATCGCTCCCTGGAGTGACGCTTTGCCCCCTTCGTCTCCGTAATGTGGAGTGCACAGGAACAGCCGCACGGAAGCCGGCCGGAACAGCCCCGGGCCCGGATCCGGGCCCAGGCCCGGCACCGGCCCCGGAGTCGTTCGCGGACCTCCGGCGCCCGTGGGCCACTCGGCAGCACGACCACGAAGGAGTTCACGATGTCCCGCCTCGCCCGTCCCACCGACAACCGCGTGATCGGCGGCGTGTGCGCCGCGCTGGCCCGCCGCTTCGGCACCTCCGCGACCACGATGCGGGTCGTCTTCCTGGCCTCGTGCCTGCTCCCCGGTCCGCAGTTCCTGCTCTACATAGCGCTGTGGATCCTGTTCCCGTCGGAGCACAAGGTCCGGACGAGCACCTGGTGAGGCCCGCACCCTCCCCGTGAGCATGACTATGGGGCGCCCCCGGGCCGTGGGCGCCCCATAGGTCGCGGTTCCGCCGGGGACGGGCCCGGGGCGGGACGGTTCTGCGGACGTCAGCCGATGGGGAAGCCGTTGACGGAGCCCTGCAGCGGCACGCCGCCGAGCAGGCCGGTGACCGGCTGCGCCGGGCCGGCGGCGAGCTGCTGTCCGGTCTCCACCGCCTGCCCCGCTTCCGGCAGCGCGCCGGAGAGCTTCTCCGCCGGAAGGGTCTGGGTGGCGGTGTCCAGCGCCGGAAGGGCGTCCGGGACGGCCGGGGCGGCGGTGGCGGCACCCGCGCCGGCGGCGGCGAAGGCGGCGCCGAGCGCGACGACACCGAGGGTCTTGGCAGCAGACTGCTTCATGAAGATGTTCCTCGAAATGGGATACGGGGATGTGAGCGGTTCGGTGACCGTAATCAGACGGAACCACCGACCGCAAACACCCGAATGCAGAGGAATGGTGAACACCACCCGCATTCCCGCTGCCCGAAATTCTCCCGCTCACCCTTCCAGGCCGACAGAACCGCTGGTGGAGGCGGTCTGCCGGAACAGCCATTCGGATTTCAGCTCGGCATAACCGGGCTTGATGACGTCATTGATCATGGCGAGTCGTTCATCGAAAGGAATGAACGCCGATTTCATTGCATTGACGGAGAACCACTGCATGTCGTCGAGCGTGTAGCCGAACACCTCGACCAGGTGCTCGAATTCCTGACTCATGCTCGTGTGCGACATGAGCCGGTTGTCGGTGTTCACCGTGGCCCGGAAGTGCAGCCGGCGCAGCAGGCCGATGGGGTGCTCGGCGTACGAGGCCGCCGCCCCGGTCTGGAGGTTGGAGCTGGGACACAGCTCCAGCGGGATGCGCTTGTCCCGGACGTAGGAGGCGAGCCGGCCGAGTTCGACGGTGCCGTCGTCGCGTACCTGGATGTCGTCGATGATGCGCACCCCGTGCCCGAGCCGGTCGGCACCGCACCACTGGAGAGCCTGCCAGATGGACGGCAGTCCGAAGGCCTCGCCGGCGTGGATCGTGAAGTGGTTGTTCTCGCGCTTGAGGTACTCGAAGGCGTCGAGGTGCCGGGTGGGAGGGTAACCGGCCTCGGCGCCCGCGATGTCGAAGCCGACGACGCCCAGGTCCCGGTAGCGGTTGGCGAGTTCGGCGATCTCCAGGGCGCGGGCCGCGTGCCGCATGGCGGTGAGCAGCGCGCCGACGCGGATGCGGTGGCCGTCCTCCCTGGCCCGCCGCTCCCCTTGACGAAAGCCCTCGTCGACCGCCTCGACGACCTCTTCGAGGGTCAGCCCGCCTTCGAGGTGCTGCTCGGGCGCGTAGCGCACCTCGGCGTAGACGACACCGTCCGCGGCCAGGTCCTCGGCGCACTCGGCGGCGACCCGCACCAGGGCGTCCTGGGTCTGCATGACGCCGACGGTGTGCGAGAACGTCTCCAGATAGCGTTCCAGGGAACCGGAGTCGGCGGCCTCCCGGAACCAGAGGCCGAGCTTGTCCGGGTCGGTCTCGGGGAGTGAGGAGTATCCGGCCTCGCGGGCCAGGTCGACGACGGTGCCGGGGCGCAGGCCGCCGTCGAGATGGTCGTGCAGCAGAACCTTGGGTGCCCGGCGGATCTGGTCCGCGGCCGGGGTGTTCGCAGTGCTCTGGCTCGTCATCTCGGCACTCTAACTCCTACGCGCGTAGATCACCCGGCGTACGAATGCGCCGATATCCAACGGTGACCGCACGGCAGGGTGGCGTACACCGTTGTTTCTGACACTGTTCTGCCATGGCACAGCAAGCGACGCCGGTTCGCGGGGCACGGCTGGGGAGGGCGCTCGGCCCCGAGCCGGGGGCGGTGGGCGGCGTGGTGGTGCTGCTGCCCGGCGGCGATCCGGTCTCCGGCCGCAGGCCGTCCCCCTTGGTGGCGACCGCCTCCGTACGCGCGCTGGGACGCCGTCTCGGCCGCGCGGGCCGGACCGAGGGACTCGCCGTCCATGTCGTCCACTACCGCTACCGGGGCTGGAACGGCGGCGAGGCGCATCTCGCGCGGGACGCCGCCTGGGCCGTCGACGAGACCGTACGGCGCTACGGGGACGTTCCCGTGTGCCTGGCCGGCCTGGGCATGGGCGGCAGGGCGGCCCTGCACGCGGGCGGCCACGAGGCCGTCGCCTCCGTGCTGGCGCTGGCCCCCTGGCTGCCCGGGGAGGACGCGCCCGCACCACCCGAACCGGTGAAGCAGCTGACCCGACGGCAGGTGCTGATCGTGCACGGCACACACGACACACGGAGCGACCCCGAGCTGTCCTTCCGACTGGCGGCGCGGGCGAAGAAGGCGAACCGGGACGTCTGCCGCTTCGAAGTCCACGCCGACGGGCACGGGTTGCGCCAGTACCGGGACGAAGTCCTCGCCCTGTGCGAGGACTTCGTGATGGGGTCGCTCTTCGGGCGGGCACTCTCGCGTCCGCTGCGGGACGCCCTGGCGGCACCTCCGCCGCTGGGGCTTCGGATGCCGCTGGCCTCGGGGTTCGGTTCGTCGTCACGGCGATAGGCGACCGGCGTACGACGGCCGCCGCACCACGACCGGCTACCGGCGTTACGGCGGCACAGCATTACGGCGGCACGACGGTACGACGGCCACCGGCGGCAAGGCGTTACGCCGGCGGGTAGCCGTAACGCCCCGGGGTGGTGGTCAGTCCGGGAGCAGGCGGCCGCGGCGCGACAGCAGGAACTGCTTGAAGGCCGTCACCGGCGGGGTGTCCGGCCGCTCGGCCAGCCAGGCGACACCGATCTCGCGGGCCGCCCGCGGGGAGGTGACGGTCAGTTCGACCACTTCGGGGCGGGGCACCGCCGGCGGGGGCAGCAGGGCGACGCCGAGTCCGGCCGCGACCAGGCCCCGCAGGGTCTCCGCCTCCTCGCCCTCGAAGGCGACCCGGGGCCGGAAACCGGCCTGGGTGCAGAGGGCGTCGGTGATGCGGCGCAGGCCGTAACCGGGTTCCAGGGTCACGAAGGCCTCGTCGGCGGCCTCGGCGAGGCGGATCCGGCGGCGGCCGGCGAGCCGGTGGTCGGCGGGGACGACCAGGCGCAGTTTCTGCTCGTCGAGGCGACGGGCGACGAGGTCGGGGGCGTCCGGGACCGGGGAGGTCAGGCACAGGTCGAGCTCGCCCGCGCGCAGGCCCTCCAGCATGGCGTCACCGTGGTTCTGGACGAGGCTGAAGCGGATGCGCGGGTGGTCGGCGCGGAAGGTGTGCAGCAGGCCGGGCACGGTCTCGGCGCCCATGGTGTGCAGGAACCCGAAGGCGACCTTGCCGGTGGCCGGGTCGGCGTCGGCCCGCACCTCGTCGGCGGCTCGCCCGATCTCGGCGAGGGCCCGTTCGACGGAGACGAGGAAGGCTCGGCCGGCGGGGGTGAGGGAGAGCGTACGGCCGTGACGGGCGAACAGGTCGACGCCCAGGTCCTGTTCGAGGCGGACGACGGACCGGGAGAGCGTGGACTGCGGGATCTGCATCTCCTGGGCTGCCCGGGTGACATGCTCCGTGCGGGCGACGCCGGCGAAGTGGACGAGACGCGGTGCGAGTAGCGCGACGATGTCTTCTGTGTCACTGGACGGTGACAGCCGGCCCTGCGACCTCTGTTGATGCTGCATGGGAACGATTATGGCGATTCCATGCATTGGACGGATGAGCGGAGCCGTCCGTAACGTCGAAGCATGTCTCCCGCCAGTACCAAGGCGTCCACCACCGTGGACGCCCGCACCCCCGTCACGTCCCCGGCCTCTCCCTCCTCTCCTCCCCCGAGCGCGCCGGGCGGTGCCGACTCCCGCATGTCCCCGGGCGGCCCCGGTTTCCGCCGGATGAGCTTCGCCCTGTTCCTGGCGGGTGTGGCGACCTTCGCGCTGCTGTACTCCACGCAGGCCCTGCTGCCGCTGATCTCCGGCGACCTCGGGGTGAGCGCGGGCGACGCGAGCTGGACGGTGGCGGCGGCCACCGGCGGTCTGGCGGTGTTCGTGCTGCCGATGAGCGCACTGTCGGAGCGGTACGGACGCCGTACGGTCATGACGGCCTCCCTGGCCGTCGCGGTGACCGTCGGGCTGCTGGTCCCCTTCGCCCCGTCGCTCGGCGCCCTGGTGGCGCTGCGGGCGCTCCAGGGCGCGGCCCTGGCCGGGGTGCCCGCGTCGGCGACCGCGTATCTGGCGGAGGAGGTCCGGCCCAGGGCCCTGGTGACCGCGATCGGACTGTTCGTCGCGGGCAACAGCGTCGGCGGGATGAGCGGCCGGGTCATCACCGGCTGGGTGGCGCAGGAGTGGGGCTGGCGGGTCGCCGTCGGCGTGATCGGGGTGCTCGCGGTGGCGTGTGCGGTCGCGTTCCGGCTGCTGCTGCCGGCGCCGAAGCACTTCCGTCCGGGCTCGCTGCGGCCGCGGGTGCTGCTCGGCACGGTCCGCGACCATCTCGCGAACCCGCTGCTGCGGCGCCTGTACGCCATCGGCGCCATGTTCATGACGGTGTTCGGCGGGGTCTACACCGTGATCGGCTACCGGCTGGCCGAGGCGCCCTTCTCCCTCCCCCAGGGCATTGTCGGCTCGATCTTCCTGGTGTACCTGGTCGGCACGGTGGCGGCGTCGGCGTCGGGCCGGCTGGTGGGCCGGCTCGGCCGCCGGGGCGCGCTGTACGCGGCGGGCGGCACCACCGCGGCGGGCCTGCTGCTGTCCCTGGCCGGCTCCCTGCCCCTGATCCTGCTGGGCCTGGTACTGATCACCGGTGGCTTCTTCGCGGGCCACGCGGTCGCGTCCTCGGCGGTCGGACGGACGGCCACCCGGGGCCGCGCCCAGGCGTCGGCGCTGTACCAGTCCGCCTACTACGTCGGCTCCAGCGTGGGCAGCACGGTCGGGGCGCTCGCCTTCCACTCGGGCGGCTGGGCCGGGACGGTGGGGGTCGGTCTGGTGGCGGTGGCCGGCGTCGTGACCATCACGGTGCTGGGCACCCGGGCGGCCCGGGTGGAGCGGGTGGAGCGGCGCGGGCTCGCCCCGGCGTGAGGCGGCCCGACGGGGCCGGCAGCCGGGAAGCGGGCGGAAGCTTTCGTTCCGCCCGCTGAATTCGCTTCCCCGACCTGCACGTTCGTCGACTCGGGGGCCGCTGTCAGTGGGCTGCGGTAGCTTCCGAAGTGCTGGGTGCGAAGGCGCGCCGCAGACAAGCCACAGGGGTGGGTGGACGATGACGAACGGCACGGCGACGACGACCGATCTCGACGCCAGGCTCGAGGCGCACCGCGTCGAGCTGACCGGGTACTGCTACCGCATGCTCGGCTCCTCCTTCGAGGCGGAGGACGCGGTGCAGGACACGATGGTCCGTGCCTGGCGCGGCTTCGACAGGTTCGAGGGCCGTGCCAGTCTGCGCTCCTGGCTGTACCGCATCGCGACCAACGTCTGCCTGGACATGCTGACGGCCGGCAACAAGCGGGCCCGCCCGATGGATCTGACGGAGTCGACCCCGTTGGCCCGCGCGGCCCTCTCGCCCCGGCCGGACCACACCTGGCTGGAGCCGATGCCGGATTCCCGGGTGCTGCCCGAGACCGCCGATCCCGCGGAGGCGGCGGTGGCCAAGGAGTCCGTGCGGCTCGCTTTCATGGCTGCGCTCCAGCATCTGCCGCCCAAGCAGCGGGCGGTGCTGCTGCTGCGCGAGGTGCTGGCCTGGAAGGCGAGCGAGGTGGCCGAGCTGCTCGGCACCTCGGTCGCGTCCGTCAACAGCGCGTTGCAGCGGGCACGGGCGACGCTCGCGGAGCGGCGGCAGCCGGGCGCCGAGGCGTCCGTCTCCGACCCGCTGGACGAGGAGCAGCAGAAGCTCCTGGAGCGCTATGTGGCGGCGTTCGAGGGGTACGACATGTCGGCGCTGACGGCGTTGCTGCACGAGGACGCCATCATGACGATGCCGCCGTTCGACCTGTGGCTGACCGGCCCCGGAGACATCACGGGCTTCATGACGACGCTGGGGGCCTCCTGTGCGGGCTCGCGGCTGCTGCCGGTCCGGGTCAACGGCCTGCCCGGGTTCGCCCACTACAAGCCGGACCCGGAGGGCGGCGGGTTCACGCCGTGGGCGGTCCAGGTGCTGGAGATCTCAGACGGCCGGATCACCGGGTTCCACTGCTTCCTCGACACCCGGCGCTGGTTCCCGCTGTGCGGGCTGCCCCTCCACCTCGAAGCCGAGACCGACGAGGTCGAGCAGGGAGCATAGGGCGGGGTCGGGGTCGCGCAGCCGTATCCGCCCGCCGGTCCGGCGGGCCAGGAGCTGGAGACGCGCCAGCAGGTTCACGGCGGCGAGCCCCGGCGGCCCCAGCCCGCCCACGTCGCAGACGACCACCCCGCCGGCCCCGCCGCCGTCGAGGAGTGCCCGCAGCGCGTCGCCCGGCCCGCTCGCCCCGTCCGGGGTGACGGGGCCGAGCAGGACGAGTACGGGGGGTGTCGTGGCATCCACGACCGGTAGACCGGGCGTGGCCGCGTAACTCATCGCGGGGGCGTGGACGCCTGCTCGGGGACGGGCGGCGGAGCCTGCGCCCGCAGGAGCGACGCGGAGATCACATTGACCCGGGCACGCCCCTCCCCCGAGGGTTGGCTGTATGCACCACAGATCACCTCCGTCCGCGCCCCCCGGTGCTCGCCACCCCGGCGAGGAGCCGTCGTGCAGGGGGTACTGAGCGGGTTCGCGGTGATCGCGGTCGTCATCGGCGTCGGCTATGTGATCGGCCGCCGGGGGTATCTCGGCGGGCAGGCCCGCGACGTGCTGACGAAGCTGGCGTTCCACGTGGCCTCACCGGCCCTGCTGTTCACCGTCCTCGCCGAGGCCGACCTGTCCCTGGTCTTCTCCGGCCGGCTCCTGGTCACGGCGCTGAGCACGGTCGCGGTGGCCGGCGTCTTCGTGGCAGTGGGTGTCGTACGCCGCTGGGGCGTGGGCCGCACCGCCATCGGTGCCCTGTGTTCCAGTTACGTCAACTCCGGCAACCTCGGCATCCCGATCGCGGTGTACGTCCTCGGTGACGCCTCGCTGGTGGCGCCGGTGCTGCTCTTCCAGCTCGTGATGGTCACACCGGTCGCGCTGACGATCCTGGACCTGGCGACCGCCGGGGAGAAGCAGCCCTTGTGGCGACGGCTGCTCACACCACTGCGGAACCCGGTCGCGCTGGGCTCACTGGCGGGGGTGGCGGTGTCGGCGAGCGGCGTCGACATCCCCGGTCCGGTCATGGACCCGGTGACCCTGATCGGCAACATGGCTGTCCCGGCTGTGCTGCTCGCGTTCGGCATCTCGCTGCGCGGCAGCTCCCTGCCCCTGCGGGGCGGTGAGCGCGGGACGGTCCTGCTGGCCGTGGCGCTGAAGTCGGTGGGCCAGCCGGTGGTCGCCTGGGCACTGGCGGTGGGGGTGTTCGGGCTGCGCGGCGCACAACTGCTCGACGTGGTGGTGACCTCGGCCCTGCCGGCCGCGCAGAACCTCTTCACGTACGCGAGCAGTTACCGCGTCGGCGAGACCCTGGCGCGGGAGGCGATCCTGGTGTCGACCCTGCTGTCGGTACCGGTGCTCGTGGTGGTGGCGACGGTGCTGGGGTGACTCAGGTGTCGGGGAACTCGCCGGTGTCGATGACGAGGTCGAACGGAGCGGGGAGCTTGATGGGCTCGCCGAACTTCACGGAATCGAGGGGACGGTAGACATCGCCGTGCGGTTCGCCGAAGAGTGTCACAGTCGGGCCGTCGGGAGCCCATCGGTCGACGAGGAGGTACAGCGGGATGCCCGCTGTGGCGTAGGCGGCGGGCTTGCTGATGCGGTCGTGGCGCGCGTTGGACTTCGACGTCACCTCGACGACGAGTTCGGCGAGGGCGGCGGGGATGTGGCTGTCCGACTCCGAGTGCTCTCGCACCGGGGTCACCAGGAGGTCCGGGATGAGCATGCCCAGACGGGACGGTACGGCGATGGCCAGTGTCTGGTAGACCCCCCAGTCCTCGGGAATCACCGAGTACAGGCGACGCTGGATTCGCTCCGCGATGACGTTGTGGCGAAGTGCGGGAGCAGGTGACACGGTGATGATCCCCTCGATGATCTCCACCTTGCTGCCCTCGGGCCATTCCATCTCCTCCCAAAACCGGACGAGGTCGTCCCAGCTCTGCTCGGGGTCCTGGCTCACGGTGAGTGCGCTCATGGCGGTTTCTCCTATCGGTGCGTCACCGACTACAGCATGCCGAACGGGACCGGTGGTGGTCCACCGGTCCCGTTCACCCAAAAGGGCCGTATCCGACAGCGGCCTCCGGCCGCGGGCTCAGGTCAGGCGATGCGTTCCCGTACCACCGGCGCCGCCGTGAAGGGCGTGCCGGGGGCCGCGATGTCGTAGGAGCCGGACACCGCGTCGAGGGCGTAGGCGAAGCGGTCCGGGGTGTCCGTGTGGAGGGTGAGCAGGGGCTGTCCCTCGGTGACGGTGTCACCGGGCTTGGCGTGCAGTTCGACGCCCGCGCCCGCCTGTACCGGGTCCTCCTTGCGGGCGCGGCCCGCGCCGAGGCGCCAGGCGGCGACGCCGATGTCGTAGGCGTCCAGGCGGGTCAGGACGCCGGAGGCACCCGCCGTCACCACGTGCTGTTCGCGCGCGGTCGGCAGGGGGGCGTCCGGGTCGCCGCCCTGGGCCGCGATCATGCGGCGCCAGACGTCCATCGCGGAGCCGTCGGCCAGGGCCTTCGCCGGGTCGGCGTCCTTCAGTCCGGCGGCGTCGAGCATCTCGCGGGCCAGGGCGAGAGTGAGTTCGACGACGTCGGCGGGGCCGCCGCCCGCCAGGACCTCCACGGACTCGCGGACCTCGAGCGCGTTGCCGGCGGTGAGGCCGAGCGGCGTCGACATGTCGGTGAGCAGGGCGACGGTCTTCACGCCGTGGTCGGTGCCGAGGCCGACCATGGTGGAGGCCAGTTCGCGGGCGTCCTCGATCGTCTTCATGAAGGCGCCGCTGCCCACCTTCACGTCCAGGACGAGCGAGCCGGTGCCCTCGGCGATCTTCTTCGACATGATCGAGGAGGCGATCAACGGAATCGCCTCGACAGTGCCGGTCACGTCACGCAGGGCGTAGAGCTTCTTGTCGGCGGGGGCGAGGCCGTCGCCGGCCGCGCAGATGACGGCACCGACGCCGTCGAGGACGGACAGCATCTCCTCGTTGGAGAGCAGCGCGCGCCAGCCGGGGATCGACTCCAGCTTGTCGAGGGTGCCGCCGGTGTGGCCCAGGCCCCTGCCGGACAGCTGCGGGACGGCCGCGCCGCAGGCCGCGACCAGCGGGGCGAGCGGCAGGGTGATCTTGTCGCCGACGCCGCCCGTGGAGTGCTTGTCGGAGGTGGGGCGCGAGAGCGAGGAGAAGTCCATACGCTCGCCGGAGGCGATCATCGCGGCGGTCCAGCGGGCGATCTCGCTCCGGTTCATGCCGTTGAGGAGGATCGCCATCGCGAGGGCCGACATCTGCTCGTCGGCGACCTCCCCGCGGGTGTACGCGTCGACGACCCAGTCGATCTGCTCGTCGCTGAGTTCACCGCGGTCCCGCTTGGTGCGGATGACGGAGATGACGTCCATGGCCATGGCTGGCATTCCTTCCGGAGTGCGAAGGGCGCGGCCCCTCGGGACGCGGCCCCTCCGGTCGGGAGTGAGCCGTGCGGAGGGGCCGCGGTGGAGCTACGGGGTGCGAGGTCCTACGGGATGCGGGATGCGGGATGCTACGTGTTGCGGGGTGCTACGTGTTGCGGGGTGCTACGGGGTTACTTGGCGAGGTGCTCCGGGCCGAAGGCCTGGGGCAGCATCGCCGACAGCGGCAGGACGCCCGATGGGGTTTCGAGGAGCAGTCCGGGGCCGCCGAACTCGTACAGCAGCTGGCGGCAGCGGCCGCACGGGACGAGGATCGCGCCCGTGCCGTCCACGCAGGTGAAGTGCGTGAGCCGGCCGCCTCCGGTGCGCTGCAGCTCCGAGACCAGTCCGCACTCGGCGCACAGGCCGAGGCCGTAGCTGGCGTTCTCGACGTTGCAGCCGGAGACCGTGCGCCCGTCGTCGACCAGGGCGGCGACACCGACCGGATACCCCGAGTAGGGGGCGTACGCGTGGGACATGGCCTCCCGTGCCACCGCGCGCAGCGCCTCCCAGTCGGTGTCCGCCGCGGCGGCCGGGGCGGGCGTCATCCGCCCTGTCCCTTCCGGTACGGGAGTCCGTCCGCCTTCGGCATGCGCAGCCGCTGCGCGGACAGGGCCAGGACCACCAGGGTGATGACGTACGGGGTGGCGGCGACGACCTGGTTGGGGACCTCGTTGGTGCCGGCGTACCAGGCGAAGACGAGCGCGCCGACGACCAGGGTGATGACCGCGTGCACGTACTTCTTGCGGATCGCCAGCCAGATCGCGCCGACGAGCAGCAGCAGCGCGCCGAGCAGCAGCAGGGCGTGCACGTTGGTGGAGCCGCCGCGCAGGTTGAGGCTGTCGGTGTAGCCGAAGAGTCCGGCGCCGATGGCAAGGCCGCCCGGCATCCAGTTGCCGAAGATCATCGCGGCGAGGCCGATGTAGCCGCGCCCGCTGACCTGGCCCTCCAGATAGAAGGGGTTGGCGACTATGGAGAGGAAGGCGCCGCCGAGGCCGGCCAGACCGCCGGAGATGATCACGGCGAGGTACTTGTACTTGTAGACGTTGACACCGAGGGACTCGGCGGCGACGGGGTTCTCACCGCAGGAGCGCAGGCGCAGGCCGAAGGCGGTGCGCCAGAGGATCCACCAGGTGGCGGGGATGAGCGCGATGGCGATGAGGGTCAGCCAGGAGACGTTGGTGACCAGGCCGCCGAGCAGGCCCGCGATGTCGGAGACGAAGAACCAGCCCTTGGCGTTGAGGTCCCGCAGCACGTCGGACAGCCCCGGCACGGTGAAGTGGCCGAGCGGTTCGATCGCCGGGGACTGCTTGGCGGAGCCGCCCTGGTGGCCTTCGAAGGCGAGCGGGGCGAGGTAGCGGGTGGCGCCGAGGGCGAGGATGTTGATGGCCACACCGGAGACGATGTGGTTGACGCGGAAGGTGACGGTGACGACGGCGTGCAGCAGGCCGCCGAGGCAGCCGCCGATGATGCCGACCAGGACGCCGGTCCACGGGCCCCACTGGAATCCGGCCCAGGCGCCGAACCAGGTGCCGAGGATCAGCATGCCCTCGAGGCCGATGTTGACGACGCCCGCGCGCTCGGCCCACAGGCCGCCGAGTCCGGCGAGGCCGATGGGGACGGCGAGCTGGAGGGCGGTGGACATCTGGCTGACGTTGGTGATGCCGTCCGCGCCGGTGACGATGCGGACGATCGAGACCAGGGCCAGGGCGCCGGCGATGACCAGCAGCAGCACGGGCCACGACATGCGGCGGCCGGTGGGCGCCGCAGGCTGCAGCGAGGGCTGGTTGACGTCGGTCGCTGTGGTCGGAGCGGTCATCGGCCAGCCACCTCCTTCGTGGTGTTGTTGTCGGCACCGAGGACGTGACCGGCGGCGAGTTCCGCGCCGACCCGGCGCTGCTGACGGCGCAGGCCCCACTCGCGGACGGCCTCGTAGGAGACGACGACCGAGAGGACGATCAGGCCCTGCATGATGACCGCGATCTCCTTGTCGTAGCCGTGGAAGTCCAGCTCGGGTGAGGCCTTGTCGAGCCAGGCCCACAGCAGGGCGGCGAAGGCGATGCCGACGGGGCTGTTGCGGCCGAGCAGGGCGATGCCGATGCCGAGGAAGCCGATGCCGGTGGGGAAGTTCAGGTTGTAGGTGTGGGAGTCGCCGAGCAGGATCGGCAGGCCCGCGAGACCGGCGAGACCGCCGGAGATCAGCATGGCGGTGAGCACCATGCGCTTGGGGTCGACCCCGCTGGCCGCGGCGGCGGTCGTGGAGGCGCCGGAGGCGCGCAGGTCGAAGCCGAAGCGGGTGCGGTTGAGGACGATCCAGTAGCCGATGCCGAGCAGCGCCGCGAGGACGACCAGGCCGTAGATCTCGCCGGCCTCGCCCATGTCGATGCCGGGGACCCAGCCGGACTCGTACATCTCGCCGGTGGTGCTGTTGTTGCCGATCTTGACGCCGAAGACTTCCGGCTTCCACAGGTAGACGATGAGGGACGTGGCGATCGCGTTGAGCATGATCGTGGCGACGACCTCGCTGACCCCGCGGGTGACCTTGAGGACTCCGGCGATACCGGCCCAGAAGGCGCCGGTGAACACGGCGGTGAGGAGCAGCAGCGGAAGCTGCAGCACGGCCGGCAGGTTCATGTGGGCGCCGACGACGGCGGCCATGATGGCGCCGAGCTGGTACTGGCCGTCGACCCCGATGTTGAAGAGGTTCATCCGGAAGCCGACGGCCACCGCGAGGGCGGCGATGTAGTACATCGAGGCCTGGTTGATGATCAGGACCTGGACGTCGGAGAACGTCGCCTGCTCGAACATCAGGGCGAACGGCTCGACGGGGTTCTTGCCCGAGGCGAGCAGCACGATCGCACTCAGGGCGAAGGCCACGGCGAGCGCGATGACCGGTCCGGCCACCGCGAGGAGCACGCGCTCCTTGTCGAACTTCTTCATCAGCGGGCCTCGTCTTCCGGAGACTCGGGGGCGGCGGCCGCGGCGCCGGGGGCACGGGCCCCGATGTTCCGGGCGTCGGCCGGGGTCTCGGGGGTCTCTTCGTGTTCGAGGTGGCCGGTGGCGGCACCGGTCATGGCGGTACCGAGCTCCTCCGGGGTGACGGTGGCGGGGTCGGCGTCCGCGACGAGCCTGCCGTCGTAGATCACCCGGAGGGTGTCGGACAGGCCGATCAGCTCGTCCAGGTCGGCGGAGATCAGCAGGACGGCGAGACCCTCGCGGCGCGCCTGACGGATGTGGTCCCAGATCGCGGCCTGCGCGCCGACGTCCACACCGCGGGTGGGGTGGGAGGCGATCAGGAAGCGGGGCCGGTGGCTCATCTCCCGGCCGACGATCAGCTTCTGCTGGTTGCCTCCGGACAGGGAGGCGGCGGTGACGTCGATGCCGGGGGTGCGCACGTCGTACTTCTGGACGATGCGCCGGGTGTCCTCCTGGGCCGCCTTCGGGGCCAGCCAGAAGCCCTTGGCGTTGGGCTTCTCGGTGACGTGGCCGAGGATGCGGTTCTCCCAGAGGGGTGCTTCCAGGAGCAGGCCGTGGCGGTGGCGGTCCTCGGGGATGTACCCGATGCCCTCCTCGCGGCGCTTGCGGGTGGCCCAGCCGGTGATCTCCTCGTCGGCCAGCCGGATGGTGCCGGAGTCGGCGGCCCGCAGGCCGATGAGGGCGTCGACCAGTTCGGTCTGGCCGTTGCCCTCGACGCCGGCGATGCCCAGGATTTCGCCCGCGTGGATGGTGAAGCTGATGTCGTCGAGCAGGGCCTTGCCGCCGGGGGCCGCCAGGCGCAGCGTGTCGACGGTGAGGACCGGACGGTCGGTGACCGTGGACTCGGCGGTCTGGGGGGTGGGCAGTTCGCTGCCGACCATCATCTCGGCGAGCCGGCGCGGGGTGGTCTCGGCGGGAACGGCCGTGCCGACGGTGGTACCCCGGCGGATGACGGTGATGTCGTCGGCGACCGAGAGGACCTCGCCCAGCTTGTGGGAGATGAAGATGACCGACAGGCCCTCCGCCTTGAGCTCGCGCAGGTTGTCGAAGAGCGCGTCGACCTCCTGCGGGACGAGGACGGCGGTGGGTTCGTCGAGGATCAGCGTGGTGGCGCCGCGGTAGAGGACCTTGAGGATCTCCACGCGCTGGCGGGCGGCGACACCGAGTTCCTCGACCAGCAGGTCGGGGCGTACGCCGAGGCCGTAACGGTCGGAGAGTTCCTTGATCTTGCGGCGGGCCTTCGCGCCGATGCCGTACAGCTTCTCGCTGCCGAGCACCACGTTCTCGAGGACCGTGAGGTTGTCGGCGAGCATGAAGTGCTGGTGGACCATGCCGATGCCGCGGGCGATGGCGTCGGCCGGCGAGGAGAAGGAGACCGTCTCGCCGTGGATCGCGATGGTGCCCTCGTCCGGCTTCTGCATGCCGTAGAGGATCTTCATCAGCGTCGACTTGCCGGCGCCGTTCTCGCCGACGAGGGCGTGCACGGTGCCCTTGCGGACCGTGAGGTGGATGTCGTGGTTGGCCACGACACCGGGAAAACGCTTCGTGATCCCGGCGAGTTCGACGGCGGTCACCGATTCGCTGACCGCCGCTCCGGCCGGAGGGCTGCTGGACGCGTTGATGGCGCACTCCTGGGGACGGGGGTCGTCTACGCGCGTAGCGCCCCTACGGCATCGAACGGGGTCGCACACCCGGCTCGACGGGGTGCGGGGAGCCTACTCCCCGCACCCCGCCGAGCGGTCACGACCCCAAGGGTTACACGCTGTACAGGTCCTGCCGGACTCAGCTCGACTGGACCTTGACGTCGCCGCTGATGATCTTCTTCTTGGCCGTCTCGATGACGTCCTGAAGCTTCGCGTTGTCCGCGAACACGGGGTTGGACTGCGCGAGGCCGACCTCACCCGTCGCCAGGTCGCCCCTGAGGACACCGGTGCGGGGAGCCTTGTCCTGGACCGACTGCGCCAGCTTGTACACCGACTTGGCGACGTCCTTCGTCGCGGAGGTGAGGATCGAGTCCTTGTACTTCGCCAGGGCTTCCTGCGCGTACTGGTCGGAGTCCACGCCGATCGCCCAGACCTTGTTGGCGGCCGCGGCCTCGATGGCACCCTGACCGGACAGACCGGCCGCCGTGTAGACGACGTCGGCCTTCTTCTCGATCTGGCCCTCGGCGGCAGCCTTGCCCTTGTCGGGACTGGAGAAGCCACCCTCCTCCGCCGTCTGCGTCAGGAACTGCGAGATGACCTTGACGTCCGGGTTCGTATCCTTGACGCCCTGCTCGAAGCCCGCGCGGAACTTGTGGATCAGCGGGATGTCCACACCGCCGATGAAGCCCACCACGTCGGTCTTGGTGGTCTCGGCGGCGGCGACACCGGCCAGGTAGGAGGCCTCCTCCTCGGAGAAGACCAGGTCCGCCACGTTGTCCAGCTCGACCGTGGAGTCGTCGACGATGCCGAAGGTGGTGTCCGGGTACTTCTCGGCGGCGCCCTTCACGGCGGCGGCGTAGGCGTAGCCGACACCGACGACCGGGTCGTAGCCCTGCTTCGCCAGCGAGGCCAGGCGCTGCTCCTTGTCCGCGTCGGTCTCACCGTCGGTGGGCTCGACGTCGGCGGTCTTGTAGCCGAACTCCTTCTCCGCCTGCTTCAAGCCCGCGTACGCGGCGTCGTTGAAGGACTGGTCGCCCCTGCCGCCGACGTCGTAGGCGATGGCAATGCCCTTGTCCTCCTTGGACTCGGACGAGCCGGAGTTGGAGGTCGAGGTGCCACCGCAGGCGGCGAGCGCGAGGGCCAGGGAGGCGGTCGCTGCGCCTGCGACCGTGATCCGGGAAATCCGGCGCATGTGTGGTGCTCCTTCGTACAAGCGCCGGAAGATCGGGGGACGGCGCAGGCTTCGCCGCAGATTAACGCGCGTAGACCTCCCTGGAAACCCTTTCTGTCCACCTTGTTATGCGGCCGTGCCCTACCCGCCCCCTACCGCGAGTAAACCATCGCCTATCGCAAACAGATCGTGGCACAGGGTGACATTCGGGCGATGTACGGCGTGAGGTGACAAGCACTGTGACATCCGACACGGTGCTCGCCGACCGGCGCACGCCGGGCATCGGAGCGGGTCGCCGGGTCTGCTGTCGGAAGGGTTCAGCGCAGCCGGCGCGCGCGCAGCACCAGGTCGTCGGTGTGGTGCGCGCCGGCGCCGCCGTCGGGTGCCACGCGGGGCCGCTGCTCGTCCGCCTCCACCACCCAGTCCTCGTCGAGCAGAGCGGCGACCATCGAGGGCCAGACGTAGTCGGCCGGGTCGAAGCCGCTCTCGTGCTCCTGCCGGGTGTCCATCCCCGCGTGGTGCACGAGCAGCAGCACGCCGCCGGGCGCGACGGCCGCGAGCAGCGCTCGCTCGGCCGCGGCGTCCGGGGTGCGCAGCAGAGCGGGGTACTGCGCGGAGACCAGGTCGAAGGAGGCCGGCGGGAGGGCCGCCTCCGTCAGCGAGGCGTGAACCCAGCGAACGGCGAGGCCGGCGTCCCGCGCGTGCCCGGCCGCCCGCTCCAGTGCCACGCCCGAGACCTCGAGTGCGGTCACGTCCCAGCCGCGGCGCGCGAGCCAGACGGCGTCCGCGCCCTCGCCGCAGCCGACGTCGAGCACCCGCCCGGGTGTGAGCCCGGCGGCCTCGGCCACCAGCGCGCCGTTGGGCCGGCCACTCCACAGTTGCTGTCGGTCGGTGTACCGGTTGTCCCACTCCGCCCTCACCGTGGGGTCTCCGACGTATCCGTCGGCGGGAAAGGGCGGGTCGAACGCGGGCGGTCCCGCCACGATGTCGTCGTTCATCGGCCCACCGTCGCCCAGCGTGTACCGGACACGCCACTCCTGTTGCCGGTCCGGCAAAACGGCGTCCAAAGGGCACGCAACACGGGCGGGCACCCACTGAGGTGCCCGCCCGGCTTCGTCACTGCGGTGCTGCGGTGCTGCGGTACTGCCGCGCCCCGCTCCCCTGCCGCCCTACTCCGTCTTGACGGTGATGGAGCCGTCGATGATGCCTTCCTCGGCCTTGGCCACGGCGTCCGTCAGGCCCTCGATCTCGGCCATCTTCGGGTTGCTGTCGGAGAGGCCGACGCCCTCCACCTTGAGGTCGAAGACCTGGGTGCCGGTCAGCGGCTTGCCGTCCTTGACGGACTTGGCCAGGGCGTACACCGAACCGCCGACCTCCTTGGTGGCGGAGGTGAGGATGAAGTCCTTGTAGCCGGCGAGGGCTTCCTGCTGGTACTGGTCGGAGTCGACACCGATCGCCCAGACCTTCGCCTTGGCGGCGGCCTCGATCACACCCTGCCCGGAGAGGCCGGCCGCCTGGTAGACGACGTCGGCCTTCTTCTCGATCTGGCCCTCGGCGGCGGCCTTGCCCTTGTCGGGGCTGGAGAAGCCACCCTCCTCCGCCGTCTGCGTCAGGTACTGGGAGACGACCTTGACCTTCGGGTCGGTCGCCTGCACGCCCTGCTCGAAGCCGGCCTCGAACTTGTTGATCAGCGGGATGTCCACACCGCCGACGAAGCCCACCACATCGGTCTTGGTGGCCTTGGCCGCGGCGACGCCGGCGAGGTAGGACGCCTGCTCCTCGGCGAAGACGAGGGAGGCGACGTTCTTGCCCTCGACCACGGAGTCGACGATGCCGAAGGTGGTGTCGGGGTACTTCGCGGCCACGGCCTCCATCGCCGCCGTGTAGGCGAAGCCGACGCCGATGACGGGGTTGTAGCCCTGCCTGGCGAGCGAGGACAGGCGCTGCTCCTTGTCCGCGTTGGTCTCGCCGTCGGTGGGCTCGATGTCGGCGGTCTTGTAGCCGAACTCCTTCTCCGCCTTCTGGAGCCCCGCGTACGCGGCGTCGTTGAAGGACTGGTCGCCCTTGCCGCCGATGTCGTAGGCGATGGCGAGACCGAGGTCGCCCTTCGCGGAGCTCTTTCCGCCGTCCCCGCCCTCGCTGCTGGTACCGCCGCAGGCCGTGGCGGCGAGTGCGAGCGACGCGACCCCCACCGCGACGCGAGTCAGTCTGGATATCCGACGCATCTGACGCTCCCCATTCTCCGAAGCCCCGCAGCGGCGCTCGGTTCGGCGACATTAACGCGCGTAGACACTCCTGGGAACGGGGTACAGCGGGGCCGTTATCCATTCGTGCCGATGGCCGGTTACACCCCGGTAAAGCAGAGGGCCGTACGGGATCGAAGGGACGGAAAGGGGCGACCGGAACGGTGCGCGGCCGAGCGCCACGCGCACCCCGCTTCCCCTCCCCCCGTCCGGGACGCGAGGGGAGCGACGGGACGGGGACAGAGGGGTGGAGGGGCGAAGGGGGCCGGTGGTCGATGGCCGGTGGTCGATGGCCGGTGGTCGATGAAGCGACCGGCCGGCCCGCCCGCTCAGCGCAGGGCGTCCAGGAAGGCGGCGGCGGTGAAGAGTTCGACGCCCACGGTGATGGCGTGCTCGTCGACGTCGAAGTCGCCCTGGTGCAGGTCGCGGATGGTGCGCTCGCCCGGGGGACGCACCCCGAGGCGGGCCATGGCGCCGGGGACGTGCTCGAGGTACCAGGAGAAGTCCTCGCCGCCGAGGCTCTGTTCGGTGTTCTCCACGGACTCCGCGCCGCGCCGGGCGATCATGGCGTCCCGCAGGAGTTCGGTGACGCCGGCCTCGTTGACGACCGGCGGGACTCCGCGCACGTAGGTGATCTCCGACTTGGCGCGGTGCAGGTTGGCCACCTCGTCGATGGCGGCGACCACGGTGTCCGGGGCCAGCCGCCAGGTCTCCAGGTCCAGGCAGCGCACGGTGCCGGAGAGCTCGGCGTGCTGCGGGATGACGTTGGGCGCGTGGCCGGACTCGACCCTGCCCCAGGTGATGGCGAGCCCGCTGCGGCTGTCGACCCGCCGGCCCACCAGAGCGGGCACGTCGGTGACGACCCGGGCGGCGGCGGTGACCAGGTCGGTGGTCAGATGCGGGCGGGCGGTGTGGCCGCCGGGTCCGCCGAGGGCGATCTCGAGACGGTCGCAGGCGGAGGTGATGGGGCCTTCGCGCAGCCCGATCCTTCCGGCGTCGACCCGGGGGTCGCAGTGCACGGCGACGATCCGCCCGACCCCGTCGAGCGCGCCGTCCAGGATGGCGTCGGCGGCCCCGCCGGGCAGCACCTCCTCGGCGGGCTGGAAGATCAGCCGCACCGGCCGGGGCAGCCGGCCCTGACGGTGCAGTTCGGCGAGGACGAGCCCGGTGCCCAGCACGACGGTGGTGTGCACGTCGTGGCCGCAGGCGTGCGCCCGGTCGGGCACGGTGGAGCGGTACGGGCACTCGCTCTTCATGTCGGGGATGGGCAGTCCGTCGAGGTCGGCCCGCAGGGCGAGTATGCCGGTGCCGGGGGCCGCTCCGGTGCCGGTGTCCGGGCCGGCGCCGGCGGGCGTGCCGTCCATCACCCCGATGTCACAGATGACGCCGGTCCCGCTGGAGAGTACGCGCGGGGCGAGGCCGGCCCGCTCCAGCCGCTCCTTGATCGCGGCGGTCGTACGGAACTCCTGGTTGCCCAGCTCGGGGTGCATGTGCAGGTCGCGTCGGAAGGCGACGAGCTCGGCGCGCAAGGCCTCGGGGAGCGTACCCGGAAGCACCGCCCCTCCGACCAGATCGACCTCGGACTCCTCGGACTCCAGTGACATCAGTTGCTTCACCCTTTGAAGGGTAGGACGCCGAAGCCCCCGACCGACCCCTGATCAAGAAAAATCAGCCTGTCAGCGGAAGAAAATCCGGCAGTCCCACGCTTAGCCGTGTTCTGTGATGGGTAAACTCGCCGCCCTCGTACGCGGACGAGCCCACACAGACCGCCGGAAGGCGCGCCGCTCGCAGCGGCCGCTTCCGGCACCGCACTCCACCTCTCCTCGGTGTACCACGCATCGCCCGCGCCACGCGGACCGGTTCGTCTGTCGGACACGGCACACCGCTGTCCACGGGTGCGCGGCCGCCGTCCACGCGCACGGGTGAAAGCGCCTCCGGCGCCCCGGGTTGCGCCGATGGGGTGCGGGGCCATGCGCGCCGACCCGCTGAAGTTCCCCGGCCGCCGTCCTCCGCCTTCTCCGCAGCTGTGCCGGCACATCGCACGGCTGTGTTTCCGCGCCGAGCGGCTCCCGCTCGGTGGTGTGCCGGGCGATGCCGCCGTACGGGCCGGGGAAGTGGGCGAAGGCGCTGTCGCCGGTCGTTCGCCGGCCCGGGGCCGGCTCAGTGTCCGCGTGCGATCCATTCGGCCAGGTACGGCGTCTCGGCGCCGATCGTGGTGCCGTCGCCGTGTCCGGTGTGGACACGGGTTTCCTCGGGCAGCGTGAACAGCCTGTCGCGGATGGACCCGATGATGGTGGGGAAGTCGGAGAACGAACGGCCCGTGGCTCCGGGGCCGCCCGAGAACAGCGTGTCTCCGGTGAACAGCACCTCGGCTTCGGGCAGGTGCAGGCAGACGGACCCGGGAGAGTGGCCCGGAGTGTGGATCACCTCGAGTGCGGTGCCCGCCACGTCGACGCGTTGCGTGTCGCTCGCGTGCCCGAAGGCCTGGCCGGGGTGGGTCATCTCCCACAGCTCCCGGTCGCCGGGATGCAGCAGGATCGGCGCCTGGAGCTCATGGGACAGCTGCGGCGCGACGGTGACGTGGTCGTTGTGACCGTGCGTGCACACGACGGCCACCACGTTCCGGTCCCCCACCGCCTTGATGATCGCCTGCTCGTCGTGCGCCGCGTCGATGATCACGACCTCGTCGTCGTCGCCGACGAGCCAGACGTTGTTGTCGACGTCCCACGTGCCGCCGTCGAGGGCGAAGACACCGGAGGTGACCACGCGCTCGATACGCAGGCCGTTCACATGACCACCACCGAACGCAGCACCTCGCCGGCCCGCATGGTGTGGAAGGCCTTCTCGACCTCTTCGAGTGCGATGCGCTCGGAGACGAACTTCTCCAGCGGCAGCCTGCCCTGCAGGTGCAGGTCGACGAGCATCGGGAAGTCGCGCTCCGGCAGACAGTCGCCGTACCAGGACGACTTCAGCGCACCGCCGCGGGAGAAGAAGTCGAGCAGCGGCATGTCCAGCTTCATGTCCGGCGTGGGCACGCCCACCAGCACGACGGTGCCCGCGAGATCGCGCGCGTAGAACGCCTGCTTCCACGTCTCGGGGCGGCCGACCGCGTCGATGACGACATCGGCGCCGAACCCGCCTGTCAGCTCGGCGATCGCGGTGACGACGTCGGCCTTGCCCGCGTCGACCGTGTGGGTGGCGCCCAGGTCGACCGCCCAGGCCAGCTTCTTCTCGTCCCGGTCCACCGCGATGATCTTCGATGCGCCCGCCAGCCGCGCCCCGACGACGGCCGCGTCGCCCACGCCGCCACAGCCGATGACGGCCACCGAGTCCCCGCGGCCCACCCCGCCGGTGTTGACGGCGGCGCCCAGGCCGGCCATGACACCGCAGCCGAGCAGACCCGCGACGGCGGGGTCCGCGGACGGGTCCACCTTGGTGCACTGTCCGGCGTGCACCAGGGTCTTGTCCGCGAAAGCACCGATGCCGAGCGCCGGGGTGAGTTCCGTCCCGTCGGTCAGGGTCATCTTCTGGCTCGCGTTGAACGTGTCGAAGCAGTACTGGGAACGCCCGCGCCTGCAGGCCCGGCACTGCCCGCACACGGCACGCCAGTTCAGGACGACGAAGTCGCCGGGCCGCACCGACTCGACGCCTTCGCCGACGCTCTCCACGGTGCCGGCTGCCTCGTGTCCGAGGAGGAACGGGAAGTCGTCGTTGATACCGCCTTCGCGGTAGGTCAGATCGGTGTGGCACACGCCGCACGCGGCGACCGCGACGACGACCTCACCCGGTCCCGGGTCGGGAATCACGATGTCGGTGAGCTCGACCGGAGCTCCCTTGGAACGGGCGATCACACCGCGGACCTGCTGTGGCATCTGAGTTGGTTCCCTCATCAGTCGGCCGGAAACGCATGCGCACCGGCGCATGCCCTCTACGACTACGACGTTAGCTCTGCGCCGAGGACGGACGACCTGTGCGACGGACCAGTAAAACCTCGACTTCCGACCAGCCGGCCGGACCGGCTACGGTGCGTGGAATGCTCGACATGAAGGCACCGCCAGAAGCGGATCTCCTCGCACTGCGAGAGGTCATCGAGGGTCCGCTGCACGAGATCGCACGCCGGTTCTCCCGCTTTTTGTCGGACCGGTGGCCGCACACCGCGCTCATCATCTTCACCAGGGAGTGCACGGGCCGGCCACGAAAGGTCACCGGCGCGACCGAAATGACCAGCAAGGTCACGATCGACGAACTCGAGCAGCTGAAGGCCCTTGTCGAGCCCGGTCGGCCGCTCAGCACCGCGGCGGCGATCGGCGGGACCACCCGCACCGTCTGGGCCGTCCGTGACCCGGTGGACACGCTGCTCGTCCTCGTGCCGCGCGCCTCCCGGAAGCGGCTCCCGCAGCCCGTCGTCCTGTCGGCCCTCTTCGGGATCGTCGCGACCTCGATCAGCCAACAGGTCACGCAGGCGAGCCCGGACTACCTCGCCGAGTCGCGCGCGGCCTCCAGTGAGCGGGCCCGCACCATCACCGAGATGGCGACGGCGCACGAGAGTGCTCTGGTGGCCATCCTGAACACGCTGCGCGCCACCGCACTCGACGATCACCGTGCCCGCGTGACCGCGACCGAGTCCGCCTCCGTCGCGCTGGTGGCGTTGCGCTCCGCCCAGAAGTCCGATCTGGCCCTGAGCGAGGAACCGGCCCCGGCCGCGTTCACGAAGCTGCGCAGGGACATCCGGCACCTGCTCAAGCATCACGAAGCGCGCGTCGAATTCGTGCCGCCGGACAGGACGGCACGGCCGTTGCCCGGAGAAGTCGCCTACGCCGCCCGTGCGATGACACGGACCGCGGTGCTGGCCTTCACCGCGCAACCGGGTCCGTCGCGCCTGCGCGTCGCCTGGACCTGTGACGGCACGTCGCTGCGGATCGACGTGCGGGAGCAGGAGTCCGGGAGCGTGGACGTGCGCGCGCTGTCACGCCAGCTCGAGGGCCGCGCACGCACGCTGGGCGCCACGGTCAGCCTCGACTCCGTGGCGGGCTGGGGGAGCCGGGCCGGCATCGCCCTTCCTTTCGACCCGCCGTCCGTTCGGACCGGTGAGACCAGGCTGTCGAGTCTCAACGCGCGGGAACGGGAGGTGCTGCACCTTCTTGCGCAAGGCAAGCGGAACAAGGCCATCGCGGACGCACTCGGGATCACCGAGAGCACTGTCAAGTTCCACGTCACCGGAGTACTGAGGAAACTCGAGGTCGGCTCACGGGGCGAGGCCGCGGCACTGGCCCTGAACGGGTACGAGCAGGGCTCGGTGGCCGGGGGCCGGGAGGGGCGGTGACCGTCGCCGTCCGGCCGGACTCCCGGTGAGTCGCCAGGCGCTCCGCGGGCGGTGACGCCACCGCTCACTTCCAGGAGGCGGTTATCGGCATCCGTTCACGCGGGCGCCACCGGCACCGCCGCCAGCCGGTGCGCGTCCCGTGCCGTCCCTGTCACGTTGGACAGGAAGCCCTGGGCGCGTGGGGAGGCGTTCTCGGTGAGCCAGGCCGGGTCGATGTCGCAGACCGCGATGCGGACCTCCGTGCCGGACAGGGCGAGGGGGAGGGTGTGGACGACGGTCGACGGGAAGCTGAGGACCGTGCGGCCGATGGGGCCCCGGCGGGCTATCAGCTCCAGGGGGAGTTCGGGGCGGACGATCTCCAGCCCCGTCTCGACCGCGAGCCGGTGGAGTTTCTCGGTGCTCTCGCGGCGGTGGGCGAAGTAGCGGGTCGCGCCGTGGGCCCTGGTGAGGGAGCGGACGGCCTCGACGTAGGCGTCGGCGTCCACTACTCCGGTCTCCACCAGGGACGTGCCCACCATGTCGGCGGTCCGGGTGATCCGGGGCGGGCCGAACCGCTCCCGGGTCCAGGCGAAGGAGTTGACGCCGACGGTGACGCCGGCCGGGATGTCGTCGACCGGCATCGAGGAGAAGACCTCCACCCGGCGCCGGCCGCCCGGGGTGAGCCTGCGCCGGGCGATGCCGGAGACCGGGGCGAGGAGCAGGTCGCGGGGGCCGCGGCGGCCGCCCTTGCGGTGCCAGCGGACCAGGCGTTCGCCGCGCGCGAGCTGGCCGACGAACTCCATGGTCGCCGTGCCGTCGTCGACGACGACGAGGTCGTGGGCGCGGGTGATCGTCAGCATGAGCTGCACGTACCGCGAGAAGGGGTCGCCGAGGACGATCCGGGAGGCACGGCGCAGCGGGCCGGCCAGGCCGGCGACGGTCTGGAAGGGTGCGCCGGCTCCGCCGCGTGCCTCCTCCCAGCGGACCTCGTGGCCCTCCTCGCGGGCGAGTTCGGACATGCGGCGCAACTGGCCGCGGGTCATGGGGTCGATGGGGGACAGCACCACGAGGGTGAGCCCCACGCCGGGCGCATGCGCGTGCGCCCACTCCAGCACGTTCAGCAGCTGTACCGGGCTCTCGACGAAGGCGAGAGTGTGGGGGCCGGCGGTCCCGGCGCGAGGGCTCATCGACGTACGACCGTTCCCGTCGTCAGGGGAGGTGGGTGGGAGGGAGGGTCAGACGGTCAGCGGCTCGCCGGCGGCCGCGGCGATCTCCGCCTCGGCGACGACGCCGGGGACCCGGCGCAGCTTCTTCATCGGGCCCAGCTCGGACTCGTAGACCTTCTTGACGCCGTCGCCGAGGGAGGCCTCGATGGTGCGGATGTCGCGGACGAGGCGGGTCAGGCCCTGCGGCTCGACGGACGCGGCCTGGTCGGAGCCCCACATGGCACGGTCCAGCGTGATGTGGCGCTCGATGAAGGTGGCGCCGAGGGCGACGGCGGCGAGCGTGGTCTGCAGGCCGGTCTCGTGGCCGGAGTAGCCGATCGGGACGTTCGGGAACTCCTGCTGGAGGGTGTTGATCATGCGGAGGTTCAGCTCCTCCGCCTTCGCCGGATAGGTGGAGGTGGAGTGGCAGAGCAGGATGTTCTCGCTGCCGAGGACCTCGACCGCGTGGCGGATCTGCTTCGGGGTGGACATGCCGGTGGAGAGGATGACCGTGCGGCCGGTGGCGCGCAGGGAGCGCAGCAGCTCGTCGTCGGTGAGGGAGGCGGAGGCGACCTTGTGGGCGGGGACGTCGAACTTCTCCAGGAAGGCGACGGCCTCGGTGTCCCACGGGGAGGCGAACCAGTCGATGCCCCGCTTCTTGCAGTAGGCGTCGATCTGGCCGTACTCCTCCTCGCCGAACTCCACGCGGTGGCGGTAGTCGATGTACGTCATCCGGCCCCAGGGGGTGTCGCGCTCGATGTCCCACTGGTCGCGCGGGGTGCAGATCTCCGGCGTGCGCTTCTGGAACTTGACGGCGTCGCAGCCGGCTTCGGCGGCGGCGTCGATCAGCTTGAACGCGTTCTCGATGTCGCCGTTGTGGTTGATGCCGATCTCGCCGGTGACGTACACGGGGCGGCCGGGGCCGGCTTCGCGGGTACCGAAGCTGCGGATGCGGGAGCTGGGGTTCACAGTGCTCATGACGGTGTTTCCTTACTTGGGGAGGGAATCGAGGGAGGGGCCGAGGATCCAGCCGGCGATCTCCCGGACGGCGCCGTCGCCACCGGGGACGGTGGTGACCGCGCGTGCGGCGCCGCGTACGACGTCGTGGGCGCTCGCGACCGCCACGGGCCAGCCCACGAGGGCGAAGCACGGGAGGTCATTGACGTCGTTGCCGACGTAGAGCACGCGCTCGGGCGCGATGCCCTGTTCCTCGCACCACTGCTTCAGAGCGAGGTCCTTGCGGTCGATGCCGTGCAGCACGGGGATCTTGAGCTTGCGTGCGCGGGCGGCGACGACCGGGTTCTGTTCCGTGGACAGGACGAGCATCCTCAGTCCGCTCCTGCGCAGGGCGGCGATGCCGAGTCCGTCGCCGCGGTGCACGGAGACGAATTCCTGTCCGGTGGCGTCGATCAGCACCCTGTCGTCGGTCTGGGTGCCGTCGAAGTCGAGGACGACCGCGTCGATGTCGTCGGCGGTCGGGAGGGCGCCGGGCCTCGCCGCGTCGAAGAGCGGGGCGAGGGCGCGGGCCCGGGCGAGGTCGTGCGGGTCGTCGATCTCCAGCACGCGTGCGGGGTCGGTGCGCACGAGTTCGGTGCGGCCGAAGAAGCGGTGCCGGTGCTCGCGGAAGCCGGCCGTGTCCATCGCGTAGGCGGCGCCGGTCTCCAGGAGGTCCTGGGGGCGGTCCTGGCGGCGGGGGCGGAAGGACTTGTCGTGGTTGACACCGAAGCCGCCGCTGCCGCCGTCTCCCTGAAGGGCGTCCGGCTCCTCGCCGGTCGCGTCCCGCCAGACGAAGCCGTGGAACGGGGCGACGGTCACGGCCGTGTCGGCGCCCTGCGCGGCGACCGCGCCGGCCACGCCGTCGATGTCCTCGCGGGTCAGGAAGGGGCTGGTGCACTGGACCAGCAGGACGACGTCCACCCGGGCGCCGTGCAGCGCCTCGTGGGTGTCCAGGGCGTGCAGGACGGCCGCCTCCGAGGTGGCGAGGTCGCCCGCGATGGCGGCAGGGCGCATCACGATCTCGGCGCCGGCCTGCCGGGCGGCGGCCGCGATGGCCTGGTCGTCGGTGGAGACGACGACGTCCGTGACGTGGCGTGCGGCGCGGCACTCGCGGACGGCGCGGGTCACCAGGGGCGCGCCGCCGACCGGCGCGAGGTTCTTCGCGGGCACTCCCTTGGAGCCGCCGCGCGCGGGGATCACGGCGAGCACCCGGCGTACCGGGGTGCCGCTTTGGCCCGCTTGCGGTTCGGTCATGGGATCAGCTCCTTGAGCAGGACGGGAAGGGATGCGGTCACGGCCGGCCGTGAGGGAGGCGCTCACAGCTCGCCCATCCGACGGATCACCGGAGCCACCCGCTGGACGCCGTGGCGGTAGGCGCCGCGCGCCGCGCGGCGCACGATCTGCCGGACCGGTCCGGGCTCCTTGCCGGCGGCGGGGGTGCCGGGCAGCGGGGTGCCGTCCGGGCCGAGGTGATGGCGGGCGAGCAGGCCGGGCAGATACCCGGGCGCGGTGACGGGCGTGTAATAGGGGGCCAGTTGCGGCAGGTCGCCGGGGCGGTCGAGCAGCTCGGCGATGCGGGCGCGGGCGGTGTCGAAGGCCGTCTCGTACGACCCTCCCCCGGAGGAGGCGTCCCCGGCGGCCACGCCCTGCCGGGACACCCACTCCTCGTCCGGTACGGGCCGGTGGCCGGCGTCGAGCTGGTCCCAGGAGGCGAGGCAGCCGGAGCCGACGAAGTGGTGGTTGCCGAGCGCCTCGCGTACGCCGAGGTCGGTGAGGACCGCGGTGGGGATGCGGCGGTGCAGGGACTCCAGGGCGGCCGTGGAGCTCACCGTGACCAGCAGGTCGGTGCGGTCCAGGACCTCGCCCATGTGCCCGTACACCAGGCGGAAGTTGGCCGGCGGGTCGAGCCGCTGGACCAGTTTCTGGTACGGCAGTTCCTCGATGTGCGTGGTGTGCTCGCCCGGCTTGGAGCGCAGCTTGAGCAGCACCTCACGCTCGGGGTGCCGACGGGCGTGCCCGACCAGCCGGTTCAGCAGGTAGGTACGGTCCCGGCGGTTCTCCGGCACGGAGGGCTGGGCGGCGAAGACGACCGTGCAGGGCCTGCGCCCCTGCTTCGCGGAGGGGTCGTGCTCGCCGGTGTAGGCGGCCCCGCCGAGGAACGGCAGCGCGACCTCCGTCACCGAGCCGGCGTCGGCGCCCACGCCTTCGTACACGGCGCGGAAACGTTCCGCGTCCTGACGGGAGTTGGCGAGGACGAGGTCGGCCCCGTGGCGCAGCAGCAGGCCGTCGGCGAGCTTCTCGTAGACGACTCCGACGTATCCGGTGACGACGACGGGCCGCTTCACCCGCTCTGCCGCGGCATCACCCCAGATCCGCCCGAGCCCGTGCAGCATCGCCTGCACCCCGCCGCCGACCAGGGCGAGGACCAGGAGGTCGTACGGCTCCTCCTTCATCGCGTGCAGGAACTGGACCGCGGTCACCTCGTGGAGGGCGTCCGCCCGGACGCCGACCTCGTCGAGCTGACGGGCGGTGGGAGTCGCACGGCCCCGCAGGAGATAACCGTCCAGACGGATGTCCGAATTCTCCGGGGCAATGCGGTTCGCGGTGAGCGCGCCCCATTTCCACCGGGTGTCGGAATCCGCGAGAACGGCGACTCGCAGGGACTTCGTTGCACTTGCTGGCACAACGAAGACGTTAGGAAGCAATTTCTAGGAGCGGCCCAACCCGAATCCAACAAATGGTGAACAGGAGATCGCCGAATGGGGGATCGACCCGCCCGCCCTCCGGAAAAATGTTCGCTTCACCGCTTCGCCACGCGTCGTTCACCCCGTATCAAGGTTCAGGTAAAGACGAATGACGGGCCGCACCCTAACGTCGAAGACGTGCCCAAGCTCTCCGTCATCGTGCCGTTCTACAACGTGCGCCCCTACGTCCCCGATGCCCTGCGAAGTCTGCGCGCCAACGCGCGGGACGACTTCGAATTCATTCTCGTCGACGACTGCTCGACCGACGGGACCGCGGACCTCCTCGCGCGTGCCGAGCGTGAACTGCCGGGGGCGGTGCTGGTCCGACACGAGAAGAACGGTGGCCTGGCCACCGCCCGCAACACCGGAATCGACCGGGCCCGCGGCGAATACCTGACCTTCCTCGACGGCGACGACTGGCTGGCTCCCGGCTACTACGCCCGGCTGGTCTCCGTCATCGAGAAGCTGGACTGCGACTTCGTCCGCACCGACCATGTGCAGTGCACCGCGCGGTCCCGTGCCGTCCACCGCGTCCCGCACGGCCGGCGCAATGTGGCGCTGAACCCGCGCGACGCGATCCTCCCCGCCCACCGGTCCACCTCCGTCGACTACGCCTACGCCTGGGCGGGCATCTACCACCGCAGGCTCGTCGAACGCGGCGTGCTGCACTTCACCGACGGGCTGCGCACCGCCGAGGACCGGCCCTGGATCTGGAAGCTGCACCGGGAGGCGGAGTCCTTCGCGGTGGCCGGCCTCCTCGGCGTCTTCTACCGGCGCGGCGTCTCCTCGTCGCTCACCCAGATCGGTGACGTCCGGCAGCTCGATTTCATTCGCGCGTTCGACCAGGTGATCGAGGAGACCGCGCGGGACGCCGATGCGGCGACCCTGCTGCCGAAGGCCGTCCGCACCTACTGCGCCATCATTTCCCACCACCTGGCAACCGTCGAAAGGTTCGAGCCGCCCGTGGCGCGACAGTTGAAGGCGATGAGCACCGCCGCGCTGCGGCGCATGCCTCAGGACGTACTCGACGACGCACTCGGCTCGATGGACGCCGAACGCGCCGGCCGGCTGCGGAGGCTGCGCCGCCGCCCCGTGCCGGTTGCGGAGGTCGCCGCGTGACCACGCAGATCTTCATGGCATCGACCCTGTACGGCACGGCCACGCTTGCCGCCGCCCTGGACTCCGGCTGCTTCGCGCCCGCCGACCGGCGGATCCTGCTGGTCTCCAACAACGCGACGACGCCCGAGACGACGCCCGCCGTCGACGAGATGCCCGGGTTCGAGCTGTTGCGGTCCCGGTTCGACGACGTGCTGTCGTGGAACGAGGCCATCTTCCCGTTCCACCCCGGCGGCTGGGCTCCACGGCTCGACGACGTGCCCATATGGGAGCGCTATCTGCGACTGCTCTGGAACCTGGGCGACGACGACCTGACCCTCGCCGTGGAGTCCATCCAGGTCAACCCGGCCCTCGGAATGACGCAGATCTTCACCGACGCGCCCGTCACCGTCTACGCGGACGGCCTGATGAGCTACGGCCCCACCCGCAACAAGCTCGACCCGCTGGTCGGCACCCGGGTGGAACGGCTGCTCCACCTCGACCTGGTGCCGGGGCTCGAACCGCTGCTGCTCACCGAGTTCGGGGTGACGCCGGAGGTGGTGGCGACCCCGGCGTTCACCAAGGTGCTGGCCGAACTGGCCGAGACCGGCGACGACCTGCCGGACGTGACGGAGCCCGCGCTGCTGCTGGGCCAGTACCTGTCCGCGCTGAACATCCTCTCCGCCGAGGAGGAGGAGAACCTTCACGTGCGGATGATGGAGGGCGCGGTGCACCTCGGTCACACGAGGGTGGTGTTCAAGCCGCATCCCACGGCCCCGGCACGCTTCACCCACACCCTGGAGGACGAGGCCGAGCGGCTCGGCGTCGACCTCACGGTGGTGGACACCCCGGTCCTGGCCGAGGTGCTGTACCAGCGGATGCGTCCGGCCCTGGTCGTCGGCTGCTTCTCCACCGCCCTGCTGACCGCGTCCGTCCTGTACGGGCTGCCGGTCGCCCGGGTCGGCACCGAGACCCTGCTGGACCGGCTGAAGCCGTTCGAGAACAGCAACCGCGTCCCGGTCACCATCGTCGACGCGCTGCTGCCGGAGCCGACGGACGGGGCGGCGGTCGCCGAGGGGCGCGGGCGCATGGACACCGACGCACTCGGCGACCTCGTACGGACCGTCGGGTTCACGATGCAGCCGAAGATCCTGCCGGAGCTGCGGCCCGAGGCCGAGCGATACCTGGCGACGCGGCTGGACGACGGAACCTGGCGGTACTTCAAGAAGCGGCGGCTGACCTCGCTGGGCCTGCCTGGCGGCATTCCCCAGCGCTTGTCGTTCCTGCCGCGCAACGCGACGGCGCGCAAGGTGGTACGCCGCGCCCGGTCTGTCCGTCGCGCGCTCAAGCGGTGAGGCACACGCCCGGCGGGGCCCGCGGGTCCGACGCGCGACCGTGTGGCCGGACCGACGCATGCGGACGGACAGCAGGCCCTGTACGCGCCACGGCGACAGGTCGGTCCATGGCCTTGCGACTGGGCCGGCACGGGACGAAGCGGAGACCGGCGCGCCACGGAGCGGGCGGGCCGACGCGTGGCCGGGCAGTAAGCACCGGATGACTGTTCGAAGGAAAGTGTTCACTCGTCGTCCGCTGGAAAGCCGCCCGCGAAGCGTCACGCTCGGGCACATTCGGCCTCCGGTCGGAGAACGGTGGAACGTATGACGAACCCCCTGGCGGGATTGTTCAAGGCACGACAGAAGGAGGCCGCCAGGCTGGATCTGTTCAACCGGGGCATGCGCCTGTGCGGCGAGCACCTCGCGGCACAGGGCGCCAAGCCCACGCCCCGGTTGACCCAGGCGATCGGCACCTTCGCGGCCTCCCTCGCCACCCCGTCCGCCGATCCCTTCGACGCCCTGCTCCAAGTAGGCAAGCGCGCTCTGGAGGCGGGGGGTGACGGCTCGCCGAACCTCGCCCTGGGCGTCGCCGAGACGTCGACCCTGATCCGGCAGCGGTCCAAGGGGGCCTGGCGGCTGCATGGTCTGGCCCTGGACAGGCTCGGCCGCGGCGACGAGGCGCTGGAGTCCTACGAGCGCTACCTCTCACTGCAGCAGAACGGCGGCGCGGCACCCGAGATCGCCCGCAGGATCGACACCCTGCGCCGCCGTCGGAAGTGCCTCGACGAGGCCATCGCGCTCTTCCCCGAGGCCGACTCCCCGCTGCGTGGCCTGCTCGGCGGGCCCACCTCGGCCACATCACCGGAATTCGCCGCCCACGTACGGGCGAAGGTCGCCGAGCACGGCGTGGGCGACCCCGCCGTGCGACGCCTGCTGGAGCTGTACGGCACGTATCGGCGGCTCGTCGAGCGGGACGGGATGCCCGACCCACTGCTCGGCGGAACCACGCCGATCGATGTCGGCGGCCTGCGCGGCCTGGTCGCGGAGCGGACGGTGTGTGTGGTCGCCGACGCGGAGGAGGTCGCCTCGAGCGGTCTCGGCTCCGAGATCGACGGCTACGACCTGGTGGTGCGCTGCGACTCGTTCCGGCTCCGCGCGGAGGGCACCGGTGAACGCACCGACCTGCACGCCGTTTCGCTGCGGGGCGACACCCCGTGGGACGGACCCGCCTGGACCGGGCCGGTCGGCGTCCGGCTCGTGTTCGGCGACCCGGCCGCCGGGTGGCGGCGCGCCCTGCGGCAGCGGCTCGTGTCCGGAGCGCAGGAGCATGTCGGCGACGCCTCCCTGCGCCGTCCCCTGGACGACCCGGCACTGCTGGGTGAGGGCGGCTGGGGCAGGGACACCACCACTGCCTTCACCGTCCTGAGGCTCCTCGACTTCCTGGACGTCAGCCCCCGGCTGGACCTCGTCGGTTTCACCCTGCCCGGCCGACTACGGGCCCGGGAAACCGAATGGGTCAAGGACCGCGCGACGCACATCCACGACAGCAAGATGAGGATCGCCCTGCGATGACCCGCTCCTCCGCGGACGACCGGAGCACGATCACCGGCAGACGCCGGATCGCCTTCGCCGTCCACACCGACCAGGACCGTATATCCGCTCTCCCCGCGCTGATACGCAGCCTGGTGCTGACCAATCCGGGCGTGTGCGAGGACTTCGTCGTCCTGCACCCGGGGCTGCCCGACGCCTCGTTCGACGCACTGCGCCGACTGCACCCGCGCGTCGTCGCACACCGGGCGGACAGCCGTCTGGACGTCCTCGGCCTGGACGGCTACGACACCGTCGTAGCCCTCAGCCCGGCCATGGTCGTCCTCGGCGACCTCGGTGATTTGCTGAGGCTGCGTCACGGGATAGGTGCCGTGTCGCAGTTGTTGCCCGACGGCGAGGGCGGGGAGCGTCGAGCCGTACTGCCGGACGGTCTTCTGGTCGTCCAGCGCACCGATGTGGACGACGCCGTGAAGGCCCGGCTCACCGGCCTCGGCATCACGGGTGACGGCGGTAACGGCCGTCCGAGCACTGCACTCGACGGGGTCCTGACCCCGGCCGACGCGCGGTACGACTTCCTCACCAGCCGCCTGTACGACGACACGCCGGTGCCCCCGCATGTCGCCGTCCTCCGTTTCACCGGCGCGTTCGACGAGCCCGGGTACGCCCCGGCCGCCGAGGCGCGGCGCCGCTTCGAGATGAGCGACGACGACTTCCGGGCCGCCTACTGCGCCCTGCCCGGCGACAAGCACCCCGACCTGCTGGCGCACTGCGCGCCGCCGCTGCTGGAGGCGCGACCCTCCCTCGACCTCGCCCGTACGGTCGCCGACGTGTACCGCCGGCAGAACCGCCACGACGAGGCCGTCGCCGTACTCGCCCCGGTCGTGGCGGACCGGCTGGACGCGCCGCGCTGCCAGGAGACGCTCGCCCTGAGCCTGATGGCGCTGTCGCGCTACGACGAGGCCGAGGCCCATCTGCTGCTGGCGGCGGCCTCACCCGACGCCGCCCCCCGTGCCTTCGCCCAGCTCGCGCGGCTGGCCTGGCTGTGCGGACGCGGGGAGGACGCACACGCCTACGCCCGCGACGGTCTGGAGGCCGATCCCACCGACTCCGGCTGCCACGGTTGGTACGTGCGTACCCGTCCGGCCGGCCCCGAGCCGCGGGAAACCGCTCCTGCCGCGGAGCAGTTGGCGCATGTGGCGCTGTTCGCGGAGGGCCGGGAGAACGCGGGGGACAAGGTCCTGCCCGAGGCCGTGCGGATGTGCTTCGACACCGACACCGGTCCGTACCGCTGGTACCAGCAGCCCGTGCACCGGCTGGTCGACGAGGCGGTGCTGGAGCAGCTGAACGCGCGGCGCGGGGTGGTCGTGGGCGGCGGCGGGCTCTTCCTCCCCGACACCTCCCCCAACGGCAACAGCCACTGGCAGTGGAACGTCCCGGACGACCTCCTGGCCCGGATCACCGCGCCGTTGGCGGTGTTCGCGGTCGGCTACAACGTGTTCGACGGGCAGCTCTACCGCCGGGGCAGGTTCGCCGAGAGCCTGCGCGTCCTGGTCGAGCGGTCGGCGTTCTTCGGACTGCGCAACCACGGTTCGATCGATCGGGTCCGCGAGCTGCTCCCCGCCGAGCTGCGCGACCGGGTGCGCTATCAGCCCTGCCCGACCACGGTGGCGCGGTATCTCGACCCGGGGCCGGCGGACCGGACGGAGCGCAACGACACCGTCCTGGTCAACTGCGCGTACGACCGCGCGGGGCTGCGGTTCGGCCACGACTACGGCCACTTCCTCGCGCAGATGGCCACCGCACTGCGGAATCTGCGGGACCGGGCGGACGTACGCTACGCGGCCCACATGCCGGCCGACGAGAAGTTCGTGCACGACCTGCGCAGGGAGCACGGCCTCAGCCTGCCCGTGGAGCGGCTGTACGACATGTCGAACGACCGGATCCGTGAACTGTACGGCCGTTCCCGTCTGGTGATCGGGATGCGCGGACACGCGGGGATGATCCCCTTCGGCTGCGGCACCCCGATCCTCAGCCTCGTCTCCCACCCGAAGCTCGCCTACTTCCTGTCCGACATCGGCCGCCGGGAGTGGGGTCTGTCCGTGCACGACCGGGAGCTGGGCCCGCGGCTGGCGGAGCGGGCGGGGGCGGTCCTCGACGACCACCCGGCCGCCGTGGCAGACGTCCACCGCGCCCAGGAATTCCTGTGGAAAACCACCAGATCGAACATCGACGAACTGCGGGGAACCTTCGACCTGGCCTGATACACCGGGAATTCACCTGGGCTGCGACTGGAGTTCGCACCACTGTGCCTCGTTCGAGACCGTTCCCTTCGAGTGCGTGGTTAGCCTGTTCTAATCCTTCACTCTTCCTTCGAACGTGAGAGGCCCGCGTGCCGCCGAAACTGTCCGTTGTCGTCCCCATGCACAATGTGGGAGCGTTCGCCGAGAGCACCCTGCGGAGTCTCGCCAACAACGCGGACCCCGACTTCGAGTTCCTGCTCGTAGACGACTGCTCCACGGATTCCACTCCCCGGGTGATGGGCCGCTGGGCGGAAAAGCTTCCCGGCGCCAGGGTGATCCGGCACGAGAAGAACATGGGCATAGCGCAGGCGCGCAACAGCGGTATCGACGCGGCTGCCGGTGACTACCTCACATTCCTCGACGGCGACGACTGGTACGGGCCCGGCTACCTTCCCGAACTGGTGCGTTCCATCGAAGAACTGGGCTGCGACTTCGCCCGCACCGACCATGTCCAGGCCACCGGCACCGAGCGGGTGATCCGGCGGCCCCCGGCCCGGATGCGCAACACCGTGATGGACCCGCGCGACGGAATAGCGCCGCCCCACATGGAGACGATGGTCGACTACCCCTTCGTGTGGGCGGGCATCTACCGCCGACACCTCTTCGACGACGGCGGAATGCGCTTCGCGACCGAACTCCGCACGGCCGAGGACCGGTTGTGGATCTGGCGCCTGCACCTGAAGGCGACGTCGTACGCGTCCCTCGGTCTGCACGGGGTGTTCTACCGGCGCGGGATCGCAACCTCGCTCACCCAGATCAAGGACTCCCGCCAGCTGGACTTCATCCCGGCCTACGACACCCTGTTGCAGGAGCTGCTGAAGGACTCGGAGGCCGAGCGCTTCCTCCCCAAGGCCGTACGGACCTACTGCGCCATGATCGCCTTCCACATCGGCAAGGTGAACGAGTACGAGGCCTCGGTTGCGCAGCGGCTCCGGCGGGAGGCGCGGGCCGCGCTCCACCGCATGCCCGAGCACGTGCTCGAGGAGACCCTCAGAACCATCGACAGCACTCGGAGCAGGTTGCTCAGCCGCCTGCGTGACGGGCGGAAGGCTGCCTGATCCATGTCGCACACGACCCAGATCTTCCAGGTCTCCACCCTGTACGGAGCGGCCACCCTCGCCGCGGCGCTCGACGCGGGCCTCTTCGGACCGCGGGGCGGCGCCCGGCGCATCCTGCTGGTCTCCAACAACGCCTCCGTACCGGAGACCGCGCTGCGCCTCGACGAGATGCACGGTTACGAGCCCATCGCAGGCCGTTTCGACTCGGTGGTCAGCTGGAACGAGACGATCGCCCCGCACCACCCCAGTTCCTGGGGTCCACGCGGCGGCGACACAACGCTGTGGCAGAAGGCGTTCCGCCGTACCTGGGGCATCGGCGAACGGGACCTGATCGAGCTTGCCGTCGAGTCGATCCAGGTCAACCCGGCCCGCGCCCTGGCGGCGATCTTCTCCGAGAGCGCCGTCCACGTGTACGCCGACGGGCTCATGAGCTACGGCCCGACCCGCGAGAAGCTCCCGCTGGCCATCGCGTGTCGCATCCGGCGGCTGCTCCACCTGGACCTGATACCCGGCCTGGAGCCGATGCTCCTGTCCGAGCACGGTGTCGGGCCCGAGATCGTCCCGGACGAGGCGTTCCGCGGGGTACTCGACGAGATCTCCCGGGACGCGGCCGACGATCCCCGGCTGGCGCCCGTCCTGAAGGAGAAGCCGACGGCCGTGCTGCTCGGCCAGTACCTGGCGGCGATCAACATCCTGAGCGCGGAGGAGGAAGAGGACCTCCACGTCCGCATGCTCACCGGAGCCGCGCGCGCCGGGCACCGGTCCGTGGTCTTCAAGCCCCACCCGACGGCACCCGCCGGCTACACGGTGGCGCTGAGCAAGGCGGCCGCGGACGCCGGCATACGGCTCACCGTGCTGGACGCGCCCCTGCTGGCCGAGACGCTGTACCACCACAGCACGCCCGAACTCGTCGTCGGCTGCTTCTCGACGGCCATGGTGACCGCCTCCGCCTACTACGACGTGCCCATCGCCCGGGTGGGCACGGCACTGGTGATGAAGCGGCTCAAGCCGTACCCGAACAGCAACCGCGTGCCCCTGGCCATCATGGACCACCTGGTGCCCGATCTGGAGGGCGGCCGGACCCCGGCCCTGGTCGGCGCGGCCCCCGGGACCCTGTCCCCCATGGTCCGGGCGATCGGTTTTTGCATGCAGCCCAAGACGTACACGGAGCTGCGGGAGCCGACGGAGGCCTGGCTGCGCGACAACCTGGTCGGCAGCCCCGGTTACTACTTCCCCGAGCAGCGGCTGACCGAGCTCGGCCTGCCCGGCAGCAGCCCGCAGTCGCGCGCGAAACTCCGGGTGCGGCGCGCCAAGCGCGTGGTGCGCAGGGCGGTACGGCGCGGCCCCGGCAAGGGCTGACAACCAAGGAGCACGGGGGTCGGTCGCGACCGGCCCTCTCACCCGCCCCCAAGGCCAAACGAAACCCACCCGCCACGGTGGAGCCGTTCGTTCTTCAATTTCCGTACACCGGACCCCCTGAGAGTTGCGCGGTGCCGAATCAGACAGCCGTACGACCGCCGCAGCAGAGCGGCGACATCCCTTCCGGGCAGACTCCCGCTCTGCGGGAACACCGCCTCGACATCGACCTGATGCGGCTGATCTGTTCCGCCACCATCATGTTGGGACACGTGGGCGCCCAGTTCATCAAGTCCACCGGCAACAACCCGGAGAACGGTTCCGGGTCGTACTGGGCGGGACACGTGGCGGAGGCGATCAACCCGTTCGCCGTCCCCATGTACTTCGCCATCGCCGGCTGGGCCGTGCTGGTAGGCGCGCCCCCGCGCGACAGCGCCCGGATGTGGCAGCGCATCGTCCGCAACGTCGTTCCGCTCTTCGTGTGGACGGCGGTCTATCTGGTCTGGGCCTGGCTACGGGACCGCAACGACGAGCCCATGACCGAGCTGGCGACGGACTCCCTCTTCGCGTCCGTACAGCCCGCCTACCACCTGTGGTTCATGTACAACTACATCCCGATCATCGCGCTGCTGGCCTTCGCGATGATGATCAAGGCCGGGAAGCGGCCCTGGGGACTGGGCGCGGCCCTGCTCGGCATCGCCGCCCTGCCGAGCGTACTGACCACGGTTGCCGAGGTCACGGGGCGCGAAATGCCTTCCTCGGCCTGGGGGTTCAGCACCTACTCGCTGGTGTACGCGGTCGGCGGCGCGCTGCTGTTCGCCCTTCCGGCCGGAACCGTGCGGGGGCGCCGGCTGCTGTTCGTCCTGCTGCCGCTCACCATGGTCGGGGCCCTCTGGTACAACACGCGGATCCATTACGTGATGCCCAACGCGCACCTGTTCGTCGCCGCCATGAGCATCTGCGTGCTGCTGCTGATCAGCAGGATCCGGGTTCCCGAGAAGTTCCGGCCGCTCCTTCGGAAGCTGGCCGGCGCCGCGCTCGGCGCGTACATGGTTCATGTGCTGTTCGTCGAGGAGATCGTCGCCCCCCTGGTGTCGCCGGACCTGAGCGGACCGGTGGCGGGGCTGCTGCTGGCCGGTCTGGTGTTCACGGTCATGGCCCTTTCGTTCGCCACCAGTCTGCTGTGGGGCAAGCTGAATCTGCGGCGGTTGCTCGGCTGACCCGGCCAAACGCCGATGTGCGTCGAGAGGCTCCGCCCCACCGGGACGACCGGGCTCACCAGGGGCGGGGCCTTCGTGCGCCCGGCCGCCTCCACAGCACCTGCAGCCCGTAACGGCTCCATACGGAGTTCGCCACTTGTTAACGCAGCGATCGGCTCCACACCCCTCCCCGCCGCGCGCGCCCACCTACCCTGTCCCCCATCCCGCGAACCGCACCACTCTCACCAGCCCTCGACGGATTGAGGTACCCGGTTCCATGAACAGCCGCGCCTTCCTTACCCATGCGACATCCCGGCGCCTGCTGCGCCCGGTCGCCGATCTCATCGACCAGCGCATCGACCGGCGCCTGCGCAAGGCCTCCGCCGCGGACGCGGCGGAGCTGAAGCGGCTCCGTGAAGCCGTGGAAGGCATGGAACGCCAGGCCCTCACCCTCGACCTGCTGCTCGGCTCCCGGGGCCGCGGGCTCTCCCGTGTTGTGAGCCCCGGCCCGCTGAACCGTCTGCACGCCGAGGTGGCCGAGCTGGCCGGGAACCGGGACGCGGCCGTCCGCAATGTCGCCACCGCGTTCCGGCTGCTGGTCGCGCTGGAGTCGCTCGGGGTCGGCCGGATCGCCGGCGGCACCATGAACATCTGCGGCAAGCTCGGCACGATCCCCCTGCTCGACCCGCCGAACGACGAGATCCTCGAGATCGGCACGCTCTACGGCATGTTCTCCACCGGACTGATCCGGATGATGGACCGCGACGGCCGCAGCCCGAACGTGACGATCGTCGACCCGTTCGCCGGTGTGCAGCTCCAGCCCGGCACGCCGCGGCGCAACGACCCCTCCGGCACCCCGGTCGACGAGCAGGCCGTCCGCACCAACCTCGCCCTGGCCGGTCCGGCGGGCGTGGCCGCCCGGATCCAGCGGGGCTTCTCCGAGGACCCCGACACCCGCGCGGCCGTCTCGGACCGCAGCTACGGCGTGATAGTCGTCGACGGCGACCACTCGGCCGAGGCCGTCGCCAAGGACCTCGAATGGGCGGAGAAGATCGCCGCTCCGGGCGGGATCGTCGTCCTCGACGACTTCGGCGATCCCAAGTGGCCCGGAATCAAGGAGGCCCTGGACAAGCACCTCACGGGCGACACCCGCTTCACCTATCTGGGCAAGGCGTCCCACTCGGCGTTCCTCCGGGCTTCCTGACACCCGGGCGGGGGGTGGGCGACGGCGCAGACGCCGCAGACGCCGCAGACAATACGAAGCACGGAGGATTACCAGCGTGACCGAGACGGCCGTCAGCCCGGCGCCGCAGCCCACCGCCGCAGCACCTGCTGGACCTCGGGACACCCCCGCCGTCCCGTCCCGGTCCAGAACCTCCGGCGGTCGTCTGCGTGCCCTGGACGGGCTGCGGCTGGTGGCCGCGCTGATGGTGGCGGCCTATCACTACGGCGGGCGCGGCGGCGATGTCACCACCGCCTGGGGAAGCTCCCCGAAGGACCAGTTCCCCACCCTCCACGAGTACTTCGCCTACGGCTGTCTCGGCGTCCAGATCTTCTTCGTGATCAGCGGATTCGTCATCTGCATGAGCGGCTGGGGACGGCCGCTGCGGTCGTTCTTCGCCTCCCGCGCCTCCCGTCTGCTGCCCGCCTACTGGGCAGCGGTCATCCTCGTGACGGCCGTGTTCGCCCTGCCGGTGGTCGTCTACGAGGCGGTCTCACCCAGCGACGCACTGGTCAACCTGACGATGCTCCAGCAGCCGCTCGGCGCGGACCGGGTGCTGGGGGTGTGCTGGACACTGTGGGTGGAGATCCGCTTCTACGCACTGTTCGCCCTGTTCGTGGTGATGCCCGGGGCGAGCCGGCAGCGGGTGATCCTGTTCTGCGCGGTGTGGACCATGGCCGCCGCGATCGGCGACGCCGCGAACGAGCCACTGCTCGACCTCGTCCTCATGCCCGAGTACGCGCCGTTCTTCATCGGCGGCATCGGCCTGTACCTCGTCCACCGCGACCGCAAGGACGCTTCCCCAAGCTCTCGGCTTCGCTCGAGCAGGGGAGACCCCACTGCCTGGGGCATCGTCGGGGTGAGCTGGCTGATCGGCCAGCGCTACGCGGTCCAGGACCTGTGGCACGCGCCGAGCGCGGACGCCTTCTCCAACCGGTCCTCGTTCGGCATCATCCTGATCGTCACGCTCGGGTTCACCGCGGTCGCCGCCATCGCGCTGGGCCGGCTGAGCTGGGCGGACTGGCGCTGGCTGACCGTCGCGGGCGCCCTCACCTACCCGTTCTACCTGGTTCACGAGCACCTGGGCTGGGTGGTCATCCACGGCCTGCACCGCGGCCTCGGCATCGGCTCGGCGGAAACCTTCGCCCTGACCATCGCGGCGATGCTGCTGCTGGCCTGGCTGCTGAACCGGTACGTGGAGGAGACGCTGACGCCGAAGATCCGGGCGGCGCTGTCCAGGGCGCGCTGAGCGTTTTTCAGTCCACGCCGTACCGCGCCGCGATCCCCGCGATCAGCAGCGCCAGTCCTTCCTCGAAGTGCCGGCCGTAGTCCTCGAAGATCTCCTTGCCCGCCTCGGCCGCCAGCGGGAAACCGGCCATGAGGCGGGCGCGCTCGGCGAGGTCGAAGCCCTCGCGGCGCTCTCCGGGCAGCGGCTCGACGCCCTGCTCCTCAGTGACGAACCCGAGCGTGTAGAGGTACGTCGTGTTCAGCGCGCGGGCCGCCTGGGGCAGGGTGAGGCCGGCGGCCGTGAGCAGGCGCAGGTTGTCCTCCATCTGCTCCGCGTGCACGAGACCGGTGAAGCGTGAGCCGCTGAACACCTTCGCGCCGTCGCGATAGCCGAGCAGCGCCGCGCGCAGTCCCCGGTTGGCCTTCAGCAATCGCTCCCGCCAGGTGTCACCGGCGTCGAGCGCGGCACCGGCCGCCATCCGCCGGTACATCTCGGTCGCCATCTCGTCGAGCAGCGCCTGCTTGTCCTTGAAGTGCCAGTACAGGGCGGGCGCCTTGACGTCCAGTTCCCTGGCGATGGCGCGCAGTGTCAGGCCGTCCAGGCCCACCTCGTTCAGCAGCCTCAGCGCCGCGTCGGCGACCCGTTCGCGGTCCAGGGGCGTGCGTCGTTCCGTACTCACACTTGACAACTTAACACCGTTAAGGCCACGCTCGGCAATGACAGTCACTTAACAGCGTTAAGGAGCGGATCGTGAACGACACCGATGTCCTGATCGTGGGTGCCGGCCCCACCGGCCTCACCCTCGGTATCGACCTGGCCCGGCGCGGGGTTCCCGCCCAGATCGTGGAACGGGCGGACGAACTGTTCCCCGGCTCGCGCGGCAAGGGGCTCCAGCCGCGCACCATGGAGATCTTCGACGACCTCGGCGTGTACGACGCGATCCGCGCGGCGGGCGGAACCTACCCTGCCGGGATGATCTGGCGGGACGGCGAGCGGGTCGGCGAGCACCGGATGTTCGACCCGGTCGGGGCGGACGAGGACTCGCCGTACACCGAGCCCTGCATGATTCCGCAGTGGCGCACACAGCGGATCCTGCTGGAGCGACTGGAGGAACTCGGCGGCAAGGTCGCCTTCGGCCGGAAGGTCACCGGCCTGACCCAGGACGAGGAGGGCGTGACGGCGCGCCTCACCTCCGGCGACACGGTGCGCGCCCGGTACGCCGTCGCCGCGGACGGCGGTCGTTCGGCGGTGCGCCGCGCGGTCGGCATCGCCATGACCGGGGAGGAGGTCGACCCGGGCCCCACGCTCGTGGCGGACGTGCGGATCACCGGCCTCGACCGCGACAACTGGCACATCTTCCCGCCCCGCGACGGCGGCGACGGAAACGGGGCGGGCAGCGACATTCTCGCGATCTGTCCGCTGGCCGGGACGGAGGACTTCCAGCTGATCACCCGCTTCGCGCACGGTACGGAGGTGGACCTTTCCCTCGACGGCATACGGCGGGTCGTCGCCGCCCGCTCCCACCTCGCCCCCGAGGACGTCACCGAGGTCCGCTGGGCCTCGGACTTCCGCCCGCGGGCCGCGCTGGCCGACCGCTTCCGCGCGGGCCGGGTGTTCCTCGCCGGTGACGCGGCACACGTGCACTCCCCGGCAGGCGGGCAGGGCCTCAACACCAGCGTCCAGGACGCCCACAACCTGGGCTGGAAGCTGGGCGCGGTGCTGCGCGACGGGGCTGTCGCGTCCCTGCTGGACACCTACGAGGAGGAGCGGCGCCCGATCGCCGCGCAGATGCTCAGCCTGTCCACCAGCGTCCACCGGGGCGAGACCAGGCGCGGAGCGGCCACGCGCCAACTGGGCCTGGGCTACCCGGCGTCGTCCCTCACGCGCGAGACACGTACGGCTCCCGGCCCGCTGCGGGCGGGCGACCGCGCCCCCGACGCCACGGTGGACGGCGTGCGCCTCTTCGACGCGTTCCGAGGACCGCACTGGACCCTGCTGGCGTTGGGGATGCCGGCTCCCGACATTGACGTGCCCGTGCGGACGGTGCGCGGACCGGCGCACGACTCCTACGGGACGGGGCTGTTCCTCGTCCGGCCCGACGGGTACGTCGGCTGGGCGGGGGACATGGCGGCGGCCGGACTTCCGGAGTACCTGACCCGGTTCGGCGCTCGTCGGCCGCCGGCCTGACCCGAACGAGAGGATCTAAGCGCTCGCGAGCGTCAGCTTCGCCGCGAAGCCCAGGAACAGGGCGCCGGCTGCCGAGGTGGCGCCCGCCGACAGGACACGGCGACGGCGGAAGGCGGCGGCGAGCTTGGTGCCGCCGAATATCAGCGCGCTGAGGTAGAGCACGCTGGCGATCTGCGCGAAGACGCCGAGGACGACGAAGGAGAGCGCCGGATAGGCGTAGGCCGGGTCGACGAACTGCACGAAGAAGGAGATGAAGAACAGGATCGCCTTGGGGTTGAGCAGGCTGATGACCAGCGCCCTGCGGTACGGCCGCTCCATCGGGGCCGCGTCGGCCGCGGCCGCCCCCGGGGCGTTCTCAAGGGCGCTCTGCTCGCGCCGGGTCCGCCACATGCCCCAGGCGGCGCGCAGCATGCCGATCGCGAGCCACGTCAGATAGCCGGCTCCCGCGTACTTCACGATGCCGAACAGCACGGCGTTCCCCTGGAGCAGCGAGGCGACGCCCGCCGCGGACAGCGTCATCAGCACGGCGTCCCCGCACCAGACTCCGGCTGCCGCCCTGTATCCGACCCGCACCCCGCGCCGGGCGGCTACGGACAGGACGTACAGGGAGTTGGGGCCGGGCAGCAGCACGATGAGGATCAGGCCGGCCAGGTAGGTGGGGAGGTCGATGACGCCGAACATGGGGGGAGTGTCGCACGGGGGTACGACACTCGGGTCCCGCTGTTCGCAGTATGGTCAGTCGTCACCGTCGAGGAGCGTGTCGACGGACAGGTCGAGGGTGATCCCGACGGACTCCGGGACGGGGACGGACCGGCCCCGCTCGAAGTGCTGAGGGTCGGGGTACTTGCCATCCTTCGGGTCGGTATAGAGCAGGACCTCGTCGTGGTGGCGGTCCGCGATGAGGTAGGCCGGGATGCCCGCCCTGGCGTAGGTCCCGACCTTGATGGCCGTGTCGTTGGACCAGTTGGTGGAGGTCACCTCCAGCACCAGGCGGAAGACGTGCGGCGCGTAGCAGTTCTTCTCCACGAGCGCGTCCCTGTAGTCGTCATCGACCACGGAGAAGTCGGGGACCGCGTAGTCGTCGGGTCCCGTCGGCAGCCACAACCCGATGCCACCGATGTATCTGAGGCCCTCCCGCCTGGCTCCGATCCGCGAGAACTCCTCGACGAGCCAGGTCAGCGACTCTTGGTGTGGACCGTCCGGCGGCGGTGTCACGACGATGCTCCCGTTGAGAATCTCTACCCGGTGGCCGGGCAGCTCCTCCCAGAGATGGTCAGCAGCATCGGCAAGCGACGACTCGTACAGCATCACAGCCACGGCACCCTCCTTACGGGAACACCCTCCACGAGCGTAACCGGGGATGTGCGGTTTTCACCCTCGATCACCCGTTTGAGGTAATGACCCAGCTCAGAAGGCGTCCGAGGGCACGTAAGTCCCCCACACATCCCGCAGCGCGTTGCACACCTCGCCCACCGTGGCCCGTGCGCGCAGGGCGTCCTTCATCGGGTACAGGACGTTGTCCTCACCCTCCGCCGCCTTCTTCAGGGCGGCCAGGGCGGTGTCCACCGCCTGCTGGTCGCGCTCCGCGCGGAGCCTCGCGAGGCGTTCGGCCTGCTGGGCCTCGATCGCCGGGTCGACGCGCAGCGGCTCGTAGGGCTCCTCGGCGTCGAGCTGGTAGCGGTTGACGCCGACCACGACCCGCTCGCCGGAGTCGGTCTCCTGGGCGATGCGGTAGGCGGAGTGCTCGATCTCGCTCTTCTGGAAGCCGTGCTCGATGGCGTCGACCGCGCCGCCGAGGTCCTCGACCCGCTTCATCAGCTCCAGCGCGGCGGCCTCCACCTCGTCGGTCATCCTCTCGATGACGTAGGAGCCCGCGAACGGGTCGACGGTCGCCGTCACGTCCGTCTCGTAGGCGAGGACCTGCTGGGTGCGCAGGGCCAGGCGGGCGCTCTTGTCGGTGGGCAGCGCGATGGCCTCGTCGAAGGAGTTGGTGTGCAGCGACTGCGTGCCGCCGAGGACCGCGGCCAGGCCCTGCACGGCGACGCGGACCAGGTTGACCTCGGGCTGCTGGGCGGTCAGCTGGACACCGGCCGTCTGCGTGTGGAAGCGCAGCATCAGCGACTTGGGGTTCTTCGCCCCGAACTCCTCCTTCATGACCCGGGCCCAGATCCGGCGGGCCGCGCGGAACTTGGCGACCTCCTCCAGGATCGTCGTCCGGGAGACGAAGAAGAACGACAGACGGGGTGCGAAGTCGTCGACGTCCATGCCGGCCGCGACCGCGGTACGGACGTACTCGATGCCGTCGGCCAGGGTGAACGCGATCTCCTGCGCCGGGGAGGCCCCCGCCTCGGCCATGTGGTAGCCGGAGATCGAGATCGTGTTCCACTTCGGGATCTCGGCCCGGCAGTACTTGAAGATGTCCGCGATCAGCCGCAGGGAGGGCTTGGGCGGGAAGATGTAGGTGCCTCGGGCGATGTACTCCTTGAGCACGTCGTTCTGGATCGTGCCGGTGAGCTTGTCGGCCGGGACGCCCTGCTCCTCGGCGACGAGTTGGTACAGGAGCAGCAGGAGGGAGGCGGGCGCGTTGATCGTCATCGACGTGGAGACCTTGTCCAGCGGGATCCCGCCGAACAGCACTCGCATGTCGTCGATCGAGTCGATGGCGACGCCCACCTTGCCGACCTCGCCCGAGGCGATCGGGGCGTCGGAGTCGTGGCCCATCTGGGTGGGCAGGTCGAAGGCGACCGACAGGCCCATCGTGCCGTTGGCGATCAGCTGCTTGTACCGGGCGTTGGACTCGGTCGCCGTGCCGAAACCGGCGTACTGACGCATCGTCCACGGCCGGCCGGTGTACATCGTCGGGTACACGCCCCGGGTGAACGGGAACGTCCCCGGTTCGCCCAGCTGCTCGGCCGGGTCCCAGCCCTCGAGGGACTCCGGCCCGTAGACCGGTTCGATGGGCAGTCCGCTCTCGGTGGACCGGGCACTGCCCGACTCGCGTGCCATGGTGTGTTGCCTCCCACCGAGCGGCACTGTCGGCCTGCTCGCCCGTTTACCGTCAGTTGCTCACCGGTCGGACCGCCTACCCGCCGGTAAGGACCCGTTCTTCCGACGGACTGTAGTCGCGGGGCACCCCCGAGTGCAGGGACGCGCGCTGGGACCTTCCTCACAGGGCCACCGGGACCCCGCTCACAGCGCTCGCCTCCGCCGCCGTCCGCCTGCCACTCACCACCATGCCCCCTGGTTCGGGAGCGGTCACGTCGGGGAGCATCTCGGGGGACGGCCCGCAGGGGCCGGTGAGGCGAGGGGGCTCGCATGCGTACTACGGGCACGGGGACCGAAGTGGCAAGGACCGGGCTCATGGGGGCGACGGCGCGGACCCGGTCGCGGTTCGGCACAGGTACGGGCAGGGGTACGGCCACGAGGGCCGTAGCCGTGGGAGTGGCGCTGGCCGCGCTGGCCGGGGGTGCGGTGGGCTGCACCGTGCAGCCCGTCGACGCGGACGGCGACGGGCGGTCTCCGGTACGCATCGAGCTGCCGAGCCGGACGCCGTCGGCGTACCGGCCGTCCTCCGATACGGGTTCCGATTCCGGATCCGATTCCGGCAGTGGTTCCGGGTCCGGGGCCGGTTCGGGGGCCGGGTCCGAGGCCGGCGACGGCGGGAGGGGCGAGGGCTCTGACGCCGATGACCGCCCGGAGAGCGTGCCGGCACGGGTGCTCTGGTCCCCCGGTGACTCGGGCCGTGACATCCGTGAGCTCCAGGCCCGACTGCGGCAGATCGCCTGGCTGTTCGACGGCCCCACCGGGACGTACGACGGTCCCACGCGGGAGGCCGTCGAGGGATTCCAGAGCAAGCGCGGGCTGCCGCGGACCGGACGGACCGACACCGTCACCTGGCAGCGGCTGCTCGGCATGACGCGCGAGCCGGGCCGGTGGGAGCTGTACCTGATGGGCGGCCAGCCGGCCGCCGCCCCCGACGCACGCTGCCGGACGGGCCGGGTGCTGTGCATCAGCAAGTCCAGCCGCACCCTGCGCTGGATGGTCGACGGACGGACCCTGACGACGCTGCCCGTCCGCTTCGGCTCCGACCCCACGCCGACGCGCGACGGCGTCTTCGAGGTCTACTGGAAGTCCCGCGACCACGTGTCCACGCTCTACGACTCGCCGATGCCCTACGCCATGTTCTTCAGCGGCGGCCAGGCCGTGCACTTCTCGGCCGACTTCGCCGCGCGGGGCTACGCCGGTTCCTCGCACGGCTGCGTCAATGTGCGGGACGAGGCGGCCATCGCCCGGCTGTACGAGCAGGTGCGCAACGGCGACAAGGTCGTCGTCCACCGGTGAGCGCCGCGGGCGTCCGGCGGTATCGGACGGAGGGGTGAGAAGGGCGCGGGCGGGACCGGGGGAACGTGTCCCGCCCGCGCCGAGTGCAGGAGCCACAGGTACGGGGGGAACCCGGCTCCGTGCGAAAGCCGATGACCAGTCGGCTCACTCAGTACTGCGCCCCGGTGGCCGAAAACGTCACACCCGGCGTCGCGCAAACGCCGAACGTCCGTAAGGTCGCAGGTCAGCCGGATGCGTCGGCACCCTTGCCCTTCTTACCTCCGTTGCCCTTGCCACCGTTGCCCTTGCCACCGTTGCCCTTGTTGCCGTTGGCGTTCCCGTTCCCGGCGTTGCCCTTTTTCCCGTTGCCCTTGTTGCCGTTCCCGTTCGCCGCGCCTTCGCTGCCGCCGTTGCCGTTCCCGTTGCCGTTCCCGTTGCCGTTCCCGTTCCCGTTGGTGCTCCGGCCGTTGCCGGTGTCGTTGCCACCGTCCCTCTTGACCGTGGAGCCGGAGTCGGGTCCGGAGCCCGTGCCCGTGTCGGCTCCGGAGCCGTTGGACGCCAGGACGTTCTCGCAGTACGGCCCGACATGGTCGGAGCCGCCCGCCGCGCCCTCCAGCAGGCGTCTGCGGTTGCCCGGGAGCTTGCGGCCGTCGCGTAAGGCGCGGCAGGCCGAGACGATCTGCTTCCCGCGGCCGTTGCCGGCCGCGAGGTCGCCGGTCTTCGCGCCGGGCTCCGCCGCGCCGCCGTCCTCGTCCTCGTCGGCGCCGGCACCCGGCCCGTCCTGCTGCCCGGGGTCGCCGTCGGTGTCCCCGGACGGCTTGCCCGGCTCGCCCCCGGCGCTGGGACCGCCCGACGCGTCCTTCTCCGACGGGTGCGGCGGCAGGGGCCGTTCGGGTGGGCCGGTGGCGGTGGCGGTGGTCGTGGCGGCGGGGCCGGAGACTCCGGACGGTGTCGACAGCACTCCGGTACCGGCCAGGACCGCGGCACCGCCGACCATGCCCACGGTCAGCGCGGCAGCCAGTCCGAAGCGCACGGGACGCGGCCGGCGGAGTGCCCGCTCGGCTCCGGGCCGGTCCGCGGACGGGTCTCCGATCCTGACCAGTCCGACGTCAGTGCACTGGGCGGACCCGGCCTCGGCGGCCTGTCCCGCCTGTCCCGCCTGTCCCGCCCGTCCCGCCCGTTCCTCGCGGACCTCGCGGAAAGCGGCCAGCGCGGCGGCCTCACCGGGGAGTTCCCCGCCGGCCGGCGGGGGTGGGGCGGACAGCGCGCCGAGTGTCCTCGAGAGCCGTTCGGTCTGATCGCGGTGGGCCGGGTCGACAGCTTCGGGTGACTCTCCGCTCAGCAGTCGCTCCGCCGTTTCGCGGTTCAGCCACCTGTACTGATCGTCGGCCATCACATGTCCTTCTGCGTCCGCGCTCGCATATGCGTCACACTCGCGGACGTCACCGCAGGGCGGCGTGGTTCTCTCTGGGGCGGGAGGGCGGCGAGCGCCCCTGCCGATTCCGGATGTGCTTCCGGATCGCCGTCGAGTATCTCAGCCAGCCGTCTCAGGCCCCGGTGCGCGGCCGTGCGTACGGCACCCGGCCGCTTGCCCAGCGTCTCGGCGGCGGTCCTCGCGTCGAGGCCCACGACCACCCGCAGGACAACGGCCTCCGCCTGGTCCTGCGGCAGCCGCGAGATGAGAGCGAAGGCGCCGTCGGTGGCCATCGCCTCGATGGCCTGGTCTGCGGTGTCGGACTCGGCGGGCCGCCCGGTCAGTTCGGTCTCGTCGCCGCCGATCGCGGGGCGGCGCCCGCGCATGCGGATGTGGTCGAGGGCGCGGTTGCGGGCGATCCGGGCGGCCCAGCCGCGGAACCGGTCCGCGTCACCGCTGAAGCGTTGCAGGTCCCGGGCTATCTGCAGCCACGCCTCGGACGTCACGTCCTCGGCGTCGAGTTCGCCGACCAGCGTGCGTACGTACCCCAGCAGCCGCGGGTGCACAGCCCGGTACACCGTCCGGAACGCGTTCTCGTCCCCGTCCTGCGCCGCCCCGACCGCAGCCGTCAGCTCCGCGTCGTCCCCCAGCACCGCGCACCCTCTTTGCGCCTAAGCCGGCGCCGCTCTCGCGGACCGGGTTCTCGCCGTCGTGGTTCCTCAACTGATGGTTGCGGTCTCTGGCCGCGGGCGGATCGTGGTCATGTGTCCGTCGCGGCCTGGCGCGAAAGGCACGTTACGACCTCAAACTCTCCCCGTCCATGTCCGTCCATGATCCCGTGCATGATTCAAAGAACCTGTGACCATGTGGTGTGACAGAAAACGCACTCGTGGCGCTGTAGGAATCACGGGCCGCCGCGCGGCCCGTGCCGCGCGACGGCCGGGGCCTCTCCTGTGGGGGGTGGCGGCCCTGGCCGTTGCCTTGGCAGGCGTGGGCTACGGCTTCTTCTCGCCGCCCGGCCGGTCGGACGCGCCATGACGACCGCCCGCACCGTTTCCCGAACCACCAATACCGTTGCCGGAGTTGCCTGCGTCGCCGGGCCGGTTCCCCGGCGCGTCGGTGCCACCGGGCTCCGCCCCGCCCGCCGCCGACCGCGACTGCCCGGCGCAGTGCGCCTCGACGTGCGCCGCGCCGCCCGCCTCCTCGACGAGCCGCTTGCGGACGGCCGGTTCGAGCGCCTTGCCGCGCCCCTCGGCCTTCTCGTACGCGCGGCAGTGGGCCTCGGTGTCCTTGCCCCGGAGCACGCGCCCCGGGGCGGTGGGGCCGGAGTCCGTGTCCGGGGCGGTGGGGGGCCCGCCGACCGACGGGTGCTCGGACGGGTGCTCGGACGGGTGCTCGGACGGGTGCTCGGACGGGTGCTCGGACGGGGCGGAGGTGACGGCAGGGGCCGGCAGGCGGACCCCGCCCTCCCAGGAACCGTCCGTCGCCGTCCCGGTCCCGCCCATCCCCGCGACGGCGACCCCTCCCATGCTGAGGCCGGCGACCAGGACGGAGAGGGTGACCCTCACCGAGAAACGGCCGAGGCGCGGTTCCCGGGGGCGCCAGTCGTCGCGGCGCCGGGCGCGGGTGGTGCGATGCGTGCCCGCGCCCTGCGCCTCCCGCGCCTCCCGGAACGCGGCCACGGCCCGCTGTTCGGACCCGGCGTCGACACCGTCCCTGATCAGGGCTTCGGCGAGCAGGGCCGCGAGACCGGCTGCGGCGGGGCCGACGACGTCACGGGCGGGATCCCGGACTGAGGCGGGTACGGGGGCGGAGGCAGACGCGGAGGCAGAGGCAGAGGCAGGTGCGGAGGCGAGACCGGGGCCAAGGCCGGGACGGCCCTGCCGGTCCGCGCGGCGGCCCCCCGACGCGGCCTCGGGGTGCCCATGCCGACGTCCGGGCGTCCCGCCGTCGTTCCTCCGTTCACCCATGTCCGTATCCGTCCCCGCTCGAGCCGTTCGATCCGTTCGGTCCACCCGGTCCGTTCGCCCGGCCGGGCGACATCCTCCGACCGACGCATACGTTCCGCACGCCCGGCCTGTTCAGACCGTCGAACCGGCCGTACGTCACGGGGCGGCCCCGCCTGCCGTCACGCGCCGTCCCGGTCACCGGTCACTTCGACTCACCCAGCGTCCGGGAGGTCTCATCCGTCACACTTTCGCCGCCCAGCTGCCTGGCCAGGCGTTTCAGCCCCCGGTACGCGGCCATCCGCACGGCGCCCGGCCGCTTGCCGAGCACGCGGGCGGCGGCGGGGCCGTCGAGGCCGACGACCACCCGCAGCAGTACGGCCTCGGCCTGGTCCCGGGGCAGCCCGGCGACCAGGTCCAGGGCGCGCTCGGTGGAGAGGGCCTCCAGTGCCTGGTCGTGCGTGCTCTGCGGGCCGGGAAGGTCCAGTACGTCCTGTTCCAGCGCCGAGGGCCGTGGCCGCGCCCGTTGCCGGCGCAGGTGGTCCAGTGCCCGGTGCCGGGCGATGGTCGCCGTCCAGCCCCGGAACCCCGCTCCGTCGCCCTTGAACCGGCCGAGGTCGCGGGCTATCTCCAGCCAGGCGTCCGAGGTCACGTCCTCCGCGTCGTCGCCGACCAGTCCGCGTACGTAGCCGAGAAGTCGGGGCTGCACGAGCCGGTAGGCCATGGCGAAGGCGGCCTCGTCGCCGTCCTGGGCCCGCGCGACGGCCGCGCCCAGTTCCCCGTCGTGCGCCTGTGCGCGGCGGGGGTGCCCTCCCTTGCCCAAGAACTGTCCTCGTCCGTACCGGTCCGTGCCGCGGCCGTCCGGCGCGCCATGTCGGGTCGCGCCCACGGCCCCAAGGTCATCAGCGTCCAGCGCCACGAAAATGTCACAGCCCGTCAGCTGCTCCGTGGGTGCCGTCCGACCGGGCCCGGGCGCCGCCCGTCAACTCAGTGGTCCCCGCCCGACGCGTCCCGGCACAGCAGGCGCAGGGACCCCTCGGCCGTGTAGCAGCGGCGGGCCTCCTCCACCGGGTCCCAGAGGCGGCCGTCGGGAGTACGGACCCAGTGCTCGCCGCCCGAGGCCCACCACTCGCCACCGGTCCGACGCACGATCACCTCGCCGGCGTAGGCGCCGAACCCGCGCAGCACCGTCTCCACGGCGGCGTACGGGGCCGCCTCCCGGCGTATGTCCTCGATGGCGCGGTCGACGCTCCACAGACTGCGCGCCGAGTAGTCCAGGCGCAGCCGCGCCCCTTCGCGCATCGCCGTCACGGTGTCCGCCGCCCACCGCACGGGCTTGGTCACGGCCGGGGGCCGGGGCTCCTGCCGGGTCGTCACAGTCATCGCGGTCTCAGTCGTCGCAGTTGTCACAGGCGTCACAGTCGTCACACCCGATAGAGCGCTCCGACCCGCGGTTTCGTCACCCGGATGTGCACGGTCGCGGGCAACCGGCGCAGAACCGCCCCTACTCCACCGCACCGCGGTCACAGGAGCGGCCGTTCCGGCGGGCGTCCGGCCCGGCGGGCGACAGGACGATCGGCATCGGGGTGACGGATCGGGTCCCGGCCGCGCTCATGTCTTCGATGAGTACGTACTTCCACTTCCGCGCCGTGCCGCCCCCGGCCCTGCGCAACAGTCCCGTCTGGCTGCTGCGGCTGTTCGAGGACGACTGGGACACCGTGCGCGAACGCATCGGCCGGCACCGCGAGGAGGTCCTCGACAAGGGCTACCTCGACCACGAGTTCCTCTACGCGGGCGCGCTCCCGCCGCACACGCCGGACGGACCGCCCGCGCACGTCGTGCTCGGTGGCCGGCCGGTCTTCGCGCCCGGTCCCGACCGGCCGCCGTTCCTGTTACTCACCGCGGCGCAGGCCGGCCGGGTCGCCGGCTTCCTGAGGGCCGCCGACTTCGACGCGCTGTGGCGGCGGGCCCGCGACCGGATCGTCCCGTGCCACGGCGACCCGGACATGGAGGGGCAGATACGCGGCATCTTCGCGGCGGCCCACCGCGACCTGACCGCGTTCTACACGCGCACGGCACAGCAGCGCGAGGCGGTGGTGAAGTGGCTGCTCCCTTGAAACCGACGGCAGCCGCACCGCCCCGGCCCTTCGTCCCCGCCCGGCCCTCGTCCCCGCCCGGTCCCTCGTCCCGCCCCGGTCAGCCGTCCCTGCGGTTCCGGCGGGAGAGGGCCGCGACCAGGACGCGCCGGCCCTCCGTCGAGACCTCCAGCGCGCGCCGCAGCCCGGCCGGGCCATGACCGGCCAGGATCTCCAGGACGGTGATCTGGCGACGCAGTTCGGCGGTGCAGAGCGGGGACAGGGGCAGGCCTTCCATACGGCCCTCCCGGGCCGCCTCGACCGCGTCCGTCACGTCCTCGGCGGGATCGCCGCCGTCCAGGATGCGGTGGACCCGCAGCGCGGTGACCGAGCAGGCGTGGGCCCACCCGCGCAGTGCGTCGGCGGAGCGCTCCGCCGGGGCGGTGGTGAGCATCCGGTGCGCGAGCGCCGCCGCCTCGGCGCCGCGCGTGCGGCCCGCGCCGTGCGCGCCGTGCAGCGCGTCGAGCTTGCCGCGGATCTGCTCCAGCCGCTCGGCCCACTCCTCGGCGGCGGCGTCCTCGGCGAGGCTCTCCCACAGGGGGCGCAGCGTCTCGTCGTCACCGCCCAGCAACGGCACGCAGCGGTCCAAACAAGCCACCCCACTCGCGGCCAGCCCTCGCTCGTCGGCCTGCGCGATCAGTTCCACCAAGCTCATCCACGTCTCCTCAGCGGGTCTTCGCAGGCCTCTGAAGAGGCCCTTGACGGACCTCACCGGTACGGAGGCCGCACTTTCCCTTACTGCGTGCGACGGGCCTGGAATGTCACAGGGGGACGACACCGAGCCGGTCGAGCAGTCTGAAGAACAGGTTTTCGGCCAGGGGATCGGGGTCGGGTTCGGCGGTCAGTACCTCGAGCAGTTCCTCCGCGGACACCATGTGTCCGGCCTCGGCGGCCCACTCGACGGCCCGGTCGGCGGCGTCCCCGGGCTCCAGGAAGTAGTCCTCCAGCGTGAGCCCGTCCTGCACCACGCCCTCCCCGCCCTCCCCGCCCCCGCCGGCGTCCGCCCCGCCGGTGCCGTCCGCCGTCGGGGCGCCGAGGTAGCCGGCCATCGCGGACCGCGCCAGGCAGGTCGTCCAGGCGCCGCTCCGAGGTGCCGCCGCCTCCACCACCACGCAGTCGCTGTCCATCACGTAGCCGAACAGCGCGGGTGCGCCGGTCTCCCCGGCGAGGTCGTTCATGTTCCCTATGCCGCCGTCGCCGCTCGGGTACTCCCAGACCTGCCATCCGCCCGGGGCCGACGTGCGCAGGGTCATCCCCCGGGCGCCGGCCAGCGCGTCCCGTTCGGCAAGCGGCCGCTCGTCACGGCCCACGACGAAATACCCCCAGTAGCCCATGTGCCGGCATCCCCCCGGTGTATCGGTTTCGGCTCGTCAGAAGACCACCACAGCCGTACGGAGGTTCGCAGGAATACGCCGTGATCCACCCCGCGAAACCCGAGCCCCAGCAGTTCCCTGCCCCTCCGGAACCTTCGGGAACCCACCGAAAGCCACCGGAACCGCCGCACCCGGTCCGGCTCAGTCCACCTCGTCCGCCAGGCTCCGGAACTCCGACCAGGACAGCGCCGGTTCGGCCGGGTCCCAGAGCTTCTGCACGGTCGCCCGCAGCGGCATCCTGATCCCGGCCGCGACCTGGTCCTCACTCTGCGAACCGGACAGGTCGCACCAGATGGCGAAGGACCCGCCGAGGATCTGACCGTCGTATTGGGAGGGCACGGCGGTGGTGCCGCGCAGCACGCGCGGCGTCCACTGCTCGTAGATCCGCTCCCCTGTCGGGTAGACGAAGTCGTTCGGCTCACCCAGCACGTAGTAGAGGAACTCGTCGTTGTAGTTGAGGACCTCGCGGCCCTCGCTCAGATAGTCCGCCGGCTGCCGGGCGCCGATCTCCTTGCCGGTCCAGTAGGCGACCTGGATGTCCTTCGCGGCCCGCACCGAACCGCCCTCGAAGAAGCCGTCGTTCCAGGCACGGAGCGTGCGGCCGTGGGCGCGGACGGTGTCGGCGCGGTCGTTGAGCCAGCTCGTGGCCAGGTCCTCGACGGTGGCTCCGGAGCCGTGCTCCTTCCGCGCGGCGGCGGCGAGTCCCGGGAACGAGGCCTCGGGGTCGGACACCACCAGCGCCTGGTACTCGTCGGCGCCGAGGTTCCACTGCGCGCCGGGGAACAGCTCCGCGTACTCGTTCAGCAGGTCGTCGACGATCTCGGCGGATTCGGGATCGGAGATGTCGATCGCCCCGCGCACGGCCCCGCCGCCCGCGTTGCGCAGCTGGAGGCCGGGGTGGGCGTCGATGACGGCGCCGAGGTGTCCGGGCGAGTCGATCTCGGGCACGACGGTGATGTGCCGGCTCGCGGCGAGGTCGACGATCCGCTTGACCTGCGCCTTGGTCAGATGCTGGTCGGCCACGATCTCCGGGTGCGAGTCGGACTCGATGCGGAAGCTCTGGTCGTCGGAGAAGTGCAGACCCAGTTCGTTGAACTTCAGGTCACCGAGTTCACGGACCCGGTCCTCGATCCAGCCGGCGGTGAAGTGCTTGCGCGCGATGTCCAGCATCATCCCGCGCCGCTGCTTGGCGGGCTCGTCGCGCACGACTCCCTCGGGGGCGGTCTCGGCGCCGCGGATCTGCTGCTTGAGGGTGCGGGTGCCGTAGAAGACGCCCGCCTCGGCGGGGGCGCTGACGGTCACCCGCCCGCCCCGCACGGTCATCGTGTACGACTCGGGGTTCGCGCCCTTGCCCTTGTTCAGTTCCAGGCGCAGGTCCCCGGCGCGCTCGTCGTCCTTCTTCCCCGCGTACGTCAGGCCCAGCTCGCCGGCTATGAGGCGGCCCTCGTCCGCCAGGGCCGGATCGCCGACGACCACCCGGTGACCGCGCTCGGGCCGCCAGCCGGGGCCACGCTCGGCACTGTGGTCGCGGACGGCGGGGATGGTCCGGGGCGCCCGGGACAAGGGGTAGGAACGGGTGGGGCTCGGCTCGGGCTCCCCGGACGGCGGCGAATCCGCCGTGTCCCCGGAGCGGGAGGCGGCGGAACCGGCCGGACCGCCGTCGTCGTCCGACGTCGCCCAGAGGCCGACGCCCACGCCGGACGCCGCGACCACCACGCCCGCCGCGAGGGCCACGACCAGCATCCGCCGCTGTCTCACCTGGTGCGCGGACGGCCGACGCCTGTGCTGCCTGTGCTGACTCACACACCCAACCTACGGCCCATCCGGGTGGCGGACGTCGACGAGCTGTTCCGAAACTCTCCCGTCCGGGTGAATCTCGACTATCGATCGGACATGTCATGGACTCACTCGATAACGTGTCGGCACAACTCTCACACCATCTGCCACTCGCCCCCCACCCCTTCCCCCACAGACACACATGTGACGCCCCGAGGACCCACGCTGCCTGCGTACCGTCTCCCACACCTCTCCGACCGGGTCGCCGTGCCCGAACAGCCACGCGGCACCCCCGGAGCACCCGGCATGCCCGGAGCACCTGGGGCATCCGGGGCGCCCGACACGCCCGGCGCCCCGTCCGGACTGGACCACTTCAACGCCGCGACCACCGAGGACGCCGAGCGCGCCCTGCTGGCCTGCCTGCACAGCCCCCGCTGGGCCGTGCGCGTCGCGGCCCACCGTCCGTACCCGGACCTGGAAGCCCTCCTGGCGGCGGCGGACGAGGCGGCCTACGACCTGCCCCGCGCGGACCGCGCCGACGCGCTGGCCTCGGAAGCCCTCCCCGGTCTCCCGGCGGACGCCTACTCCGCCGCCCACACGGCCCTGAACGCGGCCAACGTGGCCTACGAGAGCCGTTTCGGACATCCGTTCGTCATTTGCGTCGATGGTCTGAAGCCGGATGAGGTCCTGGACCACGTACTCGAAGGCATCCGGTCACGATTGGCCAACGATCCCGAGGAGGAGCGCCTGGTGGCGGCGGAGGAACTCCGGCGCCTGGCCCGGGGCCGCCTGGCCACTCTCCTCGCGAAGGACGGATCACCCGCGGCCCGCTGACGGCCCGCGTCATCTGCCCGAAGGCGGCACCAAACCCGCACCAAGTCGCATCAAGTCACCTGAAAACCACCTCGAGGGCGCCTCGGAACCCGTCCCGGCCGCCCGTCCCGCGGCCCGCCCCTCTAGCCCGTAAGCGTGCCAGTTCGATCACAGCGGCAGGGCCCCTGTCCACCCCGCGGCCATACGTGGCTACGATGCTGGGGGCCGGTGGACCGTACCCGGCCGGGCCCGACCGACATGGAGAAAGCCGGCGCGGCCCCAACCCCCGCTCCCGGAGGAAAATTCCGTGCCGGCTGGAACGCTGTACCGCGGCCGGGAAGGAATGTGGTCCTGGGTGGCTCATCGAGTCACCGGCGTCCTCATCTTCTTCTTCCTGTTCGTCCACGTGCTGGACACCGCCCTCGTGCGAGTGTCCCCGGAGGCCTACGACACCGTCGTGGCCACGTACAAGACGCCGATCGTCGCGCTGCTGGAGTACGGCCTCGTCGCCGCCATCCTCTTCCACGCGCTCAACGGCCTGCGTGTCATCGCCGTCGACTTCTGGCTCCAGGGCGCCCGGTACCAGAAGCAGATGCTCTGGACCGTCGTCGCCGTGTGGGTCGTGCTGATGATCGGGGCGCTCTACCCCGTGCTCGGCCACGCCGCTCGTGAACTGTTCGGGAGCTGACGCCAATGTCCACGACTGAATCCACCGCTTCGGGCATCGGCCCCGTCGAGGGCGCGTCGCTCTACTCGGTCGACAACCCGGCTCCGGTCATCGAGCCCCCGCGCAAGCGGACCAAGAAGACCCCGAAGACCACCCGGGGCAACTTCGAGATGGCCGCCTGGCTGTTCATGCGCCTGTCCGGCGTCGTCCTGGTCGTCCTGGTCATCGGGCACCTGCTGATCCAGCTCGTGCTGGACGGCGGCGTCTCCAAGATCGGCTTCGCCTTCGTGGCGGGCCGCTGGGCCTCGCCGTTCTGGCAGGTCTGGGACCTGCTGATGCTCTGGCTCGCGATGCTGCACGGCGCGAACGGCCTGCGCACGGTCATCAACGACTACGCGGAGCGCGCGAACACCCGGCTGTGGCTCAAGGGCCTGCTCTACACCGCCACGGTGTTCACCATCCTGCTGGGCACGCTGGTGATCTTCACCTTCGACCCGAACATCCGCTAGGCACGGGGCTGCGAGAATCATGAAGATCCATAAGTACGACACCGTCATCGTCGGCGCCGGTGGCGCGGGCATGCGCGCGGCCATCGAGTCGACGAAGCGCAGCCGCACCGCCGTCCTGACCAAGCTCTACCCCACCCGCTCCCACACGGGCGCCGCGCAGGGCGGCATGGCCGCCGCGCTGGCCAACGTGGAGGAGGACAACTGGGAGTGGCACACCTTCGACACGGTCAAGGGCGGTGACTACCTGGTCGACCAGGACGCCGCCGAGATCCTGGCGAAGGAGGCCATCGACTCCGTTCTCGACCTGGAGAAGATGGGCCTGCCGTTCAACCGCACCCCGGACGGCACCATCGACCAGCGCCGCTTCGGCGGCCACAGCCGCAACCACGGCGAGGCCCCGGTCCGCCGCTCCTGCTACGCGGCCGACCGCACCGGTCACATGATCCTCCAGACGCTGTACCAGAACTGCGTCAAGGAGGGCGTGGAGTTCTTCAACGAGTTCTACGTCCTGGACCAGCTGATCGTCGAGGTCGACGGCGTCAGGAAGTCGGCCGGTGTGGTGGCGTACGAGCTGGCCACCGGCGAGATCCACATCTTCCAGGCGAAGTCCGTGATCTACGCCTCCGGCGGCAACGGCAAGTTCTTCAGGGTGACGTCCAACGCGCACACCCTGACCGGCGACGGCCAGGCGGCCGTGTACCGGCGCGGGCTGCCGCTGGAGGACATGGAGTTCTTCCAGTTCCACCCGACCGGCATCTGGCGCATGGGCATCCTGCTGACGGAGGGCGCCCGCGGTGAGGGCGGCATCCTGCGCAACAAGGACGGCGAGCGCTTCATGGAGAAGTACGCGCCGGTCATGAAGGACCTCGCCTCCCGCGACGTCGTGTCCCGGTCCATCTACACGGAGATCCGTGAGGGGCGCGGCTGCGGTCCCGAGGGCGACCACGTCTTCCTGGACCTCACCCACCTCCCGCCGGAGCAGCTGGACGCCAAGCTGCCCGACATCACGGAGTTCGCGCGGACCTACCTGGGCATCGAGCCGTACACGGACCCGATCCCGATCCAGCCGACCGCGCACTACGCCATGGGCGGCATCCCGACGAACGTCCGGGGCGAGGTGCTGGCGGACAACACCACCGTCGTCCCCGGCCTGTACGCGGCCGGCGAGGTCGCCTGCGTGTCGGTGCACGGCGCCAACCGGCTGGGCACCAACTCGCTGCTGGACATCAACGTGTTCGGCAAGCGGGCCGGCATCGCGGCCGCCGAGTACGCGCACACCGCCGACTACCTCGAGCTGCCGGACGACCCCGAGTCCTTCGTCGTCGGGCAGATCGAGCGGCTGCGGTCCTCCACCGGCACCGAGCGGGTGGCCGAGATCCGCCGCGAGCTGCAGGACACCATGGACGCCAACGTCATGGTGTTCCGCACCGAGCAGACGATCAAGACTGCGGTCGAGAAGATCGCGGAGCTGCGCGAGCGCTACCTGAACGTCTCCATCCAGGACAAGGGCAAGCGGTTCAACACCGACCTGCTGGAGGCGATCGAGCTGGGCAACCTGCTCGATCTGGCCGAGGTCATGGCCACGTCCGCGCTCGCCCGCAAGGAGTCCCGCGGCGGTCACTACCGCGAGGACTACCCGAACCGGGACGACGTCAACTTCATGCGCCACACCATGGCGTACCGCGAGGTGGGCGACGACGGCTCCGAGTCGATCCGGCTCGACTACAAGCCGGTCGTCCAGACCCGCTACCAGCCGATGGAGCGTAAGTACTGATGGCTACCCCTGTTATGGACAAGGCGGACGCGGCCGGATCGCCCGAGCCCGGCTTCGGCGACTCCCCGTACATCACCGCGACCTTCCGGATCCGCCGGTTCAACCCGGAGGTCTCCGACGAGGTGGTCTGGGAAGACTTCCAGCTGGAGATCGACCCCAAGGAGCGCGTCCTCGACGCGCTGCACAAGATCAAGTGGGATCAGGACGGCACGCTGACCTTCCGCCGTTCCTGCGCCCATGGCATCTGCGGCTCCGACGCCATGCGGATCAACGGCAAGAACCGCCTGGCGTGCAAGACGCTGATCAAGGACCTCAACCCCGAGAAGCCGATCACGGTCGAGGCCATAAAGGGCCTGACGGTCCTCAAGGACCTGATCGTGGACATGGAGCCGTTCTTCCAGGCGTACCGGGACGTGATGCCCTTCCTGATCACGAAGGAGACCAACGAGCCGACGCGCGAGCGACTGCAGTCCGCCGAGGACCGCGAGCGCTTCGACGACACGACGAAGTGCATCCTGTGCGCCGCCTGCACGTCCTCGTGCCCGGTGTTCTGGAACGACGGCCAGTACTTCGGTCCGGCCGCCATCGTCAACGCGCACCGGTTCATCTTCGACTCGCGCGACGAGGCCGGCGAGCAGCGCCTGGAGATCCTCAACGACCGTGACGGCGTGTGGCGTTGCCGTACGACCTTCAACTGCACGGACGCGTGCCCGCGCGGCATCGAGGTCACCAAGGCGATCGCGGAGGTGAAGCGGGCGCTCATCACGCGCCGCTTCTGACCCCCTCCCCCGTACACGGCTGAGGCCCCGATCCGGTGGATCGGGGCCTCAGCCGTGTACGGCCGCCGTGTCCGGCCGACCGCCGCGCTCGGCCGCCGAAGCGGCCGGTGTCGCGTCAGCCGCGCAGGACGCGGCCCTGCTTGTCGGTACGGTCGTTGCTCACGAGGAACATGACGCCGTCGATCAGCGACCAGAGGCCGAGGCCACCGCAGGTGAGCAGCTGGGCCACACCGATGCCGACGGAACCGACGTAGAAGCGACCGATACCCAGGGTCCCCAGGAAGATCTGGAGAAGACCGGCGACGATCTTCGACTTGTCGGAGTAGGGACGGCCCTGCGGGTCGTGGCCGTAGGGGGCCTGGGGGCCGGCGGGGACGGTCATGGCGCTGCTCCTGGGGAGAAGAGTGTGACGCGCCGGGCAGGTTGCCCGGACGGCTCAGGAGGGACCACCGGAAACCCGCGTACGGATCCCGCGCAACTACTGCGCTGTAACTCACGGTTCGCAAACCGTCCCCCCTGCGCCAGAGGAGCGTAAGGGCCGATGATCGAACATGGAAGCGAAAAGTCGAATGTTTTCGTTCCGTGATCAACTAGGCGCGGTTTTTGCGCATTTCAGATGATATTGCGAGCCACCGTCCAGGCCATCGCCGCCGCGAGGATCGCCGCCTGGGCCCGGGGCGCGATCCGGGGCGCCCAGGCGCGGCCGCGTAGCCCTTCCAGCGTCCAGCGCCCCCACAGTGCCAGCGCGAACGGCGCGGCGAGCAGCAGGGCCCTGTTGTCCAGCCAGGCGGCGGCGAACTGGCCGTGCATCAGGTCGTACACCATGCGCGTGCCCCCGCAGGCCGGGCACAGCAGTCCGGTGACGGACCGCAGCGGGCACTGGGGCAGGAGGTGACCCGGCTCGTGCGGGTCGGTGCCCCACAGGTAGGCGGCACCCGCCACGCCCGCGGCCAGCACCGCGACGGGGGCCACCGCGGGATGCCACCGCGGCTGCCCCCGGGGCGGGGCGGGCGAGGCCGCGTCAGCCACGCAGGATCCGCCCCTGGGCGTCCGTGCGATCGTTGCTGACCAGATACATGACGCCGTCGATCAGCGACCAGAAGCCGAGCCCGCCGCAGGTGAGCAGTTGGGCGATGCCGATGCCGACCGAACCGGTGTAGAAGCGGCCGATCCCGAACGAACCGAGGAAGAGCTGGAGAATACCGGCGACGATCTTCGACTTGTCGGAAAGGGGACGCCCGTAGGGGTCGTACCCGTAGGGCGCGCCGGGGTCGGGAGCGCCGGGGAAGAACCCGGGGGGCGGGGGCTGCTGGAAGCCGGGCGGAGGCGGGTAGCCACCGGGCGGCGGGGGATAACCACCGGGCGACGGCTGGGATCCGGGCTGCGGATAGCCGTAGGGGCCGGACGGGCCGGCTCCGCCGGAGTTCGGGGGGCCGAAACCGGACGGATTGGACGGCTGCTGCGGCTGCTCGCTCACAGTGGGTCTCTCCTGAAAGATACGGATAACTGTCGGTCATCTTGCAGGACTCGAGCGGCAATGAGAAGCCGGGGCCCGAGCAGGGACTTTCCGGCATGGTCCGCCGGACAGGCTCCGAGGCCGCCCGCCCGGACGAGTGACCCTCCACCTCCCCGCCACCACCTGAGCCCGCTTTGCCCTGGTACCGCCTGATGTGACGTCATGTCAGACGATGAGTCCTACGAACTGCTCGGGTTCGACCATGTGCTGCTGCCCGTCGGAGACCTCGACGAAGCCGTCGGATTCTACGGCCGGGCCGGGTTCCCGGTCGGCTTCCGGCTGGACGAGGCCGGGATCGTTCTGCTGAAGGTGGGCGGCGAGACACCCGGGGTGCTGCTGCGGCACGAGGAGGGTCTGGGCTGCCGACCGCCGGCCCGGCTCTCCGCCCGGCTGTGGCTGGAGGTGCCGGACGCCCGCGTCGCCGCCGAGGTGCTGGAGAGCGCCGGGATCGGTCTGCGCGACGGGTCGTTCTCGGGCGCCACCGGCTGGACCGTCGAGTTCTCCGACCCCTGGGGGAACGTGGTGGGCCTGACCGACTACACCAAGCGCCCGGAACTGGGCCGACGGCCGTAGGCCCGGTCGGTGCGGGCGCCACGCCCCTCGCCGGCGCGGACCGCGAGGCCGCAGGGCCGGGCGTCGCAGGGCCCGCGAGCCCTGCGTGTCCGGGGGCAGGCCCTAAGCTCTGTCCGTGTCCGTGAAGAACGACGGCCCCGGTGACGGTGCCGCACTCAGCAAGTCCGAGCAGACCCGCGCCCTGATCCTGGAGACGGCCATGCGGCTGTTCCAGGAACGCGGGTACGACAGGACGACCATGCGGGCCATCGCCACGGAGGCCGGGGTCTCCGTCGGCAACGCGTACTACTACTTCGAGGGCAAAGAACACCTGATCCAGGGGTTCTACGACCGGATCGCCGCCGAGCACCAGCGGGTGGCCCGGGAGACCCTGGAGCGGGAGACCGATCTGGAGGCCCGGTTCGCGGGCGTGCTGAAGGCGTGGCTGGACATCGCCACGCCGTACCACGAGTTCGCGGTGCAGTTCTTCAAGAACGCCGCCGATCCGGACAGCCCGCTCAGCCCCTTCTCGCCGGAGTCGGAGCACGCGCGCGCGGAGGCGATCAGCGTCCACCAGGAGGTGCTGGCCGGTTCCGGGGCCAAGGTGCCCCCGGAGCTGCGGGAGGTGCTGCCGGAGCTGATGTGGCTGGCGCAGATGGGTCTCGTCCTGTATTGGATCTTCGACCGTACCGAGGACCGTGAACGCAGTTACCGCCTCGCCGAGCGTGGCGCCCGCATCACCGCGCGGGGCGTCGCCCTGGCCCGTTTCCGGGTCCTGCGCCCGCTGGTCCGCGAGGTCCACGACATGTTCACGGAGTTCCTGCCGGGGATGACCAAGATGCTGCCGGACCCGGCGAAGGACCGGGGGGCACCCGCCGGCCCCGGCGAAGAGTCCCACGGAGCACCCGCCGGCCCCGGCGAAGAGTCCCAGGGGGCGCCCGCCGGCAGCGACGGGCGCCCCGGTCCGGTCAGTTGACGGCGTCCACCTCACCGGGTGCGAGTTCCACGTCGTGCACCAGCGAGCCGCCGGGCACCGTCACCTGCCCCGCGCGGGAGCCGTACGGGGCCGCCGTCACCGCCAGCAGGTACCTGCCGGGGGACGGGACGGAGACGATGTACGAGCCGTCGGCGAGGGAGACGACCCGGTCCACCTGCCGCCCGCCCGAGGTCAGCAGGGTGACGGCCGCGCCGTCCACGGGGTCGCCGTCGACGGTGCGGACGAAGCCGTGCACGACCGAGGCGGCCGGAGTGGACCCCTCGCCGGGCGGCCGGGGGGCCGGAACCACGCCCGAGCCGTCCTCCTCCTTCGGCTCGACCGCGAGATGCGGCAGCCGCTTCTCCAGCCCCGCCGGCAGCCACCAGTTGGCCTTGCCGATCAGATGCATCGCGGCCGGTACCAGCGCCGTACGCAGGATGAACGCGTCCAGGGCGACGGCCGCGGCGAGCCCCACGCCCGCCATGCCCGCCCCGTAGTCGCCGCTGAGCACGAAGGCGAGGAAGACGCACACCATGATCAGGGCCGCGGAGTTGATGACGCGGCTGGTCTCCGCGAGGCCGACGCGCACCGCGCGGGCGTTGTCCCGGGTGTGCACCCATTCCTCGTGCATCCGGCTCACCAGGAACACCTGGTAGTCCATGGAGAGCCCGAACAGCAGCGACAGCATGATGATCGGCAGGAAGGCCGCGATGGGGCCCTCCCTGCCGAAACCGAGCAGGTCCAGGCCCCAGCCCCACTGGAAGATCGCCACCAGGACGCCGAAGGAGGCCGCCGCCGCGAGCAGGTTCATCACGGCGGCCGTCAGCGGCACCACCAGGGAGCGGAACGCGAGCAGCAGAAGCAGGAAGCCCAGGCCGATGATCGTGCCGATGAAGAGCGGCAGGCGGTCCCCCGTCACGGACGCGAAGTCCTTCGACACCGCCGTGACCCCGCCGACGTGGGCCTCGGCCCCCGCCTCGGGGATCACGTCCTCGCGCAGGACGTCGATGAGCCGGTCCGTCCGCTCGTCCTGCGGTGAGGTCGTGGGGACGACCTGGATGACGGTGACGCCGTTCGCGGGCGGCATCGAGGCGACCTGGGCGACGCCCTCGGTCCGCTCGACGGCCGCCACCAGGCTGTTCGACGCCTCGCCGTCCACGACCACCTGGAGCGGGCCGTTGAAGCCCGGCCCGAAGCCTTCGGCGAGCAGGTCGTAGGCCTTCCTGGTGGTCGTGGACGCCCCGTCGTTGCCCTGGTCCACGGTGCCCAGGCGCAGCGACAGCAGCGGGACGGCGAGCACGGCCATCAGGACCACGGCGAGGAGGGCGGTGGACCGCGGGCGGCGTTCGACACCGGCGGCCCAGCGGGCCGCGAGTCCGGTGGTCCGCTCCGTCTCCGGGCCGCGCGCGGCGAGCGTGCGGCGCTGGCGGCGGCTGAGCACCCGGTGGCCGAGCAGCCCCAGCAGCGCCGGCAGCAGGGTGACGGCCGCGAGCACGCTCAGCACCACGGTCAGTGACGTGCCGATGACGACGCCGTCCAGGAAACGCAGGTTCGTCACCAGCATGCCGGCCAGCGCGATGCACACCGTGCCGCCCGCGAACAGCACCGCCCGCCCGGAGGTGTTGAGCGCGGTGACGGCGGCCTCCTCCGGGTCGTCGCCGCGCAGGATGCCGCGCCGGTGCCGGGTGACGATGAACAGGGCGTAGTCGATGCCCACACCGAGACCGATCAACGTCGACAGCAGCGAGGCGAGTTCGGGCACGTTCGTGACGTGGCTGATCAACTGGGTGCCGAACATGCCGGTGCCGACGCCGAACACGGCGATCACGATCGGCAGCAGCATCGCGAGCAGCGAGCCGAACGCCACGAACAGCACCACGGCGGCGGCGAGGACGCCGACCAGTTCGGCCGTGCCGGTGGGCGGCTCCTGGACCCTCGTGATGGCCTGGCCGCCCAGCTCCACCCGGAGTCCGTCGCCCGCGGCGTCCTTGGCCGTGTCGACGACGTCCTCGACGAGTTCCTTCGGGACGGCGTCCGCCTGTTCGGCGAAGGTGACCTGCGCGTACGCGGTCCGCCCGTCCCGGCTGATCCGGGCCGCGCCCTGCGGCCCGTAGGGGCCGGTGACGTCACCGACGCCCTCCATGCGCCCGATCGCCGCCAGTGCGGGCTCCATCCGGGACCGCACGGACGCGTCCCGCACGGAACCGCCCTCGACCTTCCACACCACGGTGTCGGTGTCGCCGGCGCGTTCCGGGAACGCCTTCTCCATCAGGTCGTACGCCCGCTTGGAGTCCGTGTCCGGCAGGGAGAAGACATTCGCGTAATTGGTGCCCGCGCTGCTCGCCGCCGCCCCCAGTCCGAGCAGCGCCCCCACCCACAGCAACACGACCACCAGCCGATGCCGATAGCACCAGCGTGCCAGTACCGCCACGTTCAAGCTCCTTCGTCGCTCCGGAGGTCCCCCAGGTCCTCACAGCAGAATCGACGGCGGGCCCCGCGCGGGGACACGGCTCGCCCGGGACTCTCAAGGAACTCCAAAGCGGGAAGCGGTACGGCCCCGGGCGTCCGCACCGATACTGGGAGCATGACGACGGCTCCGGGAACCGTGCTGGTGGTGGAGGACGAGGAGAGCATCGCCGATGTCCTCGCCATCGCCCTGCGCTACCACCGCTTCGAGGTCATGACGGCCGGCACCGTCCGCGAGGCGCTCGCGCTGACCGAGCACACCAGGCCCGACGCGGCCCTGCTCGACGTGATGCTGCCGGACGGCGACGGCCGGGGACTGGGCCGTGAACTGCGGCTCCGCCGGCCGGAGCTGGCGGTGGTGTTCCTCACCGCCCGGGACGCCCCGGCGGAGATCGTCGGTGCGCTCGGCTTCGGCGACGACTACATCACCAAGCCGTTCAACATCGACGAGGTCGTCGCACGGGTCACCGCGGTGCTGCGCCGCACCAGGCCCGCCGACGTCCTGCCGCAGCGGGCACCGCTGCGTCACGGCGACCTGGAACTGGACGAGACGACGTACTCGGTGCGCCGCGCGGGCCGTTCGGTCGAACTGACCCCCACCGAGTACGCCCTGCTGCGCTTCCTGGTGCGCAACGGCGGCCGGATCGTGCCCAAGGACCAACTGCTGCGCCATGTCTGGCAGTACGAGCACACTCCGCCGGAGTCGACCGTCGTCGAGACCTACATCAGCTACCTGCGGCGCAAACTCGACACCCTGGGACCGCCGGTGATCACCACCCGGCGCGGGGTCGGATACGGCCTGACGTGAGGACGCCGAAGCCGCGACCACGCCGCGGCCCTCACCTCTTCCGGCTGCGCCACCTGGTGTGCTGCGAGCGGGGCATCCACTCCCTGCGCGGCCGGCTGACGCTGGCGAACCTGGTACTGCTCGCCATCGGCATCACGGCGGCGACCCTGGTGAGCGTGCTGGTCATGCGGTACTACCTGCTCGACCAGATCGACGCGGAGCTGACCCAGAACCGCGACTCGCTCGGCGGTTCCCAGCTGACGCTGCGGCAGATCGACTCGCTGAGCGTGCTGAGCTTCTTCACCGAGCGGGTGCATCCGGAGTGGAACGGGGAGAACCGCCCCGACTCGATCTTCGCCGCCGTCGGTCCCGGGGGCGAGGCCGTGGGCATCCTCGGCTTCGAACCGACCGCCGCCCAGCGCGCCCTGGCCGACGAAGTGGGCGACCCGCGCGCCCTGGTCCGGGACCCCGAGCCGCACGACCTCACCGTCCGGGGTGCCGCCTACCGCGCGACGGCCACGCAGCTCGGGGACGGCACGTACGTCCTGATCGCCACCTCCACCGAGTCGCTCCACGAGGGGGTCGCCAAGGCGATCAGGCTCGACGCGGCCATCGGGACACTGCTGCTCGCGCTGCTGGCCTGTCTGACGATGGTCAGCGTCCGCCGCCGGATGCGGCCGCTGGAGGACATGGTGGAAACCTCGTCGGCGATCGCCGAGGGCGATCTGACCCGGCGCGTGCCCTCCAGCCGGGACCCCATCCTGGAGGTGGAGCAGCTGCGGCTCGCCCTGAACTCGATGCTCCAGCAGGTCGAGTCGGCGTACCGCACGCGCGAGCGCAGCGCGGCCCAGCTGCGCCGGTTCGTCGCCGACGCCTCGCACGAACTGCGCACCCCGCTGGCCGCGATCCGCGGCTACCTCCAGTTGTACGACCGGGGGATGCTGCGCGAGCCGGCGGAGCGGCGCCGGGCCTGGGACAGGATGCTGGCGGAGTCCGACCGCATGGCGCGGCTCGTGGACGAACTGCTCGTGCTGGCCCGCCTCGACCAGCGGCCCGAACTGCGGCTGCGGAACGTGGACGTGTGCCGTCTGGTGCGGGATGCCGCCGAGGACCTGCGGGTGCAGCAGCCGGAGCGGCCGGTGACCGTCGACGCCGGGGGTGTGGTGCTGGTACGGGCCGACGAGTCCGGGCTGCGGCAGGTGCTGGGCAACCTGCTGGGCAACGTGCGGACACACACTCCCGCCGAGGTGCCGGTACGGCTCGGAGTGGCCCGCGCCGGCGGCCTCGTGCGGCTGTGCGTGGCGGACGACGGGCCGGGGCTCGGCGCGCAGGACGCGGCACGCCTCTTCGACCGCTTCTTCCGGGCCGGCGGCGGGGCGGGCAGCGGGCTGGGCATGGCGATCGTGCAGGGCGTGGTCCACGCGCACGGCGGCGAGGTGACGGTACGGACGGCCCCGGGCGAGGGCCTGGCGGTGACGGTGACGCTCCCGGCGCGGGCGGAGGCGGAGGTGCCGGCGGAGGCAGCGGTGCCGGCGGAGGCGGGGCCGCCGTGGGCGGAGGCGGCGGTGCCGGACGGGACGCACAGCGCCCTCGGTGCCGTCGGGGAGGCGCGGCCGGGTCCGGGGAGCCCCCTGGAGCCCGTCCCGACCACCGCCGGGGACGGTACCGGGGCGGTCTCCGTGGCCCGCCGGGAGGAGCACGGTCCCGGTTAGGGCCCGTCCGGTGCGGATGAGCGCGGCCCGTACGTCCCGTGGTGGGCCGGTGCGGCCCGCCGGCACGTCGGAAGGAGCGCCGATGCGGTGGTCCGGGTACGGGTTTCCCTGTTCCGGAAGCCCGGGGCCGGGGTCCCGGGACCGCACCGCAGGCCCGGGGGGTGGCCCCGGGCCTGCGGTGCCGCCGTCAGGTCTGCTTCGACGCCAGTTCGATCACCGTGATGTCCGACGGCGCGCCGATCCGGGTCGGCGGGCCCCAGGCGCCGGCGCCGCGGCTGACGTACAGCTGGGTGTCGCCGTAGCGGTCCAGGCCCGCGAGGGTCGGGTTGGCGGCGGCGGCGAGGTAGCTGGCGGGCCAGAGCTGGCCGCCGTGGGTGTGGCCGGAGAGCTGGAGGTCGACGCCGTGGTCGACGGCCTCGTGGACCATCACCGGCTGGTGGGCGAGGAGCACGCACGCGCGGGCCCGGTCCCGGTCGCCGAGCGCCCGCGCGTAGTCGGGTCCCTGGCCGTCGCTCTCGCCGGCCAGGTCGTTCACCCCGGCGAGGTCGAAGTGCGGGAGTTCCGTACGCGCGTTCTCCAGCGGGTTCAGGCCGAGCCGGCGCACCTCGTCGACCCACTCCTCGGCACCGGAGAAGTACTCGTGGTTGCCGGTGACGAAGAAGGAGCCGTGACGTGCCCTCAGCTGCGCGAGCGGGGCCGCGGCCGGGCCGAGTTCCTTGACCGTGCCGTCCACCAGGTCGCCGACGACCGCGATCAGGTCGGGCTGGGTCGAGTTGATCGTGTCGACGACCTTCTGCGCGAAGCCCCGGCCGAGGATCGGCCCCAGGTGGATGTCGCTGACCACGGCGATCCGGTAGCCGTGCGCCGCGCGCGGCAGCTTGGCGAGCGGCACGGTGACCCGCTTCACCTGCGGCCCGCGCACCACGCCGTACGTTCCGTACCCGACCGTCCCGACGGCCGCCACTGCGGCGGCCCCGGCGACCACCCGGGAGACGAACAGCCGCCGGGAGGGACCGGCGGGGTCCGTCGGGGTGGCGGGTTCCTCGGGGGTGTCGGCAGCGGGAGCGGGACCGGAACCGGGGGGCGTGGTGCCGGTCGGCGCGGAGGCGTCCGCGTCCGTCGGCTGTGACGTTCCCGGGGCGGGCGGTGCCGCGGGCTCGGCGGGCGGTGCGGGCGCGACGGCCGCCGCGCCCGCCGGTATCGGTGTCGGTGTCGGCTCCTGGCTCGGCGGCGTTGCCGTGCGCTGTGCCCGGCGCTCCAGGACCCGGCGCAGCACCGGGCGGACGGCCTCACCCACGAGCACCGCGAGGAGCAGGTAGAGGCACAGGGCCAGCCAGAGGTAACCGGGCCAGGCCAGGACCTGCTTGAGCCAGAACGGGGCACCGCTGCGCGTGGCGAAGAACGCCGCGAAGGTCAGCGCCCAGCCTCCGACGATCACCACCGCGCCGACGCGGCGCACGGCGCCCGGAGCCCTGGTCGTGTCGCGGAACAGACGGCGCCACAGGTACCAGTTGCCCGTCACCAGGACGGACAGGACCAGCAGCGCGACGAGTACGAAGACGATGACCACGGTGCGGTGTTCCCCAGATTTCCGTTACGACGTCCGTGACGTCCGGCTCAGTGCGCGCAGACCACGCAACCCGATGCCTCCGACGACCGTCCCCAATACGAAGGAGACGACGGCCAGCAGCAGATGGACCCAGAAATACGCCGTCGGCCCGCCGTCGTCGAAGGCGAGTCCGCTGCCGTCCTTGACCAGGTTCTTGACGAAAGTGATCCAGATGATCCAGCTCCATACCCCGAAGGCGAGCAGGAACCAGGAGACGGGGCGGCTGAGTTTCACCAGATCTGACCTTTCATCGCAATGCCGGGCGCCCGGATTCGGCCGGGGCTCCGGGGGCGGCCCCCCGGGCGGGCACGGCATGGTTCCAGTATCACCGGACGGTGTCCGGTTCCGTTCGCGGGGTGGGGAGGGAGGGGGGACTTCCTCAGGCACTGCATGTACGTTTCCGACCGTGCCCGCACCCAAAAACTCCATCCGGCGCTCGCTGCTGGTCACTTCCGCCATAGTGTTGTCCACCGCGCTGACCGCTCCCGTTGCCCTCGCGGCCCCGAGCCCGTCGGCCGACCCTTCGTCCATACCCTCGGCCGACTCCTCGGCCACGGCCTCGGCCGACCCGTCGAAGAGTCCGTCGAAGGACTCGAAGAAGTCGAAGGACTCGAAAAAGCCGAACGGCTCCAAGGCCGCTCCCCCGGCGAAGATGTCGACGGTGGGCGGCACCCTGCTCGGGCAGGCGGGGACCCAGGTCAACCTCGCGAGCGGCGTGCCCGTGCTGCCGAAGGGCCTGTCGGCCCGGTCCTGGATCGTCGCCGACGCCGAGTCGGGCAAGGTGCTCGCCGCGCACAACGCGCACTGGAAACTGGCCCCGGCCAGCACCCTGAAGATGCTGTTCGCCGACACCCTGCTGCCGAAGTGGCCCAGCTCGACGAAGCACAAGGTCGAGTCCTCCGACCTGGCCGGCATCGGCTCCGGTTCCAGCATGGTCGGGATCAAGGAGGACGAGACGTACACCGTCCACGACCTGTGGCTCGGGGTCTTCCTCCGCTCGGGCAACGACGCCGTGCGGGTGCTGGCCGCCATGAACGGGGGTGTCGAGAAGACCGTCGAGGAGATGAACGAGCACGCCGAGGAGCTCCAGGCCCTCGACACGGCCGTGGTGAGCCCGGACGGTTACGACGCCGAGGAGCAGACGTCGTCCGCGTACGACCTGACCCTGATCGCCCGTTCCGGGCTGCAGAAGAAGGACTTCCGGGAGTACGCCTCGACGGTCCGCGCGGACTTCCCCGGTGAGACGAAGAAGAACAAGAAGGGCAAGAAGGTCCGCGAGTCCTTCGAGATCCAGAGCACCAACCGGCTGCTGTCCGGCGACTACGACGTGCCCGTCTACGAGGGCATCGCGGGAGTGAAGAACGGCAACACCACCGACGCGGGCGCCACCTTCACCGGGGTCGCCGAGCAGGACGGCAGGGTCCTGCTCGTCACCGTGATGAACCCGGAGAAGAAGGAGAGCAACGGGGTCTACAAGGAGACCGCGAAGCTGTTCGACTGGGGGTTCGAGGCTGTCGGCAAGGTCGATCCGGTGGGTGAGCTGGTGCCGCCCAGGAGCGCCGTGCAGGCCGACGCCCGGCCGGGTGCCAGTGCCTCCCCCGGCGAGGCGGGTGGCACGGGCGAGGACGCGCCGGGCGCCGCGGGCAGCAGGCCGGTGGCGAGTGCCGCGGCCAGGGGCGGGGCCGGCGGCGTCGGCACCGCGCTCGCCGTCACGGGCGGGGTGTTGGTGCTGCTCGCGGGCGGGGCGTTCCTGGTCAACCGCCGCTGGCCGCTGCCGGATCTGGTGCGCCGCCGTCCGCGTTCGTGACTCCCTCGTTCTCCTGGCTCTGCGTCGCCGTCCAGGCGGCGCAGAACACGACCAGTTTCATGGTGAAGTTGATCCACAGCAGCAGGGCGACCGGGACACCGAACGCGCCGTACATGCTCTTCGCGGCCACGCCCTGCATGTAGCCGCTGAGCAGTAGTTTCAACAGTTCGAAGCCGACCGCGCCGATGAGCGCGGCCACGACCAGACGGCGGCGGGCGGGTTCGACTCCGGGCAGCGGCGACAGGACGTACAGCAGGAGCAGGAAGTCGGCGCCCGCGGCGACGGCGAAGGCCGCGATCCGCAGCACGATCCCGCCCCAGCCGCCCTTCTCCAGCCCGATGGCGTCACTGATCCAGCCGACCGCCGTCGAGGCGACCGTGGAGGCGACCAGGGTGACCAGGACCGCGCCGCCGAGCCCGACCAGGATGCCCGCGTCCTTGGCCTTGCGCAGGGCGGGGTTCTCCTCCGGGTCGGACAGCTCCCACACCGCGCGCAGGCACTCCCGCATCGATCCGGCCCAGCCGATGCCGGTGAACAGCAGGACGGCACCGGCGATGAGGCCGACGGTGCCGGCGTTCTCCACCAGGCTCCCGATGTCCAGCTGGTCGGAGATGCCGGGCACCTGCTCGGTGAGCTTGTCCTGGAGGGTGTCCTGCTGCTCCTGGCTGAGCATGGCGGCGCCGACCGCGGCGGCGACGGTGAGCAGCGGGAACAGCGCGACGAAGCTGGTGAACGTCATCGCGGCGGCCAGCCGGGTCCAGTGCACCCGCTCCATCCGCTCGTAGGACCGCCACGCGTGCGTGAGCATCAGCCGCGTGGCCCACGGGCCGACGACCGGGAGTTTCTTCAGCCAGTCCATGAACCGTCTTTGCCCCTGCGGGGGAAATCCCATGTCCGGAGCGACATCCCATTAATCACCCGTTCCGACGAGTGGTGCAAGGTTTCAAAACTAATCACCCATATAGGGGCGATACGGTCACCGACATGCCTGATGACACCGTCTCCCCCACGGGATGGGACCGCATCGCTCCCGCCGCGGCCCGGCTGCCCCGGTCCCTGCTCGTCCTCGGCGGCACGTCCGAGATCGCCCTGGCCACGGCCCGCCGGCTGATCGCCCGCCGCACCCGCACGGTGTGGCTGGCGGGCCGGCTCTCCCCCGCGCTGGAACAGGCCGCGGAGCAGTTGCGCGGCCTGGGCGCCCAGGTGCGCGTCATCGCCTTCGACGCCCTCGACCCCGCCTCCCACGAGAGCGTCCTCGGCGAGGTCTTCACGGACGGTGACATCGACATGGTGCTGCTCGCCTTCGGCACCCTCGGCGACCAGGCCCACGACGAGCGGTCGCCCCGGGCCGCCGTCCGGGTCGCGCAGACCAACTACACCGGCGCGGTCTCCTCGGGCCTCGTGTGCGCGGGTGCCCTCCAGAACCAGGGGCACGGCTGCCTGGTGGTGCTGTCGTCCGTCGCCGGTGAGCGGGCCCGCCGCGCGGACTTCATCTACGGCTCCAGCAAGGCCGGCCTGGACACCTTCGCCCAGGGCCTCGGCGACGCGCTGTACGGCACGGGCGCGCACGTCATGGTCGTACGCCCCGGCTTCGTCCGTACCCGGACGGCCACCGCTTCGCGCGGGGCGCCGCTCACCACCACCCCGGAGGCGGTCGCGACGGCGGTCGAGCTGGGGCTGCGCCGCCGCGCGGAGGCGGTGTGGGTGCCGGGCAGGCTGCGCGTGGTGATGTCGGCGCTGCGGCACCTGCCCCGGGCGGTGTTCCGGCGGCTGCCGGTCTGAGGCCCTGCGGGCCGGAGGTCGCAAAGATCAGTGCGCGGTGACGGAGCCTCGGTCGGCGCGGCCGGGCTGCGGGGGCACCACCAGCGAGCCGAACGGGAACTCCCGCAGCTTGCGCCACACCCCGTCGGCGCCCTGTTCGTAGAGCGCGAACCCGGTGCAGGGCCACCGCGCCTCGTAGTCGGCGAGTTCCTCGAAGGCGCGGTCCATCGCCGCCTCCTCGATGCCGTGCGCCACGGTGACGTGCGGGTGGTACGGGAACTGCAGCTCCCGCGCGACGGGACCGGACACGTCGCGGACCTGCTTCTGCAGCCAGGTGCAGGCCTCGGCGCCCTCCACGATCTGAACGAACACGACCGGCGACAGGGGCCGGAAGGTGCCGGTGCCGGAGAGCCGCATGGGGAACGGGCGGCCGGTCGCGGCGACCTCGCTCAGATGTGTCTCGATGGCCGGCAGGTCGCCCTCGCCGACCTCAGTCGGCGGCAACAGGGTGACATGCGTGGGGATACCGTGAGCAGCGGCGTCCCCGAAGCCCGCGCGCAGCTGCTGAAGCCGGCTGCCGTGAGGCTCCGGGACCGCGATCGACACACCGATCGTTACGGTCCCCACGTCGTCTCCTTCGTTCCGTCGTTGCCGTCGTTTCCGTCGTTGTGGTGGTGCCGGCCCGGGTGGTGGTACCGGTCCGGCACACAGCGGGTGGCCGCCGGAGCGGCCGCCCTCGTACCGACTGTACGACCACGGCCCGCTTCCGGGCAGGCGCAGCCGGAGTGATGTACGGCGCTCACCCGGTGGTACGAATCGGTACCGGGTCCGCGTTCAGTTCCGTGGTGACCGGTGCCGGGGCCGGGTCAGTGCTTGGCGGGCAGGAAACCCACCCGCTCGTAGGCCAGGGCGAGGGTCTCCGCGGCGACGGCGCGGGCCTTCTCGGCGCCCTTGGCCAGGACCGAGTCGAGCGTCTCGGGGTCGTCCAGGTACTGCTGGGTGCGCTCCTTGAACGGGGTCACGAACTCGACCATGATCTCGGCGAGGTCCGTCTTCAGCGCACCGTAGCCCTTGCCGGCGTAACGCTCCTCCAGCTCGGCGACGCTCGCGCCGGTGAGGGTCGAGTGGATCGTGAGGAGGTTGCTCACACCCGGCTTGTTCTCGGCGTCGTAGCGGACGACGGTGTCGGTGTCGGTGACCGCGCTCTTCACCTTCTTGGCGGTGGCCTTCGGGTCGTCGAGGAGGTTGATGAGGCCCTTCGGCGTGGATGCCGACTTGCTCATCTTGGCCGTCGGGTCCTGAAGGTCGTAGATCTTCGCCGTCTCCTTGAGGATGTGCGGCTTCGGGACGGTGAAGGTCGGGCCGAACCGGCCGTTGAAGCGGTCGGCGAGGTCGCGGGTGAGCTCGACGTGCTGGCGCTGGTCCTCGCCCACCGGCACCTCGTTCGCCTGGTAGAGCAGGATGTCGGCGACTTGGAGGACCGGGTAGGTGAACAGGCCGACGGAGGCGCGGTCGGCGCCCTGCCTGGCGGACTTGTCCTTGAACTGGGTCATGCGGGAGGCCTCGCCGAAGCCGGTGAGGCAGTTCATGACCCAGGCGAGCTGGGCGTGCTCGGGGACGTGGCTCTGGACGAAGAGGGTGCAGCGGTCCGGGTCGAGCCCGGAGGCCAGCAGCTGGGCGGCGGCGAGCCGGGTGTTGGCCCGCAGCTCGGCCGGGTCCTGCGTGACCGTGATCGCGTGCAGGTCGGCGAGCATGTAGAACGCGTCGTGCGTCTCCTGCAGGGCCACCCACTGGCGGACGGCGCCGAGGTAGTTGCCGAGGTGGAACGAGCCTGCGGTGGGCTGGATTCCGGAGAGCACGCGAGGACTTTCAGAGGCCATGGCCCCTATTCTCTCAGGTTCCCGAGAGCGGTTCGGAACCGACCGGGAGCAGATGGGAACCGGATCGTCCCCGGCGGTGTAACAAAAGTGTGAGGACGCGGGAGGGGGGCCGCATCGTCGATGAGACCGCGGTGATCACACGGGTACGCGCCGGAGAGCCGGAGGCGTACGCGGAGCTGGTGCGAGCCCATACGGGCATCGCGCTCAGGGCGGCCACCGCGCTCGGGGCGGGGGCGGACGCGGAGGACGTGGTGCAGCAGGCCTTCGTCAAGGCGTACTGCGCGCTGGGCAGGTTCCGGGACGGCATGGCGTTCCGGCCGTGGCTGCTGTCGATCGTGGCCAATGAGACGAGGAACACCGTGCGCGCGGCGGCCCGCCGGTACAGCCTCGCCGGCCGTGAGGCGGCGTTCGCGGAGGCGGAGCCGGTGATACCGGAATCGGTGGACCCGGCGGTGGTGACGCTGGAGACGGAGCGCCGCGCCGCACTGACGGCTGCCCTGGAGAAGCTGAGCGAGGAGCACCGTCTGGTCGTCACCTACCGCTATCTGCTGGAGATGGACGAGCGGGAGACCGCCCAGGCCCTGGGCTGGCCCCGGGGCACGGTGAAGTCGCGGCTGAACCGCGCCCTGCGGAAGCTGGAGCGTCTGCTGCCGGACTTCCGGCCCCGGGAAGTGGGTGACAACCGAGCATGAGCGAGTCGTACGACGATGGCGGCGCCACCGAGGGCGGGCGCGCCGAGACCGCCCGGCTGCGAGAGGAGCTGCGGGCGCTCGGCCGGTCCCTGGACGGGCAGGGGGGCGCGGGCGGGCCCGAGTCGATGGTCGAGCGGGTGCTGGAGCGGATACTCACCGAGGACGTGCCCGTTGCGGTGGCCGGACCGCCGGGTGCCGCGGAGCGGCTGCGGGGGGTACGGAGCTGGGCGCGGTGGCGGTGGCGGTCGCTGGCCGCCACACTGTGCGGGCTGCTGACGGTGCTGGTGCTGACGCCGCCGGTGCGGGCGGCGGTGTCCGACTGGTTCGGCTTCGGCGGGGTGGAGGTGCGGTACGACCCGTCGGCGGTGCCTTCTCCGGGCGCCGAGGTGCCGGGCTGCGGGCGGTCGCTGTCGCTCGCCCAGGCGGAGCGGCAGGCCGGTTTCGCACCGCTGGTGCCGGAGGCGCTGGGTGCTCCGGACGCGGTGACGGTGAGCGGGCTGCCGCGCGGCCGGTTCCTGGTGAGCCTGTGCTGGCGGGAGCAGGGGCGCACGATCCGGCTGGACGAGTTTCCGGCCCGGCTGGACGTCACGTTCACCAAGAGCGTGCGGGAGCAGCCGGTGCGGTTGTCACTCGGCGGAGAGGGTTCCGAGGGCGGTGTCCCGGATCCGGCGCTGTGGTTCCCACGGCCGCATCTTCTGAGCTTCTGGCTGGTGGACGCGGACGGCCACCGGTTCACCCGGGAGAAGCGCACCTCCGGGCCGACCCTGCTGTGGACCGACCGCGGCGGGAACGCCGGTACGGGGGATGCGGGTGAGGTAACGCTCCGGCTGGAGGGGGAGGCCTCGAAGGCACGGGCGCTGGAGATCGCGGAATCCTTGGAGGAGCTGGGCGGGGCGGCGGGCTGACAGCCGGCCAGATGTCCGAGTGCGCCCCGGAATTGGGCCTGTCCGACTGGGAACCCCGGTGGGCCGGACGGTGTACCAGAAGTGACAGGCGGCTCACGGGTGGGCCGTACGGGGATCGACCGGCCGAGTGGGGGTCCGGATGCGCGGATGGACAGGCAGGGTTCGACGTCTTACGGCGGGCATGGGCGCGTTGACGGCGGCGATGGCCCTGATGGTGTGGGGGGCGTCGCCCGCCTCGGCCGGGGGGCCGACGAGCGTACTGGTGGTCTCGCCGGAGAGCGGGGAGACCGCGTCTCTGTATCACGACGACAAGAGGTATGCCGAGTTGGAGCGGCTGCTCGGCTCGATCGGCACGGGCATGCGGGAGAAGCCGCCGGAGGCCCCCTCGGCCTCGGCCCGGCTGATCAACGTGACGTGGATGGTGCACGATGTGACGCCCTGGCGCGTGGACCGGGTCTTCCTGGCGGACGTGGGCCAGGGCGCGTGGATACACACGGCGGGGGATCTCGCTGAAACGCCGAACGGCCTCTGGCACCGCGCCGAGCACCCGTCGGATGTGCACAAGTTCCTGTTCGAGCTGGGCGTGATGGGCAAGAGGTCGGGCTCGGGATCGGCCCCCGGGCTCTACCCGGCACCGTGGCAGCCGGAGCAGGCCGGGTCGGGAAAGGAACAGGCCGGCCCCGGGACGGACCAGGGTGCGGCCGCGGCAGCCTCCGAGACCCATGCCGCACCGGCGACGGGCGACGGCACCGACTGGTGGTGGGCGATACCGGGCCTGGCGGCCGGAGCGGCACTGGCCCTGGTGCTGCGCCCGTACGTGTTGCGGTTGCCGCTGATCCGCCGGCGGAAGGACCGGGAGGATCCGGGACCGAGGCAGGAGCTGCTGGACGCCTGACGACGGCGCATGGCGGCCCGGCACAGGGCCGGACCGCCATGGGACGCGTCGAGAAGGAACTCCTCAGCCGAGGTCGATCTCCGGGTACAGCGGGAAACCGGCGACCAGGTCGGTGGCGCGGCGGGAGATCTCGTCCGCGACCTTCGCGTCGAGGATGTGCTGGGCCTTGGAGGGGGCGCCCTTGCTGGTGGTGCCGGGCTCCGTGGTGGTCAGCACACGGTCGATGAGGGCGGCGACCTCGTCCATCTCGGCGGTGCCCAGGCCGCGCGTGGTCAGTGCGGGGGTGCCGATGCGGATGCCGGAGGTGTACCAGGCGCCGTTCGGGTCGGCCGGGATGGAGTTGCGGTTGGTGACGATGCCCGACTCGAGCAGGGCGGCCTCGGCCTGCCGGCCGGTGAGGCCGTAGGAGGTGGTGACGTCGATCAGGTTGAGGTGGTTGTCACTGCCGCCGGTGACCAGGGTGGCGCCGCGGCTCATCAGGCCCTCGGCGAGGGCGCGGGAGTTGTCCACGATGCGCTGAGCGTAATCCTGGAAGGCGGGCTGCCGGGCCTCAGCCAGGGCGACCGCCTTGGCGGCCATGACGTGCGGGAGCGGGCCGCCCAGAACCATCGGGCAGCCGCGGTCGACCTGGTCCTTGAGGGAGTCGTCGCACAGGACCATGCCGCCGCGCGGGCCGCGCAGCGACTTGTGGGTGGTGGTGGTGACGATCTGGGCGTGCGGGACCGGGTCGAAGTCGCCGGTGAGGACCTTGCCGGCGACGAGACCGGCGAAGTGCGCCATGTCCACCATGAGCGTGGCACCGACCTCGTCGGCGATCTCGCGCATGATCCGGAAGTTCACCAGACGGGGGTACGCGGAGTACCCGGCGACGATGATCAGCGGCTTGAACTCGCGGGCGGAGGTGCGCAGGGCCTCGTAGTCGATGAGGCCGGTGGCCGGGTCGGTGCCGTAGGAGCGCTGGTCGAACATCTTTCCTGAGATGTTCGGGCGGAAGCCGTGGGTGAGGTGGCCGCCGGCGTCCAGGGACATGCCGAGCATGCGCTGGTTGCCGAAGGCGCGGCGCAGCTCGGCCCAGTCCGCGTCGGAGAGGTCGTTGACCTGGCGGACGCCGGCTTTCTCCAGGGCGGGGACCTCGACACGCTGGGCGAGCACGGACCAGAAGGCGACCAGGTTGGCGTCGATGCCGGAGTGCGGCTGGACGTAGGCGTGGCGGGCGCCGAAAAGCTCCTTGGCGTGTTCGGCGGCCAGCGACTCGACGGTGTCGACGTTGCGGCAGCCGGCGTAGAAGCGGCGGCCGACGGTGCCCTCGGCGTACTTGTCGCTGAACCAGTTACCCATCGCCAGGAGGGTGGCCGGGGAGGCGTAGTTCTCGGAGGCGATGAGCTTGAGCATCTCGCGCTGGTCGGCGACCTCCTGGCCGATGGCGTCGGCGACGCGCGGCTCGACGGCGCGGATCACGTCGAGGGCGGAGCGGAAGGCGGTGGAAGCGGTGGAGAGGGGCTCGGCGGGCATGAGGGACCTCCGGACGTGGCGTTCGGCGTTCACGGCATGGCGGCCCAGGCGCGCGGCACTCGTACCGGGCCCACAGCACGGCCCGGGGGCCGCTCCCCGATGGTCGGTCCCATCCCAGCACGCCAGTCACGGCCCACCGGTCAGCCTACCGGGCGGCGCGGAGCGCCGTGGTGGGACGTCCGCCATGCGAGCGGGCGCGTCCGCCCGACGGCTGCCGGTTGCCGGTTGCCGTCGGGCGGACGCGGGTTCGGTACGGCCGCTCGCGCGATTCCCCGCGTCCCTTGGAGGGCCCGCGGCCCTCCAAGGCGTCGGATCAGGGGGTGATCACAGGATCACGTGTGGGAGGAAGCGGGCGTACTCGTCGGTGATCAGGCCCGACGACTCGCGGATGCCGAGGCCGGCGGACTCGTCCCCGACCGTCCAGGCGCCGAGGACGACATGGTTGCCGTCGAAGTCCGGCAGCGGGGCGAACTGCTGGTAGCAGCAGGGTTCGTCGCGGACCACGGGGGCGCTGCCCGGCGAGTGGATCGTCACCCCTGCGCCCTCGCGGCCGAGCAGTGGTTTGGCCACGTAGCCGGTGGACGACGCCAGGTCGCGGGGGCCGTCGAGGTGGGCCGGGAGGAGGTTGGGGTGGTCCGGGAAGAGCTCCCAGAGGATCGCCAGCAGGGCCTTGTTGCTGAGCAGCATCTTCCAGGCGGGCTCGATCCACAGGGTGCTGCCGGTGCCGCCGCCGTTGTCGAGGGTGTCGAGGACATGGCCGGCGAAGCGGTCGGTGGTGAGCCACTCCCAGGGGTACAGCTTGAAGATGCCGCGGATGAACCGGAGGCCGTTGTCGACGAAGCGGCCGGAGAGCCGGTCCCAGCCGATCTCCTCCACGGTGAGCCACTCGGTGTCGAGGCCCGCCTGTTCGGCGGTCTCCTTGAGGTAGGCGACGGTCATGAGGTCCTCGCCGAGCACGTCGGCCGAGGAGTGGGCGAAGTACAGCGGGCTGCCCGGCGGGAGGAGCGCGGCCTGCCCCCGCCAGGCGTCGACGAGGCGTTCGTGCATGGAGTTCCACTGGTCGGCGCCGGGGAACCGTTCCTCCATCCAGAACCACTGGGGCGAGGCGGCTTCCACCAGGGAGGTGGGGGTGTCGGCGTTGTACTCCAGCAGCTTCGCGGGACCGGTGCCGTCGTAACGGAGGTCGAAACGGCCGTAGAGGGAGGGGAGTTCGGCCCGCCGTCGCCAGGCCTCGGCGACCGCGCCGGCGACCCGCGCATCGGTGATGCCGAGGTCGGCGAAGCGGTCGGCGGTGACGATGTGGTCGGCGGCCGCGAGGCACATGCGGTGCAGTTCCTCGACGACCTTCTCCAGCGCCTCCACTTCGTCAAGGCCGAAGACGTAGTACGCGCTCTCGTCCCAGTACGGGACCCAGGCGTCGTCGGGGACGGGGAGGCCCGCCGCCCGGTCGGCCTCGAGCGGTTCGGGCAAGGTGAGGGGGTAGATGAGCCCCTGTTCCTCGACGGTCTGCTGCCAGCCGGGGCGGGGTTCGATGGTGCGGCGTTCCACGGGCGGGTCCCTCGTTCCTTCGCTCGACGGGGTGGTCAGCCGCCGCTGCTGCCCGAGGACGAGCCGAAGCCACCCCGGTCGACGGCCTGGCTCCGGCTGAAGGTGCCGTCGTCGGCCCAGTCGTCACTGACGTCGGCGTCGTAGTACCAGTCGGCGTCGGCTTCCTTGCCGAGGGAACCGGAGGTTGTCGTGCAGTTCTCGTCGGCGACGATCCTGTAGCCGTTGAGGTAGTCGTAGCTGTCCCGGTCCACGCAGCGGCGGTCCGGCTCCGAACTGCACGCGGACAGGGCCGCCGCGAGGAGCCCCGCGCCACCGAGCATCACCGTGCCGGACCGCATCCGCCGCCGTGTCCGCGCCGCGGGTATCGCCTTCGGGGCCGTCTCCTGGGCCGCCCTCCGGCCCGCCGTCTCCTGGCCCGCCGTCTCCTGGCCCACCGTCTCCTGGTCCGCCGTCTCCTGCGCCATGTTCTCCGCTCCCCCGTGTGTGCCGCCTTGCCGCCGCGGTGCGCCGTGCTCCCCGGCTCGCGGCGGACAGCCTAGGCGCCGGCCGGCGGGAGGGGGCAGGGGATCCTTGAACGCGGCCTCGATCGGTCATGGTTGTGGGGCTTTTGGGATGGTGTGCACGCCTGCTGCGGCAGCCTGTCGGGCAGGGGCCGCGGCACATCCCTCAGGGAAGCGCCCGGCACAGGGCGTCCAGGGTCGCCGCCCAGGCGTGGTCCGGCGGGGTTCCGTAACCGACGACCAGGGCGTCCGGGGGAGCGACCTCGGCGGCGGGGTGCCGGAAGTACGCCAGGCCCATGACCGAGAGGCCCTGCCAGGCGGCCGCCCGGACGACCGACTGTTCGGTGCCCGACGGCAGTCGGAGTACGGCGTGCAACCCGGCCGCGATGCCCGTGACCCGTACGTCGGGTGTCCGCTCGGCGAGGGCCTCGACCAGGGCGTCGCGACGGCGCCGGTAGCGCAGGCGGGCGGCACGCACATGCCGGTCGTGGGCTCCGGAGGTGAGGAACTCGGCGAAGGTGAGCTGTTCGAGGGCGCTGACGGTCCGGGCGGCACCGTGTTCGACGGCCTCCGGCAGGAGGGACGGGGGAAGCACCATCCAGCCCAGACGGAGGCCGGGGGCGAGGGACTTGCTGACCGTGCCGAGGTGGACCACGTGGTCGGGGTCCAGGTCCTGGAGCGCCCCGACGGGCTGGCGGTCGTACCTGAACTCGCTGTCGTAGTCGTCCTCCAGGATCAGGCCGCCGGTGCGGCGGGCCCAGTCGATGACGGCCGCCCGGCGTTCGGGGCGCAGCACACCGCCCAGGGGGAACTGGTGGGCGGGGTTGAGCAGCACCGCCGCGGCGTCGCCGGGGTCGGCGTCGTCGGAGGGGACCGGGGTGGTGCGCAGTCCGGTGCGTTCGATCAGGTTCCGGTGTTCGGGGAGGCCGTAGGGCTCCACGGCGAGCGTGCGGGCGCCTCGGGCGGCGCGCAGGATGTCGCACAGCAGGCGGAGGCCGTGGGCGAATCCGGAGCAGACGACGACGCGTTCGGGGTCGGTGCGCACGCCCCGTACCCGTGCCAGGTAGTCGGCGAGGGCGGTACGCAGTTCGGGGCGGCCTCTCGCGTCGCCGTAGCCGAGGGCGTCGTTGGGGGCGGACGCCAGGGCCCGGCGGGAGGCCCTGAGCCACGCGGCGCGCGGGAAGGAGGCGAGGTCGGGGGTGCCGGGCGTGAGGTCGTACCGAAGCCGGCCGGACGGGCGTCGCGGGGCGGGTGGCCGTGCGGGCGGCCGGGGCACCGCGTGGTCGGCGACCCGGGTCCCGGAGCCCTGCCGTGCGGTCAGCCGGCCCTCGGCGACCAGATCGGCGTAGGCCTCGGCGACCGTGTTGCGGGCGATGCCCAGATCGGTGGCGAGGGCGCGGGAGGAGGGCAGCCGGGTGCCGGGGGCCAGCCGGCCGCTGCGGACCGCTTCGCGCAGGGCGTCGGTCAGGCCGCGGCGCAGGCCGGGACCGGCCGGCTCCAGGTGGAGGTCGATACCGAAAGTGGCCCAGGGTTTCGCCATGCGAGTGGACCATACTCCTGGGCTGCCTTGCTCCTACGCTCGAGGACATGACGACGACCACGAACGACGGCACGACGGCAACCACGACAGCGACCACGCCGGCGTCCACGAACGCCGGCGGAGCGACGGCCGAGGGGTACGCGCCCGAGCAGGCCCCCCGGCTGGACTGGTCCGCGCTCGCCCCGGACGTTTTCAAGGCGATGGTGCGCCTCGACGCGGCGGCCCGTAAGGGGATCGACCCGAAGCTGCTCGAGCTGGTGAAGATCCGGGCCTCGCAGCTCAACCACTGTGCCTTCTGCCTGGACATGCACAGCAAGGACGCGCTCGCGGCGGGCGAGAGCGTGGAGCGGATCGTGCAGCTCGCCGCCTGGGAGGAGTCGCGGCACTTCTACACCGCCAAGGAGCTCGCGGCGATCGAGCTGACCGAGGCGGTGACGGTCCTGACCCACAGGTTCGTGCCGGACGAGGTGTACGGGCGGGCCGCCGAGCACTTCGGGGAGGCCGAGCTGGCGCACCTGATCGCCACCATCACGGTGATCAACGCCTGGAACCGGTTCGGCGTGACCTGCCGACTCACCCCGGGCCACTACCGGCCGGGCTCGCACGCCTGACCGGCATCCGGCATTCAGCCCCCAACCCCCGGCACCCGGCACCCGCCGCATGACCGCATGTGTCGCGTGACAAGCGGCCCCGGGTTCACCTCGCTCGGTGGCCCCGGGGCCGCGCGTCATGGCCGGACCGGACCGGTCAGCCCGACGGTCGGTCCGGTCCGGTCCTCAGGACAGCCAGGCCTTCCAGGTGGACTCGTTGCCGTCCACCCATTTCTCCGCCGCCTCCTGAGGCGCCATCCGCTGCTCGGCGATCATCAGGGAGACCTCGTTCTGGTCCTCGGTCGTCCACCGGAACTTCCTCAGGAAGTCCGCCGCGTCGCCGCCGTCCTTCGCGAAGTCCGCGTTGAGGTACTTCTGCAGCGGGGTGTGCGGGTAGGCGCAGGCGACCTTCGCCGGGTCGGCGTCGCAGCCCTCTTCGTACTCGGGCAGCTTCACTTCGGTCATCGGCACCTTCGCGGACAGCCACTGGGGTGTGTACCAGTAGCTGAGGAAGGGTTTCTTCTCCTTGGCGAACTGCTGGATCTGGGTGATCTGCGCGGCCTCCGACCCGGCGAACACCACCTTGAAGTCCAGCTTCAGGTTCTTCACCAGTGCCTTGTCGTTGGTGAGGTAGGCCGGTGACCCGTCTATCAGCTGGCCCTTGCCGCCGCTCTCCGCGGTGCGGAACTGATCGGCGTACTCGTTGAGGTTCTTCCAGTCGGTGATGTCGGGGTGCTTCTTCGCGAAGTACGTCGGCACGAACCAGCCGATGTGCCCGGTGACCCCGAGATCACCGCCGGGCGTGATCGTCTTCTTGTCCTCGACGTACCGCTGCTCCTGATCCGGGTGGCCCCAGTCCTCCAGGATGGCGTCGACCCGGCCCTGGCTGAGCGCGTCCCAGGCGGGCACCTCGTCGACCTGCACGGTGTCGACGCGGTAGCCGAGTTCCTGCTCCAGCAGGTACTGGGCGACGGCCACGTTGGCCTGGGCGCCCACCCAGGACTGCACGGACAGGGTGACCGTCCGCGCGCCCTCGGCGTTGGCGAACGGCGAGGCCTGCTTGGTCATGTCGGCGGCGCCGCAGCCGGTCAGCAGGACGAGCGCGGACACTCCGGCCACGGCCGACGTCGTACGAAGTCGCATCTCAGGCTCCCTTCTTCGCGCGGCGTTCGGTGGGCTGGGTCACCCGGTCGAGCATCAGGCCCAGGCAGACGATCGCGGCTCCCGCGACCAGGCCGGTCGCCAGGTCTCCCTGGGCGAGGCCGAAGACGACGTCGTAGCCGAGCGCGCCACCGCCGACCAGGCCGCCGATGATGACGACGGCGAGGACCAGGACCACGCCCTGGTTGACGGCGAGGAGCAGCGCCCGACGGGCCAGCGGGAGCTGGACCTGGCGCAGTTGCTGACCGCTGGTCGCGCCGAGCGAGCGGGCCGATTCCATCGCCGCCGGGTCGACCTGGCGCAGCCCCTGGGTGGTGATGCGGACGACGGCCGGCAGCGCGTAGACGATGGCGGCGGCGACGGCCGGGGCACGGCCGACGCCGAACAGGGCGACGACCGGGATCAGGTACACGAACTGCGGCATCGTCTGGAAGACGTCCAGGACCGGCCGCAGCAGCCGCTCGACGCGGTCGCTGCGGGACGCGGCGAGACCGATCGCAAAGCCGATGACGAGGGTGACGGCGACGGCCGCGAGGACCTGGGAGAGCGTGTCGAGGGACGGGTTCCACACCCCGAGCACTCCGATGGCGGCCATGGCGAGGACGGCGGTGAGCGCGGTGCGCCAGGTGCCGATCAGCCAGGCCAGGGCGGCGACGACGAGCAGCACCGACCACCAGGGCAGCCACTGCAGTCCGTCCCGCACCGGGTCGAGCACCCAGGTGGTGAAGCGGGCGGCCCAGTCGGCGGTGCCGCCGACGACGGGGACACCCGAGTAGAGGTGGTCGGTCATCCAGTCGACGGCCCGGTTGACCGGTTCGGCGATCGTGACGACCCACCCGTCCGGCCACTCCAGCCGGTCCGCCAGACGTCCGGCGACCGCGACGGCCGCGGCGCCGGCTACGACGTACAGCCAGTGCGTACGGGGCCGGGGTGTCCCGTCGGTGTTCGCCCCGGCCGCGGCGGTGACGCGGTCGAGGACGACGGCGAGGAGCACGATCGGGATGCCGGCGGCGAGGGCCGCGCCGACGTCGACCGAGGCCAGCGCCTGGTAGACGCGGTCGCCGAGGCCGCCCGCGCCGATCACCGAGGCGATGACGGCCATGGACAGCGCCATCATGATCGTCTGGTTGAGGCCGAGGAGGAGTTCCCTGCGGGCCAGCGGGATACGGGCGGTCAGCAGACGCTGACGGGCACCGGCGCCGAGCGACTCGACGGCCTCCAGCACCTCCTTGTCGGCGCCGCGCAGGCCGAGCGAGGTCAGCCGGGCCATGGGCGGCGCGGCGTAGATCACGGTGGCCAGGACTGCGGCGGGGACACCGATCCCGAACACCAGCACGACCGGCAGGAGGTAGGCGAAGGCGGGGAACACCTGCATGGTGTCCAGCACCGGGCGCAGAACGCGGTCCAGGCGGTCGGAGAGTCCGGCGGCGAGTCCCAGCAGTGCGCCGAGGACGACGGACGCGATGACCGCGACCACCATCAGGGCGAGCGTCTGCATGGTGGGCACCCACATGCCCAGCAGACCGCAGGCGAGGAACGCGACAGCGGTGCCGAGCGCGAGCCGTACACCCGCGACCCGCCAGGCGACCAGCCCGGCGACGGCGGTCACTCCCGCCCATCCGACGGCGAGGAGGGCGAGGTAGACGGCTCGTACGGCGAGGACGACGACGTTGCTGACGTGGCCGAAGAAGTAGAGGAAGAGGGGGTGGGAGTCCCGGTTGTCGATGATCCAGTCGCTGGCGCCGGCCAGCGGTCCGGAGACGTCGACGGTCAGCGCCTCGGGCCAGCTGCCGCCGGCCCAGCGGGCGGTGGCGAACGGAACGAGGACCACGGCGGCCACGGTGAGCAGCAGAAGCTTGCGCACGGCGGCACGTCCGAGCAGGCCCGGCCGCTCGCCGGCCCGGGGGACGACTGCGGTGACGGTCGCCATCAGACGGCCCCCTCGGGGCGCTCCGTCCCTGCGGAGGGCTCGGGGGCGGCTGAGGGCTCAGGTGCGGCGGACGGTTCCGTGGCGGTGGGCGGTTCCGTGGCGGTGGGCGGTTCCGTGGCGGTGGGCGTCCCCATCCCCGCGACGACCGACAGCAGGGCGGCGGAGTCGACGATTCCCACGCAGCGGCCCTGGTCGAGGACCCGGGCCGGGGAGCCCGCGCGGGCGACGGCCTCGATGGCCTCCGACACCGTGGCGTCGGGGCGGACGGCGGGTCCGCTGCCGGCCTCGTCCGCCGACGAGGCCGGGCGCATGGCCGTACGGACGGTGAGGACCTGTTCGCGCGGGACGTCCCGGACGAAGTCGCGGACGTAGGCGTCGGCGGGCGAGCCGACGATCTCCTCGGGGGTGCCCAGCTGGACCACCTGCCCGTCGCGCATCAGGGCGATGCGGTCACCCAGCCTCAGCGCCTCGCTGAGGTCGTGGGTGATGAAGACCATCGTGCGGCCCTCCTCGTGGTGCAGTCGGATCACCTCCTCCTGCATGTCGCGCCGGATGAGGGGGTCGAGCGCGCTGAACGGCTCGTCGAACAGCAGCACCTGGGGGTCGACGGCGAGCGCGCGGGCGAGCCCGACGCGCTGGCGCTGACCGCCGGAGAGCTGGGCGGGTCTGCGCTGCTCCATGCCTTCCAGGCCCACCTTGGCGACGACCTCGGCGGCCTTCGCGCGCCGCCGCGCCCGGCCCATGCCCTGGATCTCGAGGCCGTAGGCCACGTTGTCCAGGACCGTGCGGTGCGGCAGCAGGCCGAAGTGCTGGAAGACCATGGCGGCCCGGTGGCGGCGCAGTTCGCGCAGCCGTGCCTTGTCCATCGCGCGCACGTCCTCGCCGTCGATGGCTATGGCGCCCGCGGTCGGCTCGATCAGCCGGGTCAGACAGCGCACCAGCGTGGACTTGCCGGAGCCGGACAGGCCCATGACGACGAAGACCTCGCCCTTGCGGACGTCGAAGCTCACGTCCCGGACGGCGACCGTGCAGCCGGTGCGGCTGCGCAGTTCGGCCGGATCGAGTGCGGTGAGCCCGGGGTCGCCGGGGACACGGCCGGCCTTCGGGCCGAAGACCTTCCACAGTCCGTCGACGGAGAAGACGGGCGGGCCGCCCTCCGGGCCGTCGGTGGTACCGGAGGACTGGGGAGTAGCAGAGGTCGCGGTACTCATCACACATCGCCTCCGATCAGGTCGACAGCACGCTCGCCGACCATCAGCACGCCGATCATCGGGTTCACGGCGGTCATGGTCGGGAAGACGGAGGCGTCCGCGATCCGGATGCCCTGCAGTCCGCGGATCCGCAACTCGGGGTCCACCACGGCCAGTTCGTCGGTCGCGGCGCCCATCCTGCAGGTGCCCGCCGGGTGGTAGACGGTGTGCGCGACCTTACGGGCGTACTCGCTCAGCTCCTCGTCTCCCGTGACGTCGGGGCCGGGGGCCACCTCGCGCTTGAGCCAGTGGGCCAGCGGTTCGGTCTTCGCGATCTCGCGGGCGATGCGGATGCCGTCGACGAGGGTGCGGCCGTCGTAGTCGTCCTCGTCGGTGAAGTAGCGGAAGTCCAGCGCGGGCTTGACCTCCGGGTCGGCGCTGGTCAGGTAGAGCCGGCCGCGGCTCTTCGGCTTGGGGATGTTCGGGGTCATCGAGACGCCGAACTCCGGCCGCTGGTAGCCGAGACGTTCCGGATTGTCCGTGAACGGGATCTGGTAGAAGTGGAACATCAGGTCGGGGCCCGCGTGTCCGGGGTCCCGGCGCACGAACAGGCCGGCGTCGGAGTCCATCGCGGAGTTGTCCGGGATGGGCCCGTCCGTCTCCCAGACGATCACCGACTCGGGGTGGTCGAGCAGGTTCTCGCCGACGCCGGGAAGGTCGTGCGCCACGGGTATGCCGAGCGCCTCCAGGTCGGCCTTCGGACCGATGCCGGAGTGCAGCAGGAGCCGGGGCGAGTCGACCGCGCCGGCGCACAGCAGGACCTCGCCCCGGGCCCGGACGAGGATCTCCTCACCGTCCTTGGTGCGGACGTGGACGCCCTCGGCGCGGGTGCCGTTCAGTTCCAGCCGGTACGCCCAGGTCTCCAGCATGATCGTCAGGTTGGGGCGTTCGTCCATCACCGGGTGCAGATACGCGACCGACGCCGAGGAACGCTTGTTGTTCTCCGGGTGGTAGGCGAGGTCGAAGAAGCCGACGCCCTCGTCGAACGGCTTCTTGTTGAATCCCTCGACGCGCGGCACGCCGAGCGTGGCCTGCGCGGCGTCGACGAAGTCACGGGCGATGGCGTTCCGGTCCTTCTCGTCGACCGGGACGATGTTGTTCTTGAGCCGGGCGTAGTACGCCTCCATCTGTACCGCGCCCCACCCCTGGGCGCCGGCCTGCTCCCACTCGTCCCAGTCGGACGGGAGCGGCTTGAACGCGATGAGGGTGTTGTGCGAGGAGCATCCGCCGAGCACGCGGGCCCGGCTGTGCCGGATGTGCGAGTTGCCGCGCGGCTGCTCGGTGGTGGGGTAGTCGTAGTCCAGCTCGCCGCCGAGCAGGCCCATCCAGCGGCGCAGGGTCAGTACGTCGTCGCGGCCGACGTCGCTGGGGCCGCCCTCGATGACCGCGACGGTGACGTCGGGGTTCTCCGTCAGCCGGGAGGCGATGACGGATCCTGCGGTGCCGCCACCGATGACGACATAGTCGTACGTGTGTTCGTGGGTGTGATCCGGCATGGGGTTACTCCTCCGGGAACTCGGAAACAAGAGGTGTCGGCGGAACCACGGGCGAAGCCCCGGGCAGGGGGATGCCCGAAGTGGTACGTCGTCACTCGGGACGCGCGGGGCGCGCGGCAGGTGAAGGGCTCCGGGGCGGGCGGCCCGGGGGAGGGTGCCCCCGGTGTGCCGTCCGGCGGCTGCGACCGCACGCGGGCGGCGCGGACGCCGTGCACGCCGGGTGCCTCCCGCGGGGCGTGGGTGCCGTGTTCACCACGGGTGCCGCTCGGTGGTGGCGGCTCAGCCCGCGAACCAGCGCACCGGCTTCGGCGCGAGGTTCTGGTAGATGTGCTTGGTCTCGCGGTACTCGGCGAGGCCCGCCGGGCCGAGTTCGCGGCCCACTCCGCTCTTGCCGAATCCGCCCCACTCCGCCTGCGGGAGGTAGGGGTGGAAGTCGTTGATCCACACGGTGCCGTGGCGCAGCCGTCCGGCCACCCGCCGGGCGCGGCCCGCGTCGGCGGTCCAGACGGCACCGGCCAGCCCGTACTCGGTGTCGTTGGCGAGGTCGACGGCCTCGTCCTCGGTGCGGAAGGTCTCGACGGTGAGGACCGGCCCGAACACCTCCTCGCGCACCACCCGCATCTCGCGGTGGCAGTGGTCGAGAACGGTCGGCTCATAGAAGTAGCCGGCCTCGGGCCGCTCGGCGGACGGCTCGGGCCGCTTGCCGCCGGAGCGCAGCACCGCGCCCTCCTTCAGCGCGGAGGCGACGTACGCCTCGATCTTGTCGCGCTGCTGTTCCGAGACCAGCGGTCCGCACTCGACGCCGTCCACGGTGCCCCGGCCGAGCCTGATCCTCTCGGCGCGGCGGGCGAGTTCGGTGACGAAGCGGTCGCGGACGGACTCCTCGACGATGAGCCGCGCACCCGCCGAACAGACCTGGCCGCTGTGGATGAAGGCCGCGTTGAGCGCCTGGTCGACGGCGGTGTCGAAGCCCTCCTCGGTGGCGCACGCGTCGGCGAAGACCACGTTGGGGTTCTTGCCGCCGAGTTCCAGGGCGACCTTCTTCACGCCCGGCGCGGCGGCCTGCGCGACCTTGGTGCCGCTGGCCAGTCCGCCGGTGAAGGAGACCAGGTCGACGTCGGGGTGCTCGGCGAGCCGGGCGCCGACGGTGTGGCCGGGGCCGGTGACGATGTTGGCGACACCGGCGGGCAGTCCCGCCTCGGCCAGCAGGGCGATGAGTGCGGCGGTGGTCAGCGGGGTGATCTCGCTGGGCTTGACGACGAAGGTGTTGCCGGCCGCGAGCGCCGGGGCGATCTTCCAACTGGCCTGGAGCAGCGGATAGTTCCAGGGTGTGATCATGGCGCAGACACCGACGGGCTCGTGCACGACGACGCTGTGGACGTCGGTGGAGCCCGCGTCGACGACCCGGCCGGGGGCCTCCCCGGCGACCAGGTCGGCGAAGTAGCGGAAGGCGTCGGCGACACAGTCGATGTCGACGCGCCCCTCCTCGACGGTCTTGCCCGCGTCCCGGCTCTCCAGCAGGCCGAGTTCCTCCCGGTCCCGGGCGAGGAGACCGGCGACGCGGCGCAGCAGCGCGGCCCGCTCGGCGACGGGGGTGTGCGGCCACGGGCCCTCGTCGAACGCGTGCCGGGCGGCGGCCACCGCGAGGTCGGTGTCCTTCTCGTCGCCCTCCGCGACGACGGCGAACGGCAGGGCGTCCGCGGGGTCGAGGATCTCGCGCGTGGCCCCCGAGACGGCCGCCCGCCACTCGCCTCCCGCATGGATGGAGGTGCGCACCTGAAGTTCTGTACTGTCCGCCATGATCGCCTGCTGCCTTCCGTTCCTGTTCGGCGCCCATGAGTGACACAGGTCGAATGACCATGTCGAGTCACACGGGCGTCACCCACGGAACGGGAGGGCTCCTTCCCTCGAACCCCGAATGCATGCGCGATTCATCACGGGAAGTGTGCCGCATCACAGAACATGTGGTCGAAGCAGGGAAAAACATCACAAAACTTCGGTCCGGATCGGTTCAGCCGGGGTCCATGGCGGTCCCGCAGGTGGTCTCCGGTGGACAGAAGTGTTCGAGGGCGGTCCTGATCAGTTCCCGCTCGTCCTCGTGACCGTCGGAGTCGGCCCCGTAGGCGGCGAGCGCGTACAGCTTGCCGTCGGCGGCCTGGAAGCGCAGGTCGACGACGTGCCAGGTCCCGATGTCGGGCTCCCCCTTCATGGAGTCCGCCAGGTACTCCAGCCGGGAGCCGGTGAAGTCGCCGTCGTCCAGCGTTTCGAGGGAGAGCCGCTCGAACCCGGGGGCCTTGGGGGTGGCGTCGGAGAGGAACAGTTCGTACGACGCGTCGGGCGAGGGCTCCGCCACCTCGAACACCTGGAGCCGCATGCCGCGGTCGGGACTGCGGTAGGTGACCACGTCCATGCCGTACTGGGAGGACACGCTGCTACGGGCCCACCCCGTGGGGCGGGCGATGGTGAAGCCCTCGGAATCGGCGTACCGGTCATAACCGGCGGGGACGGTGCTGTCCGGGTCGGGAGCGGGCGAGGCGGGCTCCTCCGCGGCGGACGTCGGCTGCCGCGGTGCCGGGGCCTCCTCCGTCCCGGGCGCCCCGGAGCCGGCCGGCTGCGACACACTCGCCGAGGCGGCCTTGTCGTCCCCCTGGCCGTCCTCCCCGTTGCCGCCTCCCAGGGTCTGGGTCAGCACCAGTCCCACGACCACCCCGACCGCGGCGGCCCCGCCCACCACGGACCACACCCGCCTTCGGTCGAGCCCGTGCCGAGCCGGGGGCGGGCCCGGGAAAACGGGCGGGCCGAGGGGCCCGGCGGGACCGTGGGGCAGCTCGGGGGACGACCAGGGTGACGGTGCGGGCGGCCCGGCCGTCGGCGGGGCAGCGCCGCCCGGCCATCGGATGCCCGTGAGGGTGGGAGCGGAGGACGAAGCATCCGGAGGCGGCGGGGCAGTCGGGGACGGGGCAGCCGGGGACGCTGTCCCCGGGGACGGCGGAACCGCCGGAGGCGGCGTCACCGCCGGTGAGGCCGCGGCCTCACCCCCCGCCTCCCGCTGTTCCCTCTGCTCCCCCGGGCCCCTCTCCTCCCAGCGCTGGGTCTCCTCGTTCCAGTACCGCGGTGCCCCGTTCATCGCTTCCCCCTCGTTCCCCTCGCCCCTTCGGTCTTTCGCCCACCGGCGTCACATCCCGAGCAGCCCCGCCACGGTTGCGGCCGAGGCGAGCAGCGCCGTGAGTGTCTCGGCGCCCGCGAGCAGGTCACGCAGCCGCCGGCGGCGGCTCTCTCCGGCCGTACCGGTCCGGTCGATCTCCTCCTCGGTCTCCGCCAGGGCCTCGTCCAGCTGCGCGGTCTGCTCACCGGGCCTCAGCCGGGCCAGATCGGCCCGCAGTTCCTTCACCGCGGCGAGCAGTTCCGCACCGGCCGCGTCACCGGGCGCCGGGACCCCGTGGTGGCTCTCCGCGTGTGCGTTCTCGCCGATGGCGAAGGTACTGCGGTGGACGTCCCCGATGTGGACGCCGCCCTCCTCACGTGCCGTCATCGCCGGAGGTTCCCCTCTGCGGCACGGGGCCGCCGTTGGTGGCGCTGGAGTTCTCACCGATGGCGAAGGTGGAGCCCTCGACCCGGTTGATGCTGACCGCGCCGTTGCTGATGTTCACGATCTTCTGAGCGAACTCGCCGGTCTGGTAACCGGCGTCGGCGAGCGCCAGCCGCACCCCTTTCCCCACTCGGTCCTGAATGCTCCGGAGGTAGCGGGCCACGTCCATCTCCTGGAACATGGACTTCGCGTCCATCGCGGCCAGCTCACGCACCGACAGGGCGGGCCCTTCGGGCAGTGCGCTCCGGTCTTCCCCGATGAGCAGCCGCCACCCGAAGACAGCGCCACGGACCAGGGAGACCAGGGCACGGCCCGCGGAACCGGGCATCAGGGTGGCCGCCGAGACGATCCTGACCAGCACCGGGCCGGTACGGACCGCGTGCGCGACGCGGTCGGCGCGCTTGAATTCCTGGCGCACCGGCGACATCACGTGCGGGGCGATCTCCAGCATGAGCATGCGGCCCTGGGTGTGGACCCGTACGTACACCGTGACGCCCAGTTCCTCCTCCCAGGCGCCGACCCGGATCCGCAGGAAGTGCCGCCGCTTCTCGCCGCCCTCCTCGACCGCCCGCAGTAAATGCCGCTCGAACATCTCCGGCGTGTAGGGGGCCTGGTCGCGGTCGGTCAGTCCCTCGACGGGGAGAAACACGCACTCGTCGACCTCGAGCCCGCGCAGTCGGTCGCGCACGGGGGTACTCGCGTGCTCGGCCGGTTCGCGCAGCTGCTCGATCAACGGCCGGACCCGGTCGAGGATCACACGGTTGCCGAGCGGCTGCCGGTCGCGCTGCTCCTCGTCCGGTCTGAGTTCCACGGCGAGCACCCACGTGTCGTGCGCGGCTCCCGCTCCGCAGAACGGACGCTCCTCGTCATACATGATCAGCGGGGCGTACTGCTCCCGCCGGATGCGCCGCACCAGCCGGGCGAATCTTTCCCCCTCGCCCCTTTCCGCGGGGTCGTTCGCCACGTCCGGGAAGCGCTGCGGGGACAACTCCTCGCCCAGCACGCGGACGAACCCGTCGCGCTGGGCCGCCGCACACCACGCGATCAGGGCGACGACACCGATGCCCAGCCAGACCCGCCAGGGCTCGACCGCCTCCGTGAAGGGCAGGCCCAGGCCGTCGACACCACTGGACCCGTAAGGGTCGGACGAGGAGCCGGAGCCGGTGTCGGCACCGAAGGCCATGGCGACGCCGAGCACCGCGTACACCGCGAAGAGGACGCGGCCTCCCCAGCTCAGGACGGAGGCGGGGAGCTGCCGGTGCGGGGGCGGCTGTTCGGCGCCTCCCCTGACCCATGGCGCGAGACCGAGCAGCAGGCTGGGCAGCACCAGGCCGGCCAGCAGCCCGCCGCTCACCGGAATGCCCACCGCCCAGAGCCCGATGACGCCGGCGGACCAGAGCAACTCCTGCCGACGGGCGCGCAGCGCGTGCGCCAGGACCCGGGCGGCGTCGAAGCCCAGCGACGGGGCCACGATCCGCTGTTCGTGGAGGTACAGCTCGTCGATGACGCGGTCGCGGTAGTCGGGGTCCACGTAGACGCCCCCGCACAGCAGCCGGGTCGCCTCGCTGGCGTGCGGCGGGACCGACGCGGTCTCCGGCGGGGCCGGGCCGTCCGGGTGGTTCGCTTGCTGCGGCACGTGGACGGTGCTCATGGCGGTCCCCCCGATGCTGCATGTGTCCTCGGCGACGGATGAGTTGACGAGCCATCAGCATAAGGGAGGCGCCATGCCGAAAGGAACCGGATTGTCAAGAGTGCGATCATGTGACATGCGTCAAGCTTTGGCCAGAGCTTTGATTCCCCTACGCGGACGGGCCCCGCACCGGTCAGTACCGGTGCGGGGCCCGTGGTCCGTGGTCGGACGAGGTGATCAGATGAGGCCGAGGCCGCGGACCGCCTCGCGCTCCTCCTCGAGCTCCTTGACGGAGGCGTCGATACGGGCGCGGGAGAAGTCGTTGATCTCCAGGCCCTGGACGATCTCGTACGCGCCGTCCTTCACGGTGACCGGGAAGGAGGAGATCAGGCCCTGCGGGACGCCGTAGGAGCCGTCCGACGGGATGCCCATGGAGACCCAGTCGCCGTCCGCGGTGCCGTTGACCCAGGTGTGCACGTGGTCGACGGCCGCGTTGGCGGCGGAGGCGGCCGACGAGGCGCCACGGGCCTCGATGATCGCGGCGCCGCGCTTGGCGACGGTCGGGATGAAGTCCTCGGCCAGCCACTTCTCGTCGTTCACGACCTCGGCGGCGTTCTTGCCGGCGACCGTGGCGTGGAAGATGTCCGGGTACTGGGTGGCGGAGTGGTTGCCCCAGATGGTCAGGCGCTTGATGTCGGCGACCGTCGAACCCGTCTTCTTCGCCAGCTGCGTCAGCGCGCGGTTGTGGTCCAGGCGGGTCATCGCGGTGAAGCGCTCGGCCGGTACGTCCGGAGCGGCGGCCTGGGCGATGAGCGCGTTGGTGTTGGCCGGGTTGCCGACCACGAGCACCCGGATGTCGTCCGCGGCGTGGGCGTTGATGGCCTGGCCCTGCGGCTTGAAGATGCCCCCGTTGGCCTCCAGGAGGTCACCGCGCTCCATGCCCTTGGCACGCGGGCGGGCGCCCACGAGAAGGGCGACGTTGGCCCCGTCGAAGGCCACGTTCGGGTCGTCCGAGATGTCGATGCCCTGGAGCAGCGGGAACGCGCAGTCGTCCAGCTCCATGGCCGTGCCCTCGGCCGCCTTGAGCGCGGGGGTGATCTCCAGCAGACGCAGCTTGACCGGCACGTCCGCGCCGAGCAGCTGGCCGGAGGCGATGCGGAAGAGCAGGGCGTAACCGATCTGGCCGGCCGCGCCGGTGACGGTGACGTTCACGGGAGTGCGGGTCATGGCGTTCTCCGTATGACAGCTGGCGGTGGGGCGTCCCTGCCCCGGGGTACGGGATCCCGTCCGGCCCATGACCGGTGCCCGCCGCGATGATCGATCACCGGTACGGAGAGGTCGCCGCTGGATGATCGATCTCTTGGCGTCAAGAGATCCAGCGATCAGGCTATCGCGCATCCACGATCGTGGACGGCCGGGCTCCGTGTGGCCCGTCCCACAGAGTGACCGAGGGATACATGAGCGTACCCATGGGAAAGGCGGCCGCCCGTCCGGGAGAGGGGGACGGAGACGGCCGCCGTTCGGGTGACCGATCCTTCCGGACTCCCGTGGGGGTGACGTTCACGTGCCCGGTATCCGCCGCCCCATGCCGATCCCGCGCCACGAACTTCACGGAAATCCCCCTCGGCGCCGCCCCGGAGGCCGTCCCGGCGGGCCCGGTGCCGGAGGCCGTCCCGGCTACGTGCCCCCGGAGGCCGTCCCGGCTACGTGCCCCGGAGGCCGTCCCGCGCCCGCCGTCCCGGCGGGCGCACCGGACGGCCCTACTCCGTGACCCCCGCCTCCGCCTTCTCCGTGCACCCTTCCTCGCCGGAGGCCAGCACCACGCAGGCCCGGGCGTCCGTCGCCTTCGCGACCGCTGCCATCGGGGTGTACGTGACCGTGTCGCCGACCTCGGTGATGCCGGCGCTCTGCTTCGTCTTCCCGCCGGTGATCTCGACCTTGTCGCCCTGAGCGGCCTGGGTGATCCGGCCCCACGCGGCACCGCAAATCTTGCTGTAGCGGACCTCGACCAGGGTGGTGCCGACGGTCGCCGTCTGCGTCGTGGTCACGAGGTCACCGCTGCACCCCATGCTCTCCGCGTCCTTGCCGTCGCAACTGTCACCGCTGCACTCCACTCCGGCGGGCAGATTCGCGGGGACGGAGGCCGTGGGCGACGGGGACTTCGCGGCCTCGCCGTCCTTCTCGCTGTCGAGCCCGGTGACGTAGAAGGCTGCAGCGATCACCACCAGCGCGCCGACGGCGCCCGCGAGGAAGGTCCCCGTCCGCCGTTTGCCACCGGAACCGCCGGAGCCTCCACGGCCCGCCGCTCGCCGGGGCGGTGCGTCCGGCGCGCCCGGCGTGTGCCCGTCCCCCGCAGGCTGCGCGGCCGGGTACGCCGGGCCGTCCCGGCGGCCCGACGGGGACGGCCCGGCGTACCCGGCCATGCCCCAGGAGTTCGCCCCCGAGGCGTCACGGACGTCCGAGGCGGTGGGCTGAGGGGGCACGGACGGTGCGGCCCCGGCCGGCTCGGCGACGCCCGGCCGGACCGCGGCGCCCCCGCCCTTGCGCCCTCTGCCGCCCGCACCGGTCGACGACGGTCCGGCGAGCTCGCTCAGCGCGGAACGCGCCTGCGAGATCCTGATCGCCTCCATCGTCATGTCGTGACGCATCTCCGAGCGGCTCCAGGCCCGCTCGGCCAGCTCCCACATCGTGGTCAGGTGCACCGGATTGGTCCCGGTGACCTCGGCCAGGGCCACGATCGCGCCCTTGGGCGCGAGCAGCCGGCCGTTCAGGTAACGCTCCCAAGACGTCTTGCTGTAGCCCGTGCGGTCCGAGACCGACGCGACACTCATGCCGCTGCGGTCCACCACCCGCCTGAGCTGGCTGGTGAACTCCCTGATCTGCGGATCGAGTTCATCCGGCAAGGCCTTCCAACGAGGCATTGCTTCCCTACCTTCCCCCCGGTCGTGCTGGTTTTTCCCTCGCGCGTGGTGCCTCTGCCGAGTCCCCGGTCCGGCTACCCACATGGATGCCGCCAGTCAGGATCTCAGTTCCCAGGGTGGGGGCGCACGGGAGCGTCAGGGCCGCGGGCATGCGGCGTCGCGCGCTCACCCGCTCGTGTCCCCAGTCTCCCACCGGCACTCCCTTCGGCCGTACAGAACCATCACAACGCGTGGGACATCACGATTGTCCGGGATTGCCATGATTATCACGCCGGTTGCGTTCCGGGGGCACTTCGGGGCACGTCGAGAAGTTTCCAGAGCCATCCGGAGGACGTAGCGGAATGGTCACTTCCGTGCCACAGCACCCGGAGAGCCGTTGAACAGCCGGTCCGCGGTGCAGGAAGGTTGTTCCCGGCGGCGGCCCGTCCTTTCACGGGGGTGAGGACGGGCCGCCGCTCACCGGACGGCACGAGGCAGCGGCGGCGTCAGCTGTTGCTGACGGTGAAGTGCAGGGTGTCCTTCAGGAACGGGATCTCCAGCCAGGGCTTGGGCTGCACCATCAGTGCCAGCAGCACGATCACGAGGCCCAGTCCGCCGTACGTGACGATGTCCGTGAAACGGGAGCGCACGGCGAGCATCCCGACGTCCGGCACCGCCCAGCGCAGCACCCCGCCCGCCAGCAGCGCCGCACCGATCAGCAGTGTGCCGAGCCGGAACAGGTCGAACGCCGTCAGCAGCAGGCCGAGTCCGGCCATGAGCAGCACTGCGAGGATCGGCCACTGCCGGGCGGGCGCGGGAGCGTCGCCCGGTGCGGCCCGGCCGCCGCCCTCCGGGCGTGCGGTGTCCCTGGTGAACAGCGGGAAGCGGCGGGTGGCGCGCCGCGGCCGCCCCCTGGCGTCGGGCGCGCTGATGGGGTCGGTGACCGTGATGCCACCCTTGTCGGCGGCTTCCCCCTCGGCGGCTTCCTCGACTGCGCCCTCGGCCGACTCCTGCTCCTGCTCCTGCTCCTGGGTCTGTTCCTGCTCGTGCTCCTGCGTCTCATCCGGGTTCGTCCCGGCCTCGCGGGCCCTGGTCTCCGTCTCTCGGGCGCTGGGGTCAGCCGGCACTGCGCTCCGCCGCCTCGACCACGTTGACCAGCAGCTGGGCCCGGGTCATCGGGCCGACACCGCCGGGGTTCGGGGAGATCCAGCCGGCCACCTCGGCCACGCCGGGGTGCACGTCACCCACGATCTTGCCCTCTGCGGTACGGGAGACGCCGACGTCCAGGACGGCCGCGCCGGGCTTGACGTCCTCGGGGCGGACGAGGTGGGCGGAGCCGGCGGCGGCGACGATGATGTCCGCGCGCTTGAGATGCGCCGACAGGTCGCGGGTGCCGGTGTGACACTGGGTCACGGTGGCGTTCTCGCTGCGCCGGGTCAGCATCAGCGGCATCGGGCGGCCGATGGTCACTCCGCGGCCGACGACCACCACCTCCGCGCCCTTGATCTCCACGCCGTAGCGGCGCAGCAGGGTGAGGACACCGTTGGGGGTGCAGGGCAGGGGGGCCGGCTCATTCAGGACCAGACGGCCGAGGTTCATCGGGTGGAGGCCGTCGGCGTCCTTGTCCGGGTCCATGAGTTCGAGGATGCGGTTCTCGTCGATGCCCTTGGGCAGCGGCAGCTGGACGATGTACCCCGTGCAGGCCGGGTCCTCGTTCAGGTCGCGGACGACCATCTCGATCTCCTCCTGCGTGGCCGTTTCGGGCAGCTCACGCTGGATGGAGGCGATGCCGACCTGGGCGCAGTCCCGGTGCTTGCCGGCGACGTACTTCTGGCTGCCGGGGTCGTTCCCGACGAGGATCGTGCCGAGGCCGGGCGTGACGCCCTTCTCCTTCAGCGCCGCCACGCGGGCGGTCAGATCGGACTTGATCGCTGCTGCGGTGGCCTTGCCATCGAGAATTTGGGCGGTCATGGTCCCATCCTCGCGGATGACCGGGCCCGGGTTCCAATCCGCCCGCATTCCGGGCGCCGCGCACCGGGGCCGTACCCGGGTTCGTACCGCGGGCGCGCGCCGGGTGACCACGGGGTTCGCGATCCCACATGCCGGGCCCGGTCCGCCCCCGCACCGGTCATGTTCCACCCGTATCCGGCCAAGATCAGCGATGTTGCACTTGCACAACACAATCCGCCTGCGGCTGGACAACCGACAGATCCGTCGAGAACGATGAACGCACAGTGCCGCGGGCAGTACCGGGGGGACCGGACCGCATCTGTAGACCTTCCTCCGAACCGTGCTCCGCGCGTCCCCGCACCTGAAGCGACAACGGAGGAAGAACCGCCATGAGCTTCGGCGACCCGAACAACCCCTACGGGCAGCCGCCCCAGCAACCCGGTCAGCCCGGTCAGCCCGGCTACGGATATCCCCAGCAGCAGCCTCCCGGCGGGCCCGGCTACGGTTACCCCTCTCCGCCGGCGTTCCCGCAGTCCTACGGGCAGCCGGGTCCCGGTCCCGTGGCGGTCATGCCGGGCAGCGTGAAGGCCGCGCGTGTGATGCTGTTCGTGCTCGGCGGGCTCCAGGCCCTCGGCGGTGTGCTGGCGATGGTGGCCAGCGCACGGTTCGCCGATTACCTCGAGGAGGAGATCTCTTCGGACCCGAGCATCTCCTCGGACCCGAACATCTCGTCGGACGATCTGAACACCGTCAGCGACATCGGTGCGGGCGTCATGATCGTGCTCGGTGTGATCGTTCTGGCGTTCGCGTTCTGGGCGATCCTCACCGCCGTGAAAATGGCCTCGGGATACGGCGGGGTGCGCGTCTCCGCGATCATCTACGCCTCGGTGGTCACCCTGTTCAGCGTGATCACCCTGATACCCGGCAACGTCTTCGCGCTGATCAGCCTGATACCCGGCATCCTGATCATCGTGTTCTGCGCCAACCGGAACGGAAGCTACTGGTTCAACCGGCCCCGGCACTGAACCGGTTCCGCCACCGAACCGGCCTCGTCGCTGCTCCGGTTCCGCCGGGCACCACTCGGGCGGGGGGCCGCCCCCCCCCGGGGGGGGGCGCGGGGGGGGGGGGGGCGCCCGGGGGGGGGGGGGGGGGGGGGGGGGGGGGGGCCGCCGCGCCCGGGGCCGGCGCCCCCCGGGCCCCCCGCGGCCTCCCCCCCCCCGGGGCGGGGCCCCCCCCGGGGGGGCCCCACGGCCCTGGTGCGTGATCGGCCGAGGAAGCGGTGAACCTGCCGGGGACCCGGATCCGCTCGCACCGCTGGGTGGACAGCTGCTGACCCGAACCGTGCCTGTGACAGGTCGTGTCGTGTCGCCGGACGGCGTGGCGCTCGGCGTTCGTGCCGCCGGACGGCGTGGCGCTCAGTGGAAGAAGTGCCGCGTCCCCGTGAAGTACATCGTCACGCCGGCCTTGTTCGCTGCCTCGACGACCTGCTCGTCGCGGACCGAACCGCCCGGCTGGACCACGGCCCGGACGCCGGCCCCGGTGAGGATCTCCAGGCCGTCCGGGAAGGGGAAGAAGGCGTCGGAGGCGGCGTACGCCCCCTGCGCGCGCTCGGCTCCCGCCCGCTCCACCGCGAGCTTCGCGGAGTCGACCCGGTTGACCTGGCCCATCCCGACGCCGACCGAGGCGCCGTCCTTGGCGAGCAGGATGGCGTTGGACTTCACGGCCCGGCACGCCTTCCATGCGAAGGCCAGTTCGGCCAGCTCCGCTTCGGACAGCGCCTCACCGCTCGCCAGGGTCCAGTTCGCCGGGTCGTCGCCCTCGGCCTGGAGGCGGTCGGTGACCTGGAGGAGGGCGCCGCCGTCGATCGGCTTGACCTCGACCGGGGCGGCGGGGGCCTCGGGGGCACGCAGCACGCGGATGTTCTTCTTCTTGGTGAGGGCCTCGAGGGCGCCCTCCTCGTAGTCCGGCGCGACGACGACCTCGGTGAAGATCTCGGCGACCTGCTCGGCCATCTCCTTGCTGACCGGCCGGTTCACGGCGATCACACCGCCGAACGCGGACAGCGGGTCGCAGGCGTGCGCCTTGCGGTGCGCCTCGGCGACGTCCGCGCCGACCGCGATGCCGCACGGGTTGGCGTGCTTGATGATCGCGACACACGGCTCGCTGTGGTCGTACGCGGCACGGCGGGCGGCATCCGTGTCCGTGTAGTTGTTGTACGACATCTCCTTGCCGTGCAGCTGCTCGGCCTCGGCCAGGCCGCCGCCCGCGGCGGAGCCGCCGATGAATGCGGTGGAGGTGTAGAGGGCGGCGGGCTGGTGCGGGTTCTCGCCGTAGCGCAGGGTGTGCGCGCGGTCGTACGTGGCGCCGAGGAAGTCGGGGAAGTGCGACTCGTCGACCGGGGCGTACTCGGAGGCGAACCAGGAGGCGACGGCCACGTCGTACGCGGCGGTGTGCCGGAAGGCCTCGGCGGCGAGCCGCTTGCGGGTGGTGAGGTCGAAGCCGCCGTCCTGCAGCGCCGCCAGGACGTCTGCGTAGCGGGCGGGGCTGGTCACCACGGCGACCGAGGGGTGGTTCTTCGCCGCGGCGCGCACCATCGACGGTCCGCCGATGTCGATCTGCTCGACGCACTCGTCGGGTGTCGCGCCCGAGGCGACGGTCTCGCGGAACGGGTAGAGGTTCACCACGACCAGGTCGAACGGCTCCACGCCCAGCTCGCCGAGCTGCTGCCGGTGGCTGTCGAGGCGCAGGTCGGCGAGGATGCCGGCGTGGACCTTCGGGTGCAGGGTCTTGACGCGGCCGTCCAGGCACTCGGGGAAGCCGGTGAGCTCCTCGACCTTGGTGACGGGGACGTCGGCGGCGGAGATGCGGCCGGCGGTGGACCCGGTGGAGACGAGCTCCACGCCGGCCTCGTGCAGGCCGCGCGCGAGGTCCTCGAGGCCGGTCTTGTCGTAGACGCTGACGAGCGCCCGTCGGATGGCCCGCTTGTTGCTCTCGGCGGTCACTGGATAACTACCTTTCGTCCCTCGATGCGATAGCCGTTGCGGGCGAGCCGCCCCACGACCTCGACGAGCAGCCTTCGCTCGACTTCCTTGATGCGCTCGTGCAGCGCACTCTCGTCGTCCTCGTCCCGGACCTCCACCACGCCCTGCGCGATGATCGGTCCGGTGTCGACGCCGTCGTCGACGAAGTGGACGGTGCAGCCGGTGACCCTGGCGCCGTACGCGAGCGCGTCCCGTACGCCGTGGGCTCCGGGGAAACTGGGCAGCAGGGCGGGGTGGGTGTTGACGAACCGCCCGCCGAAGCGCGCGAGGAACTCCTTGCCCACGATCTTCATGAACCCCGCGGAGACCACAAGGTCGGGCTCATGGGCGGCGACGGCCTCGGCGAGCGCCGCGTCCCACTCCTGGCGGGTGGCGAAGTCCCCGACCCGGCACACGAAGGTCGGCAGCCCGGCGCGCTCGGCGCGGGCGAGCCCCTCGATGCCCCCTCGGTCGGCGCCGACGGCCACGACCTCGGCGCCGTACGCCCCGACGCCGGCGGCGCCGATCTCGTCGAGGAGCGCCTGAAGGTTGGTGCCGGATCCGGAGACCAGCACGACGAGACGCCTGGCGCGCTCGGCCACGGGCTTGGCGGCCACGGTGGGGCCCTTTCTCGGGGAGCGCCGGTGCGGTCGGAGACCAGCGCTTTGTACATTCATACGAATGCTTCGCACCCTCGGATACGGGGAAGCCTACGAAGCGGCCGACCGCCAGCAACGATACCGGCACAGGGAGCGGCCCCCACGGGACGGGGGCGTGGCCGGAAGGTAGCGTCTGGGAAGAGCCGGTTCGGGAACATCCGGGAACGTCCGGTCGCCCGGGAACGCCACCTGGGCACCAAGCGTTCACAGGACAAGGCACCGGAACCGGAAAACGGACGGGAATGCCCCGGCTCAGCCGTGCATGTCCAGCCCGTCGAGCGGTAGCCGTAAAAACAGTAGAAGCGATAGAAGCAGTAATCGAGCATTAGTCGTCACAGTCGTAACTTGATGGACTTGATTAAGGGGAAGACGCTCACTTGATGCCGGACCGCAGCCTGCGATTCCTCACGTTCCCCCGGCCATCGGCGCAGGGAGGGGAACGTGGCGCCGTGCTGCTGCGGGAGCGCCCCTCCTCGCCGCCCGAGACGCCCCGGGGCGAGGGCGACGGCGACGGGCGCCGTGGCTCCGAGGAGAACAATCCGTTCGCACCGCCACCGGAGGGATCTCCCGACCAGCTCTGGCAGCCCCGGCACCCGTCCGGCGACGAGGACGGTGACGGCCGCGGACAGCAGAGAGGCAGCGGCGGCCGCTCCCTCTGGGGCGGGCGGTGGAGCGACCGCCAGCCCGGCCGCTCCTCCGGCGGTTTCGGTGAGCGCCCGCGCGGTCCGGAGGGCCAGGGCGGCGGCGGAACCGGCGGCCCTCAACGCCCCGGCCCCCGCTGGGATCCCATGGATCCGGCCCAGCGCCGGGCGCGTTACTCCCTGCTGTCCGGCATGTGGGCCTTCTTCTTCGCTCTGTTCGGCTGGCCGTACGTCGCGCTGCTGCTGGGTGCGCTCGCCGTGCACTGGGCCGTCAGCGCCCTGCGGGCCAAGCCCAGCGCGGCCTCCGACCCCGACTCCCCGGCTCCGCCCGAGCAGAAGGGCCGCCCCCAGACCACGGCGGCAGTGAGCGGGTTGGTCACGGCCTCCCTGGCTCTCATCCTGGTCGCCGTCAGCTTCACGGCACAGATGGTCTACCAGGATTACTACACGTGCACGAGTGACGCCCTCACTCAGCAGTCCAAGGAGTCCTGCAACGACCTCCTGCCGAACGAGCTCCGGAACCTGCTCGGGACGACCGACTGACGGCCGACCGGCCGCCGCCCCCGAAGCCGCCCCCCGCCCTACTGGGCGGGGGGCGGCTTCGGCGTTTCGGGAGCGGTGGGGAGGCCACTGTCGGGGAGGTGACGACCGCGGGGTTCACGGCTGGGGAAATCACGGCCGAGAGGGGCCCGGTCGGGGACGGGGTCCGTCGGAAGCAAGTCGTAGGGGTCGGCGGCGCCCCGGAGCCGTCGGCCGCCCGCCGGTGTCGCCCTCCGGTGACCCCCGGCGCGGGCGGCCGATCCCCGAAATCTTGGCCCGCGCACCCGCCCACGCACCCGCACGTCTCTCCTCGTCCATGCCCGCCGATGCCCGCTTCGCCCGTTCGCTCCGGGGTGCGCGGCACCGCCAGGCCCGTACCGCCAGGGCCGTCACCGTGGCCGTCAGCCCGACCCACACCAGCGTCGCGCCCCCCGCCTGCCACCACACCGGCCCGAACCGGGAGAGTGCGGCAACCCCCATCGGTCCGCCCGCCAACGCGGCGAGCATCGCCAGCAGGGCCGCACACAGCGCCGCCGCCACTCCGGCGACACCGGCCGTCCGGCCCCGTGACCAGACCGTGCCCGGCCCCTGTCCCGGCCGCCCGCCTCCGGGCTCCGCCGGGTGCCCGGCCGTGGTGGCGCCCTTCGCGACGTACCACCCCGCCACCGCCCCGGCCGCCAACGGCACTGTCCCGGCCGCCCAGTTCACCGGCGTCCCCGCCCCCGCGTCCGGCACCGCCGCAAGGAGCGGGAACGCGGGCAGCAGCGGGGCCGGTGAGGCGGAGAGCGGTGTCACGGCATGGCCGACACCGAGGAGGAACCCGGGGCCCAGGGCGTACGACGCCGCCCACACCGCCGCGTTCGGCAGCAGGGCGACACCGAGCAGCAGCACCGCGACCCGCCCCGACCATCCCTCCGTCAGCCGCAGGAAGGCCGCACGGGTCTCGCCTCCGTGCCACAGCAGTGACACCGTCAGCAGCAACGCCCCACCGACGAGGAGCACCGCCGTCCCGGCCGCCGCCGCGCGCGCCGCGACGCCGAGGCGTCCGTCCGGGCCGAGGAGCAGATGACGTACGCCCCTCGGCAGCAGCGCACCCACGGTCCGTTCCAGCGGCCCTCGCGGGCAGCCGTACGCCCGCCACACCCCCACGCCCGCGGTCACCACCGCGACCAGCGGCACGCACACGCCCGTCGACGCCCACGCCGGTCGCAGCTCACCGCCCGCGGCGTAGAGCGCGGCGGGCGTGCCGACGGCCAGGTAGCCGAGGACGACGCCCGCCCAGGCCGTCGGGCCACCGACGAGCGGGGCGTCGTCCGAGGCCCCCGACGCGTCCGACACGCCCCCGTCGGTGACGTCGCGGGCCGCCCGGTGCAGCAACCACGCCGGGAGCGCGAGCAGCAGCAGAGGTGGGACGCCGAGTGGGGCCGGCACACCGGAGAGTGTGTCGGTGCGGACCAGTTCGGCACCGTGCGCCAGCAGCCACAGCGCCGCCGCAGTGCTCAGCGCGCCGTCGGGCCCGCTGTCCGGGTACGGCGAGCTGATCCACATCAGGATCACGAGCATGGCGAACGCGGCGAGCCCGAGTCCCGCCGCGAGGGCGCCGCCGAGAAGGGCGGAGTCCAGGCCGGGCGAGCGGTCGCGCATCCGGGTGAGCAGGAGGGCCGGCCTCGTTCGCCGGGCGGTCGTCTGGATCACACCCGTCATGCTCCCAACGACACGCGCTTTCCCTGCGTAACAGGCGAAGCGCCGTTGTGTCGCCCAATATGTAGTTATGCACTTTTTCGCACGAAGGGGCGTTCTGTGACACGGAGCCCTGCCACCCCCCTCCCCCCGCCCGAGGAACGCCGACGCCTGCGCAAGTCCCACTCGCTGACCCAGGCTCAGTTCGCCCGGCGGGTCGGCGTCAGCCGCGAGGCGGTGCGCGCGTGGGAGTCCGGCCGCACCCCACCGCATGGCCGGAAAGGGGAGACGTACGTGAAGCTGCTGACCACCGCCACCCCGACGAAACCCGAGCCCACCGGTCAGCAGCGATCCCCGGAGCCCCCCGAACACTCCGAGCCCGCCGAGCCCATCAAGTCGGCCAAGCCCTCGGCGCGTTCGGTCAAGCCTTCCCCCGTGCGCACTGGCGGGCGGAGCGTCCTTCGGCCGCCCGTCCGGTCCGTCCAGGAGGAGGCCGTCGATCCCACCACTCTGACGCCAGCTCAGGCGTTCGACGCCCTGTACACCTTCTGCACCCCGGCGCTCGTACGACAGACGTATCTCCTGTCCGGTCGTCGCGACCTGGCGCGTGAATCGGTCGAGCGGGCCTTCCAACTGGCCTGGGACCGCTGGCCCGAGGTGGCCCGCGACCGCGACCCGGCCGGCTGGGTGCGCGCGGCGGCGTACGAGTGGGCGCTCGCCCCGTGGCACCGGTTCCGGCCCCGCCACCGGCGCCCGGAACCACCGCCCTCGCAGCTCTCCGACCGCGTGCTGCTGGACGTCCTGCTGCACCTGCCACCGCCGTACCGTCGCACGGTCGTGCTCTACGACGGTGTCGGCCTCGACCTGCCGGAGACCGCGGCGGAGACGGAGGCGAGCACGCCCGCGGCCGCGAGCCGCCTGCTGCGCGCGCACGAGACCCTCGCGGCCCGGCTGCCGGAACTGTCGGATCCGCTCGTACTGCACCAGCGGTTGGCCGAACTGGCCTCCACCGAACACCTCCGGCCGGCCAAGCCTCCGGAGGTGCGCGACGGCAGCGAGCGCAGGGCCCGCTTCTGGACCCGGGCCGCCATCGCCTTCACACTCGCCCTGATCGGCGCCACCGCGCTCACCCTGTACACGGCTCCCACCCACTACGACCCGCCGGTGCCGCCCGGCGAGACGGCCCAGGGAGTGCCGCCGCGCGTGGCGCCGGGGCCCCTCTCGGACAAGGAGCGGAAGCTGCGCACCAAGCTTCGCGAGGAACTGCCGCACGGCCCGGAGCGGCTGGCACCGCAGCCGTGGTGACGGACCCGGACCCGGGCACCTGGGCACCCGGTTCAGGTTCGGGTTCCGCGTCCGGAACACGGATGGGCCCGTCCCCTCGAGGGGACGGGCCCATCCGTGTTCTGCGACTGATCAGCCCGCGAGGATCTCGCGCGCCAGCTTGGCCGTCTCGGTCGGCGTCTTGCCGACCTTGACGCCCGCGGCCTCGAGGGCCTCCTGCTTCGCCTGGGCGGTACCGGACGAACCGGAGACGATGGCGCCGGCGTGGCCCATGGTCTTGCCCTCGGGCGCGGTGAAGCCCGCGACATAGCCGACGACCGGCTTCTTCACGTTCTCCTTGATGTACGCCGCGGCCCGCTCCTCCGCGTCGCCACCGATCTCGCCGATCATCACGATCAGGTCGGTGTCGGGGTCGGCCTCGAACGCGGCCAGCGCGTCGATGTGGGTCGTGCCGATGACCGGGTCGCCACCGATGCCGACGGCCGAGGAGAAGCCGATGTCCCGCAGCTCGTACATCATCTGGTACGTCAGCGTGCCGGACTTCGAGACCAGGCCGATGCGGCCCGGCTTGGTGATGTCGCCCGGGATGATGCCGGCGTTCGACTGGCCCGGGGTGATCAGACCGGGGCAGTTCGGGCCGATGATCCGGGTCTTGTTGCCCTGCGACACAGCGTACGCGTAGAACGCCGCCGAGTCGTGGACCGCGATGCCCTCGGTGATGACGACCGCGAGCGGGATCTCGGCGTCGATGGCCTCGACCACGGCGGCCTTCGCGAACGCCGGCGGTACGAAGAGGACGGATACGTTCGCACCGGTCTTCTCGATCGCCTCGGCGACCGTACCGAAGACCGGGATCTCGTTGCCGTCGATGTCGACGGAGGTGCCCGCCTTGCGCGGGTTCACACCGCCGACGATGTTCGTGCCGTCGGCCAGCATGAGCTTGGTGTGCTTCATGCCGGTGGCGCCGGTCATGCCCTGGACAATGACCTTGGAGTCCTTGTTGAGGAAAATAGCCATGGCTGTTTAGTCCCTCGTCCCTTACTTCGCAGCCGCGAGCTCGGCGGCCTTGTCGGCCGCGCCGTCCATGGTGTCCACGCGCTGTACGAGCGGGTGGTTGGCGTCGGAGAGGATCCTGCGACCCAGTTCGGCGTTGTTGCCGTCCAGACGCACGACCAGCGGCTTGGTGACTTCCTCACCCTTGTCCGCGAGCAGCTGCAGCGCCTGCACGATGCCGTTGGCGACCTCGTCGCAGGCGGTGATGCCACCGAAGACGTTGACGAACACGGACTTGACGTCCGGGTCGCCGAGGATGATCTCCAGGCCGTTCGCCATGACGGCGGCGGAGGCGCCACCGCCGATGTCGAGGAAGTTGGCGGGCTTGACGCCGCCGTGTGCCTCACCGGCGTAGGCGACGACGTCCAGGGTGCTCATCACGAGCCCCGCGCCGTTGCCGATGATGCCGACCTCGCCGTCGAGCTTGACGTAGTTGAGGTTCTTCTCCTTGGCGGCGGCCTCGAGCGGGTTGGCCGCGGCCTTGTCGTGGAGGGCCTCGTGCTCCGGCTGACGGAACTCGGCGTTCTCGTCGAGGGAGACCTTGCCGTCGAGGGCGAGGACGTCGCCGGAGGCGACCTTGGCCAGCGGGTTGACCTCGACGAGGAGCGCGTCCTCGGCGATGAAGGTCTTCCACAGCGTGACGAGGACGTCGGCGACCTTGCCAGCCACCTCGGCCGGGAACTTCGCGGCCTCGACGATCTCGCGCGCCTTCTCGGGGGTCACACCCTCGTTGGCGTCGATCGGCGTCTTGGCGACGGCCTCCGGACGGGTGGCCGCCACCTCCTCGATGTCCATGCCGCCCTCAACGGACGCAATGGAGAGGAAGGTGCGGTTGGCCCGGTCGAGGAGGAAGGAGACGTAGTACTCCTCGACAATTTCCGGAGCGGTCTCGGCGATCATCACGTTGTGGACCGTGTGGCCCTTGATGTCCATGCCGAGAATGTCCGTCGCGCGGGCGACGGCCTCGTCCGGGGTCGCTGCCAGCTTCACTCCACCGGCCTTGCCGCGGCCACCGACCTTCACCTGCGCCTTGACGACGGACTTGCCGCCGAGACGCTCGGTGATCTCGCGCGCCGCCTCAGGCGTGTCGATGACTTCACCGGCCAGCACCGGTACATCGTGCTTGGCGAAGAGGTCCCTCGCCTGGTACTCGAACAGGTCCACGCGCTTCCGTCCCTATCAGTGATCTCGCGGTCGTTGATGCGTGGGCGTGCCGCGAAGGGCAACGTGACGACGTCCGCTGTGTCACAAGGGAAGCGCACACGGTGACCGAGCGCGCGGCATGTCCACCTCGCAGGCTATCGCCGGTTGTGAGGCCTCTCGAAACCGCGGGGTCACACCTGAGCGGTGATACCTGTCACATGATGCCTGAATTGGTGACACAGAGTGCCATCGATGGGTGGCCTCACCGGGCTGGGGTCGACCCGGTGAGGCCCGCCGCGCACTCGGAGGGGCAGGGTCGTTCCCGCCCCTCCGGGTACGGGATGACCGACCCCCACCCCATTGGAGGCAGGGGCGAGCAGGAGGCAGAGACGGGCGGGAGGCAGGGGCGGTGACTCACGGTGGCGGCTTGGGCGTCCCCGTGACGTGGGGTGCCATGGCCGGCGGCCGGGCGGTGACCCGTCGTGCCGTCCGGGCTCCCGCCAGGGCCGCGGGGAGCGAGGCGCGGGCCGGTGTGCGGCGCGGGTGCGCCGTGCCGCCTCTCCTCCTCCCCCTCCCCCTCACTCCTCGTGCGTCCTCACACGGGGTCCGGTACCGGCAGCGGCCTTTTCTCGATCGCCGCGGCCATCACCTCCGGGAACAGGTCGGGCGTACAGGCGAACGCCGGCGCGCCCAGTGCGGCAAGGGCGGCCGCGTGCTCCCGGTCGTAGGCGGGTGCCCCCTCGTCGGACAGTGCCAGCAACGTCACGAACTGCACCCCGGACGCCTTCATCGCCGCGACCCGCTTGAGCATCTCGTCACGGATGCCCCCTTCGTAGAGGTCGCTGATGAGGACGACCACCGTCTCCGCCGGCCGGATGATCTGCGACTGGCAGTACGCCAGCGCCCGGTTGATGTCCGTACCGCCGCCGAGCCGGGTCCCGAAGATCACGTCGACGGGGTCGTCGAGCTGGTCCGTGAGGTCGACGACCGCCGTGTCGAACACGACGAGCCGCGTGTCGATCGACCGCATGGACGCGAGGACCGCCCCGAACACCGACGCGTACACGACGGAGGCCGCCATCGACCCGGACTGGTCGACGCAGAGGACGACCTCCTTCTTCACCGACCGCGCGGCACGCCCGTAACCGATGAGCCGCGCGGGCACGACCGTCCGGTACTCGGGGAGGTAATGCTTCAGGTTGGCCGCGATGGTGCGGTTCCAGTCGATGTCGCGGTGGCGGGGCCGGTCGACGCGGGCGCTCCGGTCGAGGGCACCGGTGAGAGTGGCCCGGGTCCGGGTGGCGAGCCGCTTCTCCAGTTCGCCGACGACCTTGCGGACGACGGCCCGTGCGGTCTCCTTCGTCGTCTCCGGCATCGCCTTGTTGAGCGACATCAGGGTGCCCACGAGGTGGACGTCGGCCTCGACCGCCTCCAGCATCTCCGGTTCCAGGAGGAGGGTGGCGAGCCCCAGCCGGTCGATGGCGTCGCGCTGCATGATCTGGACGACGGAGGACGGGAAATAGGTCCGGATGTCCCCGAGCCAGCGCGCCACCGACGGCGCGGACGCCCCCAGCCCCGCCGAACGCTCCTGCCCTGCCCGCGGCCTGCTTCCCTTCCCCGGCCCGTCCTCCCTGCCGTAGAGCGCGGTGAGGGCTCCGTCCATGGCGGTGTCCTGTCCGGACAGACGGCATCCGGTGCCGTCCGCCTCGCCCCCGCCCAGCACCAGCCGCCACCGCCGCAGCCGCTCCTGTTCCACGTCCGTCACCGCAGCCGACATGGATCCCCCTTCGTGCCGTGCTCCTTCGTGCCGACGCCTTCGTCCTTGGCTCGTGCGTCCTTGGCTCGTGCGTCCTGGGCGCGCGGGCTCTGCGGCGGTGCGCCTTGCTGCCGTACGTCGGTCATCGCGCCACCTCGACCAGGCCGGCGCGCGCGTCCCCGCCGCCGCCTTCACCACCCCGGGTGTCCTCGTCCAGGCCGAGCAGCAGCCGTACCACGGGCAGGACCGCGTCCGCGCGACCGGAGTCGAGGCCGGACGCGAACCCGGGTGCCCCGAAACCGGTGGCCGCCGAGCCGCTCGGCGCCCCCGGTCCGCGCCGGACCAGCTCGCCCAGCGTGCGCCGAGCCCCGGACTCGTACACCGAGAACGTCCGCCGCAGCAGCGGCAGTACGTCCGTGAACGCCTCCGCCGGTACACCTGCCAGCCACGCGTCGACCAGTCCGAGGAGCCGCTCGTCGTGGACAAGGAGCAGGCCGCCGCCCGAGCCGCCGACGAAGCCCTCGATCCACGTCGCCGCGTCCGCCGGTGCCGTGCCCGGTGACGACAGCACCAGCCCCATCTGCCGGGCCGCCTCGTTCTGCCCCAGCTCCCCGTCGTCCAGCAGCAGGCGAACGGACCGCCCTCGTATCACCCCGGGCACGGTGTCCCGCGTCGCCAGCGTGCGCAGCACCGACGCCCAGCGGACACGCAGGTTCCCGTGGCCCGGCGCGGGCGCGTCACCGAGGAGGCCGACCGCCCCGTGCACCGCGTCGAGGTGACGCCGCATCTCCTCGGCCGCGTCCGCGTCCAGGCCGGCACACGCCGGTGGCAGACCGACCAGGATCCGCTCCGCCAACCCGGCGGCGACCTCCGCGAGCGCCGCGGTGCCGGTGCCGCGCACATCGCCGTAGCGCAGCGAGCGGACCAGGGCCGGCAGTGCCTGGGCAAGATGGCCGACGTCCGAGTCGAGGGCCGCGCGGTCGGCGAGTATCCGCATCACCGTCGGCAGAGCGTCGGGCAGTGCGGCCAGGAGGCAGCGCTCGGCGAGCCCGGTGACGTCGGCCAGGCCCCGCGCGGCGACGGCGTCCGCCTCGGCCTTGGCGGTCGCGGCGGCGCGTACGGTCGTCCCCCATATCCCGGCCTCGGCCACCCGCACGGACAGTTCCGGTTCCCAGTGCAGTCGCCAGGTCTCCCGGAAGGTGCCCGTGCTCCCGTACGAGGCCGTCGGCTCCCCCCAGTTCACGGCGAGCAGCCGCAGCCGGTGCAGCAGTCTGCTGCGCTCCCCGTCGGTCTCCTTGCGCAGGTCGAGTTCCAGCTCGCGCTCCGCGGCCTCGGGTTTCATCCGCAGTCTGCGCCGGGTCCTCGTGAGGTCCCGCTGGAGGGGTACCGCGGGCGTCGCCGCCGGCACCTCCCCGAGCACGTCACCGACGATCAGCCGGTCGTGCACCAGCGCCAGCGGCACGTCGGAGCCCTCGCACATCACCGCCCGTATCGCGTCGGTCGTCTCGCCCAGTCCGGGCAGGGGCCGGCCGCGCATCGCGGCGAGCGTGTCCGCCAGCCGTACCGCCTCGATGACATGGGCGGAGGACACGATCCGGTCCTCGGCCCGTAGCAGCCCCGCCACCTTGGTCATCCACCGTTCGACGGGCCGGTCCACCGAGCCGAACAGATGCCCGTACCAGCCGGGCGAGTCGATGCCCGCGCCGTATCCGCTGAAGCGGGACAGCCTACGGTTCGTCCACGGCACCCAGGTCATGTCCGCCTTGACCTTCGGCAGCCCCTTCAGCAGTGCCCGGTCGGCGGTGACGGTGGCCCTCCGCCGCAACGCGGGCACGTGCCAGGCACCGCAGACGACGGCCACGCCGCCCCTGAACTCACGCTGCGCCTCCCGGATCCGGAGCCGCATGTACGCCTCGCGCACAAGGTCCCGGCCCGGCACCACAGGAGAACCCGGGGCAGGACCGGGACCCGGGCCCCGCCCTCCTCTCCCGTGATCCTCCCGCAGCGCCGTCATGGCCTCCTCCAGGGCGGTGAACGGTGCGAGCGCGTCGCCCCTCTCGCCCACGCCCCGGTGCTCGACGGCGTCCTCCCACCACCGCTCGGCGTCGTCGTACCCGGCGGCCTCGGCCAGCGCCCCGAGCGGATCGAGCCGCACCTCGCCGCCCGCCGCTGCACCGGCCGCCCGCTCCCCGTCGTCTCCCCCGACCGCCGTTCCTTCCTCGACCGCCTCGACCGCCTCGTCCACCTCGTCCACCTCGTCCGCCTCCTCGTCCCTGCCCCAGGCCAGGCTGTGGGTGGCCGGCAGGTCGATGAAGCGGGCCGGGACGCCGTGCTCGAGCGCCCAGCGGATCGCGACCCACTCGGGAGAGAACTCGGCGAGCGGCCAGAACGCCGAGCGACCGGGCTCGTCCACGGCATGGGCAAGCAGGGCGACCGGCGGACGCATGTCGCCGTCCGCGGCAAGCGGAATCAGATCGTTCGCCTCGGGTGGACCCTCGATCAGGACGACCTCCGGCCTGGTCTCCTCCAGTGCGGCCCGCACCGCCCGCGCCGACCCCGGCCCGTGGTGGCGCACCCCGAGCAGCAGCGGCTCCGCTCCCCGGCCGCCGCCGGGCCGGTCCGGTCCGGTCATGCCGCCCATGCCGTCCCCGTCCCCCTCGAAGCCTCGCCGGGAGGGCAGGCCGGCTTCCGACATGCCCTCCTCCCGGTCCCCCCGGCTCTCCCCGCCCTTCATGCGCCGGCCTCCCGGCAGGCCCGGTAGAAGTCCGTCCAGCCGTCGCGCTCGCGGACGACGGTCTCCAGGTACTCCTGCCAGATGACACGGTCCGCCGCCTGGTCGCGGACGACCGCGCCGTGAATGCCTGCCACGACATCCCCGGCCCGCAGCACGCCGTCGCCGAAGTGGGCTGCCAGCGCCAGCCCGTTGGTGACGACGGAGATCGCCTCGGCCGTCGACAGGGTGCCGCTGGGCGACTTCAGCTTCGTCCGGCCGTCGGTGGTGACCCCGTCACGCAGCTCACGGAAGACGGTGACGACCCGGCGGATCTCGTCGATACCGTCGGGCGCGGGCGGCAGGTCGAGGGAGCGGCCGATCTGCTCCACTCGGCGCGAGACGATGTCGACCTCCGCCTCGGGGGTCTCCGGCAGCGGCAGCACAACGGTGTTGAAACGGCGGCGCAGGGCACTGGACAGGTCGTTGATCCCGCGGTCGCGGTCGTTGGCGGTGGCGATCAGGTTGAAGCCGCGGACCGCCTGCACCTCCTGGCCCAGTTCGGGAATCGGCAGTGTCTTCTCCGACAGGATCGTGATGAGCGTGTCCTGGACATCGGCCGGGATACGGGTCAGTTCCTCGACGCGGACCGTCGCCCCGTCCGCCATCGCGCGCATGACGGGGCTGGGCACGAGGGCCTCGCGGCTGGGCCCGTGGGCGAGCAGCCGGGCGTAGTTCCAGCCGTAGCGGATGGCCTCCTCCGGGGTGCCGGCGGTGCCCTGGACCAGCAGGGTGGAGTCGCCGCTGACCGCGGCGGCGAGGTGCTCGGACACCCAGGTCTTCGCGGTGCCGGGCACTCCGAGCAGGAGCAGCGCGCGATCGGTGGCCAGGGTGGTGACGGCGACCTCGACGATGCGGCGCGGGCCCACGTACTTGGGTGTGATCACGGTGCCGTCCGCCAGCGTGCCGCCGAGCAGGTAGGTCGCGACGGCCCACGGGGACAGCTTCCACCGGGCGGGCCGCGGACGGTCGTCCTGCGCGGCCAGTGCGGCGAGTTCGGCGGCGAAGGCGTCCTCGGCATGCGCTCGCAGGACCTCGGCCGGGGCCGCGGACACGGAGCCGTTTTGACGCGGGTCGACGGATGTCGGTTCGACGGAGACAGTCATGGCGGAGTTCCCCCTCCGGCTCAACCGGTTCGGATCTGGTGACCACCCTGCACCACTCCACTGACAATCACTGTGACCTGGGAAAACGCAATCGCTGAGGCGATTGTCAGTGGGGGGATCTACCTTCGATGACATGACTTTGCAGGGGGTGCGCTGGACCGCGGACCAGGTGCTGGCCTTGGCGCCCGACACCGCGTCGCGCAAGGCGGGAGGCAGGCTCGGCGTGGCCGGTCCGTGGTCCGGGGCCGGCCGTTCGGGCGAGGGTGCGATATGGGGGCTGTGCGAGGGCAGCGGCAGCAAGCCGTACCGGACGGTGGTCGACCTCGCGGGCGTCTCCGGGCCCGCGTACCGGTGCAGCTGCCCGAGTCGTAAGTTCCCGTGCAAGCACGCGCTCGGTCTGCTGCTGCTCTGGGCGGACGGCGAAGGGGCGGTGCCGCGGGCGGAGGTGCCGGAGTGGGCCGGCCGGTGGATCGAGGGCCGACGCGGGCGCGCGGAGCAGGAGAAGGCCGCGGCCTCCCCATCGGGTTCCTCGTCCGGGCTCGCCGACCCGGAGGCGGCCCGGCGCAGGGCGGAGCGGCGCGCCGAGCGGGTCACGGCGGGTGCGTCGGAGCTGGAGCATCGGCTGGCCGACCTGCTCCGCGGCGGGCTGGCCACGGCGGAGCAGTCCGGGTACGGCCTGTGGGAGGAGACGGCGGCCCGGATGGTCGACGCTCAGGCACAGGGACTGGCCGCCAGGGTGCGTGAGCTGGGGGCGGTCCCGGGCACGGGTCCGGAATGGCCGTCCAGGCTGCTGGAGGAGTGCGCGCTGCTCCACCTCCTCGATCAGGGCTGGCTGCGCCGCGAGCGGCTGCCGGAGGGCCTGGCCGCGACGGTCCGTTCCCGCATCGGACTGCCGGCCTCGGCGGACGGTCCGCCGGTGCGCGACCGCTGGCTGGTCCTCGCCCAGTACGACACGGCGGACGCACGTCTGACGACCCGCCGGATCTGGCTGTACGGCACACAGTCGCGGCGCACCTCGCTGCTCCTCTCCTACGGCGCCGCGGGGCGTGCCCCCGAACCGGCGCTGCCGGTGGGGCTGGCCCTGGACGCGGAGCTGTCCGCCTATCCGGGCGCGGGGCAGGCGCGAGCGGCGCTGGGCGAGCAGTTCGCACCGCCCTCCCCCACAGCCGAGCGGCCGCCCGGGACGACGACGGCCCTGGCCGTCGCCCGGTACGGCGACGCGCTGCGCGACGACCCCTGGCTGGATTCGGTGCCGGTGACCCTGGACCGGGTGACACCGGTCCCGGACGGCGACTCCTGGCAGCTCGCGGACGCGGACGAGGACGCGGCCCTGCCGCTCACCCCGGCCGCGCGTTCCCGTCCCGGCCTGTGGCGTCTCGTCGCTCTCTCGGGCGGCGCGCCGGTCAAGGTCTTCGGCGAATGCGGCCACCGGGGATTCACCCCGCTGTCGGCCTGGCCGGAGGGGCCCGGTGAGGTGGTGCCACTGTGCTGAGCCGCAGCTCCGGGCCCCTCCCCGGCCGCCCCTCGGGCATCGCCGCACACCCGGTGCGCGAGACCCCTCGGCCGCTCGCGGACACCCACCGGAAAGGAATCCGTTGAACAGGACCGTCACCGCCGCGGCATCGTCCGGCCCGCACGCCACCACTCCCTCCGGCCCCGCCTCGCACACCGCGGGATCGGCGAACACCCCGGACCTGTCGGGCCCGGCGACCTCGTCGGGCTCGGTGACCTCGTCGGGCTCGGTGACCTCGTCGGGCTCGTCCCTCCCGCACGTCTGGGAGGACCTCGTGACCACCGCCCTGCTGGGGACGGACCGCCGCACTCCGGCGGGCTCCGCACCCGGTGCGAACGCCCCGGCGGTCCTGCTGGACGCAGCGGCCGTGGCGACCCTACGGCGCCGGGCCGGGCTGCGCCCTGCCAGGGCGGCCGAGCGTCCGCGGCCGGCGCCCGAGGACCCGCGCCCCGAGCTGCCGCCGGCCGCCGCCCGCCGGCTGACGATGTTGCTCACCGACCGTTCCGGCGCCTCCGGCGGTGGCCGCCGGGGTGCGGCACCGGATCTGCTGGAGCTGCTGCCCCAGTGGCTCGCGGCAGCGAACGCCCACGGTTTCACGGCGCCCCCGCCGGCGCTGCCCGCCCTGCTCGACGCCGCGCGGGGGCGTACGGATCTACGGCCGGCGGCCCTGCGGTTCGCGGGACCGCGAGGCCTGTGGCTGGCCCGTCTCAACCCGGACTGGCGGTTCGCCCTGCGCTCGGCGCCGGGCGGGGGCACGTCGCTGCCGGGGCCCGGGGACACGGAGAGAGTCCTGCGGCTCTGGCAGGAGGGTCTCTTCGCGGAGCGGGTCGCCCTGCTCTCCTCACTGCGCTCCCGCGAGCCCGCCGCCGCACGCGAACTGCTCGCGACGACCTGGGCGACGGAGCGGGCCGAGGACCGGCTGATGTTTCTCGACTCGCTCCGCACCCGCCTCGGCCCGGACGACGAGCCGTTCCTGGAGCAGTCGCTCGCCGACCGCAGCCGCAACGTACGGGCGACGGCCGCCGAGTTGCTGTCGGCGCTGCCCGGCTCGGCCCTCGCGCGACGCATGGCGGTCCGGGCCGGGGCATGCGTGGCCGTGGACCACATGCGGGACGCGCCCATGCTCACGGTCGAGGCACCGCACGAGTGCGACGCGGGCATGGAGCGGGACGGTGTGGTGGCCAAGGCTCCCGCGGGCCGGGGTGAACGGTCTTGGTGGCTCGGGCAGTTGGTGGAGGCGGCACCTCTGAGCACGTGGTCGCGCCGACTCGGCGGGCGTACGCCGCAGCAGATCGTGGCCCTGCCGGTCGGGGACGAGTGGCGGAGCGAGCTGCATGCGGCCTGGTGCCGCGCGGCGGTGCGTCAGCGGGACGCCGGGTGGGCACAGGCGTTGCTCGGCGAGCCCTCCGCTGCGGAGGCGGGCGGCCCGGGGGCGGTGTCCCTGGCCGAACGCGCCAAGCTGCTCGGCACTCTGGCTGCCGCCGAACGGGCGGAGTGGGTGGCCGGGTTCATCGGGACACACGGACTGCCGGACGCGTTCCAACTGCTCGGCGTGTGTGCGGTGCCGTGGGCCCCGACCCTCGGGCGGGCTGTGGTGGACGCGCTCAACATCGCACGGGACGCCGGGAATTACCCCTGGAGTTTCAGCGGTGTCATGGGCCTGGCCGAGCGCTGCCTCGAGCCCTTGGATGCGAGCCACCTGGATGCGCTCCTGGCCGTACCCGACGAGGCGGAGGACGCCTCACCGGGTGCCGGTGGCTACTGGTCGGAGGCGTTCCAGCGGCTGGTCACCACCCTGCGCCTACGCGCCGCGATGCTGGCGGAACTGAGCCCGGCCGCCCAGCCCTGACACGCTTCCCCCGGCACGGCCCGCCGAACCCCGAAGCGGAACCCGGACCCGGACCGCGCGCCCACCACAGGGTGGAGCCTCGGGGGGCCGACAGCGACGCGCCGAGGCGTCGTGCCGGGCCCCGCGAACCCGGCCTGTCCGGACGACGGGCCCTACGCCTCCGCGGGATGCCGTACGGTCTCGCGGACCCAGTTCACGATCGACGCGGTCGTCGCTCCCGGAGTGAAGATCGCCGCGACACCCTTCTCCTTCAACGGTGCGATGTCCGCCTCGGGGATGATCCCGCCGCCGAAGACCACGATGTCCGCCGCGTCCCGCTCCTTGAGCAGGTCGATCACCGCCGCGAAGAGCGTGTTGTGCGCACCGGAGAGGATGGACAGACCGATCGCGTCGGCGTCCTCCTGGATCGCGGTGTCGACAACCTGCTCGGGGGTCTGGTGAAGCCCGGTATAGATGACCTCCATACCGGCGTCGCGCAGGGCGCGCGCGATCACCTTGGCCCCGCGATCGTGGCCGTCGAGCCCCGGCTTGGCCACCACCACGCGAATCGGACCGGCTGCCACACCCATCACTGCCTCCATGAAGCGACTCCATCCACCCGTACCGACACATAGCGCGTACATCAGTCGTCCGGTACCCCTCACGAGTACCGCACACTCCGCCGCCCACCGCACCGACGGCGCCACCGCGGTACGGGCGCCCAGGCCGAACCGGCCGGGGAAGTGAACGAACGTTATCGCCAGCATCCCGCAACCGGCGGTTTCACGGTGCGGAGCGAGGGGGAAATCACACGGAGGGACACGTTCACCGCGCACCGTTGCGGGGCCTCGGCAGCCGAACCCCGCGCCCATGCGTCACACGGGCATCAGTGGGAACATGCGCATAAGGGATTTCGCGACGAGGCCGCCGTACACCGCGGCCGCACCGAGCGCCTGCCGCGCGCGGCGTCGACCGCTTTCGTCGCGACGCCCCATGAGGGCACACGGGGGACAGAGCTGTCCCTCCGTATGCCGACAGGAGGTCGGCCATGAAGGTCACCGAGGCAGCACTTCCCTTTCTGCCGCTCTGCCGGCGCCTGGCGCCGAACCGGCCGGCGGTTCTCTCCACCGCCCTGCTGAAAGCCACCGCCCTGGAACTCGCGATCCTCGCGGGCCACGCCCTCCTCTATCCCGTCGGCATGGTGCAGGAGCGGCGGGACACGATCCCCGAGCCTCCCGCACCGGACGGCACCGCGAAGCTGCCGGCGAAGGCCCGGCCCCCGGTCATCCTGCTGCACGGATTCATCGACAACCGCTCGGTGTTCGTGCTGCTGCGCCGCAGCCTCGCCCAGCACGGCAGGCAGCGGGTCGAGTCGCTCAACTACTCTCCGCTGACGTGCGACATCCGCGTCGCGGCCGAACTGCTGGGCCGGCACATCGAAGAAGTGTGCGAGCGCACCGGCAGCAGCCGCGTCGACGTCGTCGGGCACAGCCTCGGAGGACTGATCGGGCGGTACTACGTGCAGCGCCTGGGCGGTGACAGCCGTGTACGGACCCTGGTCACGCTGGGTACCCCGCATTCCGGCACCCGCGTCGCGCCGCTGGCCAACGCGCACCCGATCGTGCGCCAGATGCGCCCCGGTTCACCGGTGATCGAGGAGCTCACCCGCCCCGCACCCGGCTGCCGCACGCACTTCGTCGCCTTCTGGAGCGATCTGGACCACATCATGGACCCGCTGGAAGCGGCTCGCATCGAGCACCAGGACCTCATCACGCAGAACGTGCGGGTGAGCGGCGTCGGTCACCTCGCCCTGCCCGTGCACCCCGCTGTGGCCTCGGGTATACGACAGGCACTGGACACGGCGCATCCCGGGGAACCGGTCGCCGGTCGCGCGCGGACGGCCTGACGGGGGCCCGGCCCCCACGCCTCGCCCCGTCCGACACGCCCGAATCATCCAGCCTTGGCAACCATCGCGACATCACGAGCCCACCCGAACAACGACAGCCCCACCCGGCCGACTTGAGGACGTGAACCCCAACAAATCTCGAACAGGTTTCGAACACAAAGCCAAGACCGCGCCTAAGCGCCACCAAAACGCAACCGAATGCCCGTTTCCTGCGCGCGTGAAACCTGCAGAAGATTGTCGCGCCCGCATACCGCCGGGTACAGTCGCCGCACTGCTCTGGCAGCCCCTGTTGTCGAGGCGAAAGAGAAGTTGGTGAACGACCGTCACCCGTCGGGGACCATGGCCCCGGCCCCGGCTTCCGACACCTCGTCGGCGCATTACGCGTCGTACGGCACCCCGGAAGCCCAGTACGGCGACTTCACCATGTACGGCGGCTACGACGCCAACGGTTTTGCCCCCATGGGTCCGGAAACCGGCGGCCACCCCACTGCGACCTTCTCCGCGGACCCCCTCTTCGCCGACCTCCCCGGCCACGACCAGGGGCCGTACGCCACTGGAAATGCCACCGGAACGTGGTCCACCGCGGGCCACGACACCGCGCACTACGACGCGTACGCGACTCAGCAGCAGGTCGGCTACGACACCGGCGGCTACGACGCGACCGCCTGGACCACCGGGCAGTTGCAGGCACCGGAGGTGCCACAGCAGGCCACGGCGCCCGATGCGAGCGGCCAGTGGGACTCCGGCGCGTGGCTCCGGCCCGACCAGGCCCAGAGCGCCGCCGATCCGACCCAGCAGTGGTACTGGGACACCCAGACCTTCGACACCGGCGCCCATGACGCCGCTCGGTGGAACTCCGACGGCAGCGCGGTCGCACCGGCCCCGGACTCCTACGCGGACCCCTACGAACACCAGTCCGTGCCCTTCGACCAGCAGGCCACGGCCACGTTCGAACAGCATCCCGCTCCGCAGGCGTCCGCCGCCTCCACCGCCCCGGACCTCGATCCGCAGGCTTCTGATTCCTCCACCTTCGATTCCCAGGCTCCCGCGCGGGAATCCGATGATTCCGGCCGTGACTCCTACGAGAACATCCACGACGACCCGTACAGGCCTCATCAGGACGCCTCGGGCGACACCGGCGAACCGCCCGCCATGGCCCCTCTGCTCGACGAGCAGGAGGAGTCGATCCCCGTCCCCTCGCCGCGCGCGGCCTCGCGGGGCGGCTCCCGTTCCCGCCGCCGTACGCCCGCCAAGCGCTCCGCGCTGCTGACGGTGGCCGTGCCCTCGGCGTGCGTCATGGGGGTCGCCGGTATCGCGGCGGCCTCGGTCGGCGATCTCGCGGAAGAAAGCGGTGGCCAGGAGACCACGAAGGCCGCCGCGGACACGCAGCCGGTGCAGCCCGCCGTGGCCAACAATCAGCTCGACACCCAGCTCGAGAGCCTTTCCGCCGGGGCGGGCGACTTCGCCGACCGGGCCAGCCGCACCCAGGAACGCATCGACCTGAAGGCACAGCAGGTGGCCGACCACAAGGCGGCGGTCGAGGAGGCGGCCCGCCAGGAGCGGCTGCGTCCGAAGTTCGCGCTCCCCGTCGCGCAGCACGGGCTCAGCGCCTACTACGGCCAGTCCGGCATCAACTGGATGTCCGTGCACAGTGGTATCGACTTCCCCGTCTCGTACGGCGCGACGGTGATGGCCGCGACCGACGGCACGGTCCGCACCCAGTACAACAGCGCTTACGGCAACATGATGATCGTGACGGCGATGGACGGCACGGAGACCTGGTACTGCCACCTCTCCAGCTACCAGGTCCCCTCCGGCACGACGGTGAAGGCCGGCCAGCCGATCGCATTCTCGGGCAACTCGGGCAACTCGACCGGTCCGCATCTCCACTTCGAGGTCCGCCCGGCCGGCGGATCGGCGATCGATCCCCTGGCGTGGTTCCGCAGCCACGGCCTCGAGCCGTCGTAGAACCGTCGGCCGTCGTAGAACCGTCGCCGTCGCAGAACCGTCCGGCCGTCGCAGAACCGGCCGTGGCCGGCTGGCGGCCCGTCCCGGAAGCAGAACCGGCCGAGCGTCGTGGACCGGCCGTCGGTCCGATCCCGGGCGGACGACCGTCCCCCGCCCGGCCTCGCCCCGCCTCAGCCTGCGCGCCGCCCGCGAGCCCTCACCGCTCAGCGGCCGCGAAGGCTCCGGGTGTGCCGGATTCCCGGTGACGACTTCTCGGCCTACAGCTTCTCGACCGGCGCGTACCGCAGCAACAACCGCTTCGGCTTGGTGTCCCCGAAGTCGACCGTCGCCTCGGCGTTGCCGCCCGTGCCCTTCACCCCGACGACGGTGCCGAGCCCGAACTGATCGTGCGTGACCCGGTCCCCGACCGTCAGCGACACCACCGGCTTCTCGGCGGTCCGGCGCGTGGCGAAGCCGGAGGCGCCCGACGCCGACGAACGGGACCGGGACGACAGCGAGGCCGCCACCCCGGACACCGGTCCGGAGGACATGGGCGCCGTCGCGCCCGTCCGCTTCCACTCCAGATGGGTGGCCGGGATCTCCTCCAGGAAACGCGAGGGCGGGTTGTACGACGGCTGTCCCCAGGCGCTGCGCAGCGTGGACCGGGTGAGATACAGACGCTCACGCGCGCGCGTGATGCCGACGTACGCCAGGCGCCGCTCCTCCTCCAGTTCCTTGGTCTCCCCCAGGGCGCGCATGTGCGGGAAGACGCCGTCCTCCATGCCGGTCAGGAAGACGACCGGGAACTCCAGGCCCTTGGCGGTGTGCAGGGTCATCAGGGTGATGACGCCGGAACCGTCCTCGTCCTCGTCGGGGATCTGGTCGGAGTCGGCGACCAGGGCGACCCGCTCCAGGAAGTCGGCCGGCGTGCTCCCCGGGGCGGCAGTCCCCGGTGTCGCCGGTGTCACCGCGCCCTCGCCACGCTCCTGCTCGAACTCCAGGGCGACGGCGGCGAGTTCCTGAAGGTTCTCGATCCGGGTCTCGTCCTGCGGGTCGGTGGAGGCCTGCAACTCGGCGAGGTAACCGGTGCGTTCGAGGATCGCCTCCAGGACGGTCGCCGGGCCCGCGCCGGACTCGACAATCGTACGGAGGTCCTCCATCAGCGTGTTGAACCGCTTGACCGCGTTCGTGGAGCGTGCGGCCATGCCGTACGCCTCGTCGACGCGCTTCAGCGCCTGGGGGAAACTGATCTTCTCCCGCTGGGAGAGGGCGTCGATCATGGCCTCCGCGCGGTCGCCGATGCCCCGTTTGGGGACGTTGAGGATGCGGCGCAGCGGCACCGAGTCCTCGGGGTTGGCGAGCACCCGCAGGTAGGCCAGGACGTCCCGGACCTCCTTGCGCTCGTAGAAGCGGACGCCGCCGACGACCTTGTAGGGCAGGCCGACCCGGATGAAGACCTCTTCGAAGACACGGGACTGTGCGTTGGTGCGGTAGAAGACGGCGACGTCGCCGGCCTTGGCCTTGCCCGCGTCCGTGAGCCGGTCTATCTCGTCGGAGACGAACTGGGCCTCGTCGTGCTCGGTGTCGGCGACGTATCCGGTGATCTGCGCGCCGGTGCCCGCGTTGGTCCACAGGTTCTTGGGGCGGCGGGACTCGTTGCGCTCGATGACGGCGTTGGCGGCGCTCAGGATCGTCTGCGTGGAGCGGTAGTTCTGTTCCAGCAGGATCGTCGTCGCGTTGGGGTAGTTCTCCTCGAACTGGAGGATGTTGCGGATGGTCGCGCCGCGGAAGGCGTAGATCGACTGGTCGGCGTCGCCCACCACGCACAGTTCGGCGGGCGGCAGGTGGTCCGCGACCGGCGGTACGTCGCCGGGGTGCTCGGCGGGGTGTTCTCCGGGGCGCTCTCCGGGACCGACGAGTTCGCGCACGAGGGCGTACTGGGCGTGGTTGGTGTCCTGGTACTCGTCCACGAGGACGTGCCGGAAACGGCGGCGGTAGTGCTCGGCGACGTCCGGGAAGGCCCGGAGCAGGTTGACCGTGGTCATGATCAGGTCGTCGAAGTCGAGCGCGTTGGCCTCGCGCAGCCGCGACTGGTAGAGCGCGTAGGCCTGGGCGAGGGTCTTCTCGAAGCCGTCGCCCGCCTGTGCGGCGAAGTCCTCCTCGTCGATCAGCTCGTTCTTGAGATTGCTGATCTTGGCACTGAAGGACTTGGGCGGGTAGCGCTTCGGGTCGAGGTCCAGGTCGCGGCAGACCAGGGCCATCAGCCGCTTGGAGTCGGCGGCGTCGTAGATGGAGAACGACGACGTGAAGCCGAGCTTCTTGCTCTCGCGGCGCAGGATGCGCACACAGGCACTGTGGAACGTCATCACCCACATCGCGCCCGCGCGCGGGCCGACGAGCTGCTCGACCCGCTCCCTCATCTCACCGGCGGCCTTGTTGGTGAAGGTGATCGCCAGGATCTGGCCCGGGTGGACACTCCGCGCGGCGAGCAGGTAGGCGATGCGGTGCGTGAGCACACGGGTCTTTCCGGAGCCGGCGCCGGCCACGATGAGCAGCGGGGAGCCGGAGTGCGCGACGGCGGCGCGCTGGTTGTCGTTCAGCCCTTCCAGGAGGGCCGCGGGGTCCAGCACCGGGCGCGGGGCGCCGTCGCGGTAGTGGGTGTCCCGGTCCGGTGGCACGTCGAACCTCCCGCCGAACAGATCGTCCGGAACCTGCTCCGGTACATGATCGTCCTCGGGTGGCGGCGGGGGTTCGTCCGCAGGGCCGCGCCGGGCCTGGAGGTCCGCCAGGAAACTGTCGTCAAAGAGGCTGCTCATCGCCCTCCGAGTCTAGGGCGCCCCACTGACAACCTGCGGCCACCCCGGGAACATCCCCGTATTCCGGCGATCGCCGCCGCCCCGCGTCCGGTGACCGGACATGCATCCACCCTCGAGGACCACACGCTCACTCTGGGTGACGTGACGAAGAAGGTCACGAAAACGTATCGGGCATATCACCCATCAACCTTCACATGAGGCACATGAGTTGGCTACGGTTCGGGCGGGCCGTGCGATCCCCACCGGCGAACCCCGCCGGGCGAGCGGCCTCCGCCGAGTCCGTCACTGCCGCCGCGGCAGCCGGAGCCGGGAACCCACCGGGAACCCGGGGTGAATCGGCCCGCTCCCTCCCGGAGCAGCCGTAGGGCGGCCCTTGCGGCCTACCCGCCCGCACCCCTCCCGAATCCCCTGGGGCCAGGACGGCCGGGGAGCCCCTGCCGCTCCCCCGCGGCGGAACGTTGGAAGGAGTCGCCTCCCTTGGCGTCGCACCGCAAGTCGCGCACCCCGGGTACGCGCGTGACCGGCATACGGACCCCCGCTCTCGCCACGGCGGCCCTCACCTCCGTGGCCCTCCTCTCCCAGACGGCCGACGCCGCGCCCTCGGACGACGACCGGCCGAGCCTGGAGGAGGTGGAGAAGAAGGTCGACGACCTGTACCGCCAGGCGGAGTCGGCGACCGAGAAGTACAACGCGGTCAAGGAGAAGAGCGCGAAGCAGCGCAAGCGCGTCGACACCCTTCTCGACGACGTGGCCAAGCGCACCCAGACGCTCAACGAGGCGCGGGAGGAACTGGGTTCCTTCGCCGCCGCCCAGTACCGGACCGGTGCCGGCGTCCCCGACACGGCGACCTTCCTGCTCGCGGACTCCCCGCAGGACTTCTTCGACCGGAACCAGCTGATGGACCGGATGACCGGCCACCAGAAGGCAGCGGTCGACGACTACGTCACCCAGCAGTCCGAGACGATGGAGAAGCGCAAGGAGGCCACCGAGAGCCTCGCGACGCTCACCGAGTCGCAGGACGACCTGAAGACCGCCAAGGCCACGGTCCAGAAGAAACTCGGCACCGCGCGTGAGCTGATGTCGAAGCTGACCTCCGAGGAGAAGGCGCGGCTCGCGGCGGCCGAGAAGAAGAAGCAGGAAGAAGCCGCCCGCAAGGCTGCCGAGCTCGCCCAGCAGCAGGCGGAGCGGCGGGAGGCCGAGGAGGAGGCGCGGCAACAGCAGCAGGCGGAGAGCGGCTCCTCCGGCACTTCCGAGTCCTCCGGCGCTTCCGGCTCCTCGTCCCCGGGTTCCACGTCGACCACGCCGTCGACCTCGACGGACTCCTCGTACGCGGCCAAGGCCGAGAAGGCCCTCGCCTTCGCCCGCGCGCAGATCGGCAAGCCCTACGTCTGGGGCGCCACCGGTCCCGGCTCCTACGACTGCTCGGGCCTGACCCAGGCCGCGTGGAAGGCCGCCGGTGTCTCCCTCCCCCGCACCACCTACGACCAGGTCGAGGCCGGCACCACGGTTGCGGTGTCCCAGGCCCAGCCCGGTGACCTCGTCTTCTTCTACGACGACCTCACTCATGTGGGCATCTACATCGGCAACGGCATGATGATCCACGCGCCGAAGCCCGGCACCTACGTCCGCGAGGAGTCGATCTTCTACGACGGCGAGTCGTCGATCCACAGCGTGGTCCGCCCGGCCTGACGGACACCAGGCGCGGCCGGGATGCGGTCTGGTGCGATGCGATGTGATGCGGCCCCGGTGTGGTGCCGTAGTCCATGTGCTGACGCCACACGTAAGGTGACCTTCCGGTCACCGCGCGGTGAACCTTTCCGGCGCGGCGGACTCTTCTAGCATCGGCTCATGCCCACCCCTCCCGCCCTCCCCGCCTCCCCCTTCCGCGCCTGGTGGGCGCAGCGTTCCCCGGCGGCCGGTGCCGCCGTGATGGCGACCGGCATCATCTCGATGGCCCTGCATCTGGCGGGGCGGGAGATCCTCTCGCGGATCTTCCTCGTGCTCGCCTGCGCTGCCTGGCTGGGGCTGGCGGCGGAATTCGTCCTACGGTTGCTGCGGGAACGCGAGCGGTGGATCGCGGAGGCGGAGACGCCGGGTGCGCTCACCGCGGTCGCCGCGACGACCGTGCTCGGCACACGGGTGTCCGCGCTGGGTCACGACGCGCTCGCCGGGGCGCTGCTCGCGCTGGCCACGGTGCTCTGGCCGGCGCTGCTCGTCCTGGTCGTACGACGCTGGCACCCGCGCATGCCCGGATCGGTGTTCCTGTGCTGTGTGGCCACGCAGGGGCTCGCCGTCCTGGCCGTGACACTCGCCGCGGCCGAGTCGGCGCCCTGGCTCGCGCGGGTGGCGCTGGTGCTGTTCTGGTCCGGGCTGGTGCTCTACGTCCTCGCCCTGTTCCGCTTCGACCTGCGGCAGGTGACCGAGGGGGCCGGGGACCACTGGGTCGCGGGCGGTGCGATCGCCATCTCGGCGCTCGCCGGGGCGGAACTGCTCGCCGCCGACAGCGCCCGGCTGTATCTGTGGAACGACGACGACCTCGGTGTCCTGCGCGTGACGACCGTCGGCCTGCTGGTGCTCGACCTGGCCTGGTACGGCGTGCTGCTGATCGGTGAGGCCGTCCGGCCGCGGCCGCGGTACGACACGCGGCGCTGGGCGACCGTGTTCCCCCTGGGCATGACGGCGGCGGCGACGCTGAGCGCGTCCGCCGCCGTCGGCGTCCCGTGGCTCGAGGGCCTGGGGAGTGTGCTGTTGTGGGTCGCGGTGGCCGTCTGGCTGATGGTCGCCGTCGGGGCGGTGACCTCGGCGCGGGCCGCGATCACGTCCGGACCCGTGCGGGAACCCGTCAGGTCCACAGCACGGCGATGAAGATGTTCGCCGTGGTCAGCAGGCCGACGAGGCCGAACAGGCTCTTGTCCACCTTCTCGTCGTCCCGCTTCACGTAGACCAGGCCGAGGATCACGATCAGCAGGGCCAGCTTGACACCGATCTTGATGTTGTCGACGGAATAGTCCTGCGCCTGGTTCAGCCCGACCAGGACCACACCGGTGACCAGCATCGTCAGCGCACCGTGCAGCATCGCGGGGACGAAGCGTGCGGTGCCCTGCCCCATCGCCTTCATCTGAGTGAGGAAGCCACCGAGGAGCGACGCGATGCCGATGATGTGCAGGCCGACGAAGAGGTGGATGAGTACGTCCATGAGGCCGGAGCCTAACGAGGCCCCCGTTCCCCATCCGACACCGCCCCATCCGACACCGCCCCGGCCCGCCGGCCTCGTGGCCCGGCGCGCCGCATAGCACCCAGGCCCACCGCCCCGCCCCTCATTCAGCGCTTTGATCATCGCGCTGACGGAAGGCGACGGCCGCGCCCTGCACCTTCGGTCTCCCGCACTCACTCAACGATCTACTCCTGTCATTTCCGATCAACCCGTCACCGGGCCGTCCGGACCCGGAATAGCGTCCTCCACCAGGTGACCGGCTCCCCACCGCTGCCCGGACCAGGGGCGGCAGCCGGACACCACCGCCCGGAAGGTGCGGCGGCCGAGCCTCCGGCCGGCCGTGCACACGGACCGGGCGGTCGTCGGGAAAGGACGTGGAGTCCACGTGGCAGCACACCGCAAGCCCAGACAGTTCCTGATGGGCGGCGGCAGGACCCGCAGGGCCGTCACTCTCGCCCTGGCCGGCGCGGCCACCGCGACCGGATTCGACGGGACGGGACACGCCGAGCCCCAGCTGACACCGGGACAGGTCAAGGCCGAGGCCGACAAGCTGTTCCAGGAGGCGGAAGCCGCCACCGAGAAGTACAACGGTGCGAAGGAGAAGGCGGAGTCGGCCCGGCGGCGGTTGCACGACCTGCAGGACGAGGCCGCCCGCGAGGAGGACCGGCTCAACTCCGCACGGACAGCGCTGGGGACGGTCGCGGCGACCCAGTACCGCAGTGGCGGCCTCGACCCCGCCCTGCAACTCGTCCTCTCCGACGACCCCGACGGCTACCTGGACGGCGCCGCGTTCGCCGAACGGGCGGGCAGCCGCCAGAACGCGGCGGTGGGACGCGTGCGCGGGCAACTCCGCGAGATCGAGCAACTACGCGGTGCCGCCCGCCTCGAACTCACCTCACTGACCTCCCGCCAGGCAGAGCTGAAACGGCACAAGAAGACAGTCACCGGCAAGCTGGACGCCGCACGCCGGCTGCTGTCCCGGCTGACACCCGAGCAGCGCACGCAACTCACCGACGGCGGCACGGACCGCACCGGCCCCACCTCCGCGCCCGGTTCCGCGCCCGGTTCCGTCACCGCCCAGGCACCCGGCCCCCGAGCCGCCGACGCCGTCTCCTACGCCTACCAGAAGCTCGGCAGCCCCTACGTCTGGGGCGCCACCGGCCCGAACACCTTCGACTGCTCGGGCCTCGTCCAGGCCGCGTACCGCTCGGCGGGCGTGTCCCTGCCCCGCACGACCTACGCCCAGATCAACGCCGGCCGCCGCGTCGAACGGTCCGAACTCCGCCCCGGCGACCTGGTCTTCTTCTACTCGGGCATCACCCACGTCGGCCTCTACATCGGCAACGGGCAGATGATCCACGCCCCGAACTCCGGCTCCTCGGTCCGCATCGCCCCGCTCACCGAGATGCCCTTCGCGGGGGCCGCCCGGGTGGCCTGAGGACGGTCTGGGACCGGGAGCCACTTTCAGGCAGGTCGAAGGCCGGTTTCTACGGGTGTGGCACCGACTCCGTACAGGATGTGGCCGGTTGCCCACGGTCGCGGGCAGCGAGGACGGCGTCGCGGGCGAGGGCGGCGGCGCGAGGCAAGGTGACCGACGAAGCCTCCCGTACGACGTTCCTCCGAGTGCCGCCAGGCTGCGCGACGGTACGGCAGCCCCGGCACAGACCACCGACGAACGCGGCGGGGCGCCCCGGCACACCGCACTCGGTGCACTCCGGCATGAGACGGCCGACGAGACGGGGCGCGGAGGCGTCCGGCGCCGGTTCCGGACCCGTGGAGGGCATGGGCAGGGGCGACAGCTTGTCCCGCAGTCGGCGGGCGACCAGCCCGCGCGGCACGTGGACGGCGTCGGGCAGACCGGCGGTGAGGGCCTGCACGAGGGACACGGGAGTCGCGCCGCGCTCCAGCCAGGGGACGACCAGGTCGGTGAGAGCGTTGCAGTCGGCGTCGGACAGGGTGAGGCGGGGTTCGACGCGGCCGAGCCGGGCGAGCGTGCGGTAGGCGGTGGCGCGATGCGTGTCGGGGGCGGTGGGGACGGTGCGTCGCAAGTCGATCACGAAAAGTCATGACGGCTGGCAGCGCGGCACGCTGCCGGGAGGGTAGGTGGCGGGTTGAACCCCACCACCCATTCCTTACAAACGCCGCTCGCACCTCGAAGCCTGTCTCTCGAAGCTCAAGCTCCGGTACGGGTGTACGCGACGAACGCGGTCCAGGCACCTCCGGCGACGGCGAACCGAGGACTCCGGGACCCGAGCTTCGAGTCCCGGACGTGGATGGTGTGGGGGCAGGGGGCTACTTCGACGTAGTTGCCTCCCTCGGTGCCGCTGTGGCTGGACTTGCGCCAGTCAGGGGCGAACTCCAGGCAGTTGCCACCCTGACTGTCGCTGTAGCTCGACTTGAACCAGGTCAAGCGTTCACTCATCGCTCTTCTGCCACCTCTCTGATGAATGTGGCCGACTCCTCCACACTGAGACAGTGCATGCGGATCATCGCATGAGCCTGAGTGAGAGCACTCACCTTGACAGGACTGCTGTGCAGGACACTGACCTCGGGCGCTTCGATGTACCCACAGTGCTCATGCTCAGGCGTCTCCAGCAGAACAATGCTGCCGTTCAAGGCAACACCGCTACAGCGGCCGAACGGCAAGACCTGGATCGAGACATTACGGAGCACACCCACCTCCATGATGTGCTGCAACTGCTCACGCATTACGTCAACCCCGCCCACATTGGTGCGCAGTGCAGCTTCGTAGATCACGAACCCGTACATCACTCCGACTTTGCGTCGAAGCGCCTCGGCCCTATGCAGCCTGGCCGCTACCCGCTCGGCAACTGTCTCGTCATCCAGGGGAGGCGAGCTGCCACCGATAAGTGCATGCGCGTATGCCTCTGTCTGCAACAAACCGGGGATCAGCAGCGGTTCGTAGCAGGAGAAGCTGATGGCCTCGGCCTCGATGGCCATGAACTCATGTGACCGCGCTGGAAACGGCTCCGGCTTCAGGTATTCCTGAGCCGCCACCAGCTTCCCACCCGCCCCGCACACCTGATCCGCGATCTGCAGGAACCGCAGCGTGGGTCGACGGCGGCCGTTCTCCATGGACTTGACGTACTCGTAGTCGTAGCCGGCCTCCTTGGCCAGCGCATCCCGGCCCACACCGGCTTCCGCACGCCACATCTTGATCTAGCTTCCGCAGTACCGCCAGGCCACGGGCGGCTGGGAGCTCACTTCGGTCGACACACGCGCCTCCGCCGGGTCCTAGGTGGGGACAACCACCTGCTGTACCCACGTCGCTCCTCGCGAGGCTATGCGCGAGCCACGAGCGTCATCCCACGAAACGTCAGAAAATCGACGCAAGGGATGAACAGCGCATGCAGAGCCCACGACTTCCGCTGCCCGTGACCGCCCCGAGGTACATCGAGTGGCACTTCCCGCGTCACGCGAGGAGCCCGAGCAGGGCCCGCGCGCTGTTCCGCGAACAGGCGGCGTCCTGGGAACTGCCGCAGGACGTGACGGATACGGCGGAACTCCTCCTGAGCGAACTGATGACCAACGCCTACCGCCACGCGAAGGCTCCGGCCGGCCGTGAGATCAGGGCCCGCTGCGAGCTCACCGGCGTCCGTCTCCGCATCACGGTGACGGACGCCAACAACACACTGCCGACGCCGACTGCGGCTTGCCCGGACGACGAGTCGGGCCGAGGCCTCGAATTGGTGGCAGCGCTGGCGGACGACTGGGGCACACAGGGAAGGGAGTGCGGCATCGGCAAGGAGGTGTGGTTCGAGGTAGCACTCACAGTGGGCACTATTTAGCCGACGCGGCTTACTCCCTGCAGTAGTTCATCGACCAGTCACACCAGACGGCGTGCCGTTGCCCAGCGGGTCAGTTCGTGGCGGTTGGAGAGCTGGAGCTTTCTGAGGACTGCCGAGACATGGGACTCGACCGTCTTCACCGAGATGAAGAGCTGCTTGGCGATCTCCTTGTACGCGTATCCCCGGGCGATCAGCCGCAGCACCTCGCGCTCGCGCTGGGTGAGGCGGTCGAGGTCCTCGTCGAGCGGCGGGGCGTCGGTCGAGGCGAAGGCGTCGAGAACGAAGCCGGCCAGGCGGGGGGAGAAGACGGCGTCGCCCTCCTGGACCCGGAAGACCGAGTCGACCAGGTCGGTCCCGGTGATCGTCTTGGTCACGTATCCGCGGGCGCCGCCCCTGATCACGCCGATCACGTCCTCCGCCGCGTCCGAGACGGACAGCGCGAGGAAACGAACCGGCCGCTCGGTGTCGCTCATCAACGGGGCGCATCGCCTGAGCACTTCCACGCCGCCGCCTCCGGGCAGGTGCACGTCGAGGAGGACGACTTCGGGCCGGGTCGCGGTGATGACCGTGACCGCCTGATCGACGTCCGCGGCCTCGCCGACCACCTCGACGCCGGTCTGTTCGGTCTGTCCGATCTCAGCCTGGACGCCCGTGCGGAACATGCGGTGGTCGTCGACGAGTACGACCCGCACATGGCGTCCGGCGCCGCCGGTGGGCTGCGCGGACTCGGCGGCCTGGCCGGCCGGTCCCGCCGTTCCGTTCGGCTCGGTCGGCTCGTTCGGCTCGCTCATGACGTGTTCTCCGCCCTCTCCATCTCCAGTTCGACCTCCGTGCCGCCGTCCGGCACCGCGCGCAGCCGCGCCGTGCCGCCGTTGCGCTCCATGCGGCCGATGATCGATTCTCTGACACCCATGCGGTCGGCGGGTATCGAGTCGAGGTCGAAACCGGGGCCGCGGTCCCGGACGGACACGAAGACCGTCCTTCCCTCGACTTCGGCGTAGACCTGTACGGCACCCCCCTCGCCACCGTACTTGGCCGCGTTCACCATCGCCTCGCGCGCGGCCTGCATCTGCGGGCCGATCTTCTCGTCGAGCGGGCAGTCGCCGACGACGACGACCTCGATGGGGACGCCGTGCTTGTCCTCCACCTCCGCGGCATTGCGCCGTACGGCGTCGGCGAGGGTGGTGGGTTCGTCGGCCTCGTCCTTGCCGGTGCCCTCGGGCTTGTAGAGCCAGGTGCGTAGGTCGCGCTCCTGGGCGCGGGCGAGCCGGCGCACCTCGCCCGGCCTGTCGGCGTTGCGCTGGATCAGGGTGAGGGTGTGCAGCACCGAGTCGTGGACGTGGGCGGCGACCTCGGCACGTTCTTGGGCACGGATGCGCATCAGCCGTTCCTCGGAGAGGTCCTGCGTCATGCGCACGAGGTAGGGACCGGCGAGAAGCGTGACCCCGACGAGGACCGCGAGGGCCGCCTGGAGCACCGACGCGAGGTGGGCGCCGGAGCCCCGCAGGACGAAGATGCCCGACACACCGGCCGTCACCAGCAGTACGCCGGCGCCGGCCCGCAGCAGGGTGATCGTGCGGCGGCGGCTGCCGACCTCGACCCAGCGGGCCCGGCGCGCGTTGTCCGCCTGCCGCCAGACCAGGGCGACGCCCGCGCCGACGAGCACGGTCGGCCAGAGGTAGGCCCTGGCACCGTTGGACAGGTTGACATTGCCGACGAAGACCATGGCCACGACGACCATGAGGAGCAGGGCGACGATCTGGCCCTTGTCCGGTCTACGGGTGACGAGTCTGCGCCGGCCGTCCGGCGAGCTCTCGGTCGCGACCAGCGTGGGCGGCTTCTGCGCGTCCACGCCGCCGACCCCGAGCGGTACGAAGAACCAGAAGGCGGCGTACAGCAGTGCGCCCAGGCCGTCGGCCATGAACAGGCCGACGAAGACGAGCCGTACCCAGATCACGGGCAGCCCGAGGTGTCCGGCGAGCCCCCGCGCCACACCACCGAGCCAGCGTCCGTCACTGCTGCGGTAGAGCTTGCGCGGCGGCCGCGGCTCTGCGAGTGGCGCTGCTGCGGCTTCCGACATGCCAATGATGGTCACACGGCCTTTGGTTCCGAGGCATCAGGGTCGGTCCCGGAGACTCCCCTGATCTCCGGGGGTCCGACCCCTCGAACGCTCCCCGGCCGCCCCTCAGGGCCGATATCAGGGTCCGTCCAGGGTCGTCCCGACTGCCGTCCCGGCGGCTCGCCCGTCACCATGGACTCATGACAGATCACCAGCACGCCGCGACGGGCCCGGGACCCGGCTTCGGCCCGCGCCCCTCCAAGGGCGCCGGGCCGCGGGAGGGCGCGTCCGCCTCGGGCGCGGCAGGCGGTACGTCTGCCGGGGAGACCGCCTCCGCCGGAGCTCCGCGCCCTCCCGGCGAGGCACCCGTGCCCGAGCCGCCGCACCGTTTCCGGCGCGACCGCCGGCACCAGATGCTCGGCGGAGTGTGCTCCGGGCTCGGCCGGCAGTGCGACATGGACCCGGTGATCTTCCGCATCACGCTGGCGGTGCTCTCCGCCACCGGTGGCGTCGGCCTCATCTTCTACGGCTTCGCCTGGCTCCTCGTCCCGTACGAGGGCGAGGAGGAGAATGAGATCCGCAGGCTGCTGACCGGCCGGGTCGACGGCCACACGCTGGCAGCCATACTCTTCGCGCTGGTCGGCTGCGGTGTCTTCCTCACCATGCTGAACAACGGCGGGGTGCTGAGCTTCGCCGTGATGCTCTCCCTGCTGCTCGCCGGTGCCGGGTACTGGTCGCGGCAGCGCGGTACCCCCAGCCCCGACCCCCTCGCCGCCCAGGCCGCCGCCGACGCCCCGCCGGAGCCCCAGGCACCGCCGGTTCCCGCCGCCTTCTCCTCCTGGTGGCGCGACCCCATCGTCAAGGACGGTACGCACATCGGCGGCACGGGCTATCTGTGGGGACCCCAGGGTTCCCGGGCCCCGGACATCGCCTCAGCGATCAACGTCAGACTCGACCCCCACTCCTCCGCCCGCCACGACTCTTCCACCCGGCACCTGGCGGCGAAGCCGCGCGGCCCCCGCTGGATCGGCGGCTGGATCTTCCTGCTCGCCCTGCTCGCGGCCGGCCTGGGCGCAGGCCTGACCTGGGAGACGCAGCCACTCGGCACCAGCCTGCAGACCGGTCTCGCGTGTGCGCTCGCCGTCTTCGGCATCGGCCTGGCGGTCAGTTCATTCCTGGGCCGCACCGGTGCGGGATCAATCTTCTTGGCGGTCATCACCGCGGGGCTGCTCGCCGCCTCGTCGGCCGTGCCCAAGGACATCGGCACCGAGTGGATGCGCACCACCTGGGAGCCCGCCTCGGTCGCCCGGATACGCCCGGTCTACGACTTGGGCACCGGCACCGGCACCCTGGATCTGTCCAAGGCACGGATACCCGAGGGAGAGACCGTGTCGACGCGGGCGAACGTCGGTGTGGGCCGCATACACGTGATCGTGCCCGAGGGCATGACCGTGAAGCTCAGCATCGACGTGGGAGTGGGCGACATCCAACTGCCCGGCGACAAGCAGAAGGACGTGGACGTGGCACCGGGCAAGCACAAGGAGGTGACCCTGCAGCCTTCCGGGGGCACCAAGAAGACGGGGACGCTCGACCTGGGCATCCAGGTCGGTGTGGGACAGGCGGAGGTGAGCCGTGCTACGTCATGAGTTCCAGCCCGGCAGGCTGATCGCCGGCCTCTTCCTGATCCTCGCCGCCGTGCTCTACGCAGGCGACGCGGGCGGCACCTGGGAGACGCCGTGGTTCGTCGTGATCCCCGTCGTCACGGGCGGTCTGTGCCTGGCCGGATCAGTGTCCGCGGTGACGGGACTGATACGGCGGCACAAACGCTCCGACTCTCGGGGGGCCCGGGCCAAGTCGCCCACCTGAGACCCCGACTGGGCGGGGTGACTTGACGAGGCGACCTGGCCAATGGAGCGGGCCGGGAGGCAGGCCGGGCCCGAGGCGCGGATGGCCTGCCCCGCCGGGCGGACGGGGGACCCGCCGGGCCCGGGCGGTGGACCCGGCGGGGTGAAGGGGCGGATCCGCCCGTTCGAGGAGCGGGTCCTACCGGTACTACCGGTAGGACCCCACCCGCCGGCGCCGTCGCGACCGTAGGGCGGCGTCCGCGGAGAGGAGGGGGGCACCCGCGAGCAGCAGCGGAGTCCAGGCCATGAGATAAGGGAGGTCGTTGCCGTAGTAGTAGGGCTCGGCGGCCCAGCTCACGGTCAGCCACAGGCTGAGGGAGATCAGCGCACCGCCGAGGGCGGCCAGTCGGGTGAGCAGACCGATCAGGGTTCCGATCCCGACGGCCAACTCACCGAAGGCGATGGCGTAACCGAAGGCGACGGGACTTTCCAGGGACATGTCGACCAGTGCGGGAATGACCGAGGAATCGCGGACGGCCCGCATCATGTCGCCGATCGACCCGGCCCCGGCATCCTTCATGAACGCGCTGTCGGTGAGTTTGTCGATTCCCGCGTAGATGAAGGTGACGCCCAGAAAGATCCGCAGAGGAAGGAGGGCGTACCGAGTGGCGGTGTCCCGCCAGTCTCTGTCGCCATCGAGGTGAGGGCTGTGCACATCCGTTCGCACACCGTGAGTCATCGCCGTCTGTCGCCTCTCGCCGCCGTACCGAGACCCCCTCAACAGACCATACGTACGGCAATCAACACCGGATCAATCCAAAACCGCTCGGATTTTTTCGGACGTTCACCGGACAGCGACGGAAAGGGCGCCTCTAGTCCGTCACGTCGATCGCGTACCGGTTCGTTTCCACCCCGGCGGCTGTGACGACCTGCACCTCGACCCGCCCCGGTTCCACGTCCGCCGGGACCGGAACCGTCAGCAGGGCGTCCGTCGGGTTGTCGAAGCCGCCGGCCACCGGCACCAGCGGCACATGGACGTGTACGGCCCCCACCCGGACGACCATCCGGGCCAGCCGGTCGGCTCCCTGCGCGCCCAGCGGAACGAAGCCGGCGCCGCGGATCTCGATGTCGTCGCCGGTCCGGATCGGCGCGTCCAGGTCACCGGCCTCCCGTGCCCGCACCACCGAAAGGATCACCGGCCGGCCGCCCTCCGCGTACTTCCCGGCGAGATAGGTCGCCGCCGACACCAGCACCACCACGGCGAGTCCCCAGGGCAGGTCCGGCAGTTGGTCCGGCCGCCGCGCCAGCCGCACCGCCGCGAACGCCAGCGCGACGCCGCTGATCACGACGTACTGGATGTCGGCGAAGCCGCCCCGGCCCGCGTCGTCGGTCAGCAGATCGGCTGCCCGGGGCCGGTCCGCACGGACCTTCTGCAGCCGCTGCCCCTGCACCCGGAGCCCGACCACCCGCCGCACCACCACGGCGATCCCGCACACCACGGCGAGGACGGTCACCACACCCGCACCGCGGGCGAGTTCCAGCCCCGCGATCAGCGCGTCTCGCTCCCGGTGATCGGAGGCGACGGCCAGTTGTCCGACCAGGACCAGGACCGCGTACGCCAGGAAAAGCACCCAGGCGGCCGCCACCGCGCGGGACGTGGAGAGGCGGTTGTCCTCTCCGATCACCGGGGCCAGGATCCCGCCGCGCGCCCGGTGGAACCACGAAGCCGCGGTCAGCGCACCGGCGACCACCAGCGCGGCCAGCAGCCCGGCCGTGCGGGCGGCACTCCACCCCGGACCGATCGCCGTGAGCGCCTGGCCCAGGAGCAGCAGGACGACCGCAGACCACACCACCACGGCCGTCCGGCGCCACAAGCGTGCCAGCCAGGCCGCACCCTCGGCCCGGCCGCGCCGGGCGACGAGTTCGGCGGCCTGCGCCAGTTCCTCCGAGACCCACTGGCGGGAGGCGGAGGCCGAGTGGGCCACCGCCGCGGGCAGCCCGTGCCCGGCCGCGAACTCCTCGCGTTTCAGCAGGAACGCGGCGACCGCGCGCCGATGCCCCTCACGCACTCCGTGCGGACAGTCCCCGCAGGCGCAGCCGCCCTCGTGGGCGCCCGCGTCCGCGCCGCCCTGCCTCGCCTCCTGCACCGCCACGCCCGAAGCCCGCCTTCCCCGCATCCACATTCACGATCATGATCCCGGCCACGTTCCCGGCCACCTGCGCCGGTGCACGCAACTACCCTGCAATGACAGCGAATTGTGCCCTACATTCGACCCTCTCCACCCGGCAGGTCCGGTCAGCGGGAGTGACGCCCGGGACACCGTGTTGACCCGGCAACAAGAACTACCTTATGGTCCATATTGCCCGGCAGGGTAAGTTCCACTCCCCGGGCACTGCTCGCTCCGGTCAGCTCAGCAGGTCGGGCTCGCTTCGGCTGATGTCCTGCCACATCGGCTGGTAGTTGATCCACGCCACCAGGTCCCCGCCCAGTTGCTCCCGTGTCGCCGCCGCCTGCCGGTGGTCGATCAGGACGGGCCGGCCCGCCGCCTTCGCGCTGAGCCGCACCTGGCAGGAGCGTTCCATGGACACGAACCACCAGGCCGCCGCGTCCACCGAGTCGCCCACGGTGAGCAGCCCGTGATTGCGCAGCACCAACGCCTTGTGGGAGCCGAGCGCGGTGGCGATGCGCCTGCCCTCGTCCGCGTCGACGGTGACACCGCTGTAGGTGTTGTAGAGGGCGTGGTCCTCGTAGAACGCGCAGCTCTCCTGGGTGATCGGGTCGAGCAGGTCGCCGAGGGCGGCGAGCGCGCGGCCGTGGACCGAGTGGCAGTGGGCGACCGCGACGACGTCGGGCCGCGCCGTGTGCACCTGCGCGTGCACGGTGAACGCCGCCTGGTTGACGTGGTGGCCGCCCTGGACGACCTGTCCCTCCCGGTTGGCCGGCACCAGGTCGCTCACGGTGACGTGCCGGAAGGGCATTCCGAACGGGTTGACCCAGAAACAGTCCGAGAACTCGGGATCGCGTGCGGTGATGTGGCCGGAGACCCCGTCCTCGAAGCCGAGCCGCCCGAAGAGCCGCAGTGCGCCCGCGAGCCTCTCCTTGCGATGCCGGCGCTCGTCCTCGACCGACTCGTGCATGGGCGGCATGGCGAACCACAGCCGGTCGGTGGGTACCGGCAGAAGCGGGGGCGGAGTCTGCCCGTGCATAAGTCCTCCTGCAAGGGGGGTCGCATGGTGCGGAAGTTACCGCCGTGCAGCCATGGACGACAGATCGATTCCGTAAAGATCCGGTGCGACGCGACAAAGGCGACACCGCTGCGGAGGGCCCCGTTCGGTGGACTCGGCGGATACCCGACACAAGACGTCCGGTATGCGCGCCACACTCGGCACATGAACACGAACTGGGGGGCCTTCACCACCGCCGAACCCGAATTCGCGAAGACCGTGGAGGAGCGCTTCGCCATGTACACCCACCACGTCCTCGCCACCCTGCGCAAGGACGGGTCGCCGCGCACCACCGGCCTGGAGGTGCGTTTCCTGAACGGCGAGCTGTGGCTCGGCATGATGCCCGACTCGCTCAAGGCGCTCGACCTGCGCCGCGACCCGCGCTTCGCGCTTCAGGCGAACCCCGGCTCGGGCACGGACATGGGCGGCGGGGACGTCCGGATCAGCGGGCGGGCGATCGAGGCCGAGGACGAGGAAGCCCGGCGCAGATACACCGAAGAGGTGGAACCGCCGGAGCCGTTCCACCTCTTCCGCACCGAGCTGACGGAGGTCGTACGCACCCACGTGGAGGACGAGACGTATCTCGTCCTCCAGGTCTGGAAGCCCGGTGAGCCGGTGCGCACGCTCAGGCGGGCCTGACGAGGACGGGCAGGACCGACAAGGCCCGACAAGGACTGCCAGGGCTGCCAGGTCCTGCCGGGACCCGTCAGGACCCGTCAGGACCCGTCAGGACCCGTCAGGGAGTACTCCCCGCCGGGCACTACTCCCACTCGATGGTCCCCGGCGGCTTGGACGTCACGTCGAGGACGACGCGGTTGACGTCCCGTACCTCGTTGGTGATGCGGGTCGAGATCTTCGCGAGGACGTCGTACGGCAGCCGCGACCAGTCCGCGGTCATGGCGTCCTCGGAGGACACCGGGCGCAGGACGACCGGGTGGCCGTAGGTCCGGCCGTCGCCCTGGACGCCGACGGACCGCACGTCCGCGAGCAGGACCACCGGGCACTGCCAGATGTCCCGGTCGAGGCCGGCCTCGGTCAGCTCCTTGCGGGCGATGGCGTCGGCCTCGCGCAGCAGGTCGAGCCGCTCCTTGGTCACCTCGCCGACGATACGGATGCCGAGCCCGGGGCCGGGGAACGGCTGGCGCTGGACGATCTCGTCGGGCAGGCCGAGTTCCTGGCCGACCCGCCGGACCTCGTCCTTGAACAGCTGGCGCAGCGGCTCGATCAGCTGGAACTCGAGGTCCTCGGGGAGTCCACCGACGTTGTGGTGCGACTTGATGTTGGCGGTGCCGGTGCCGCCGCCGGACTCGACGACGTCCGGGTAGAGGGTGCCCTGGACCAGGAACTCCACGGCCGGGCCCGCGTCCGCGATGATCTCGGCCTGGGCCTGCTCGAAGACCCGGATGAACTCGCGGCCGATGATCTTCCGCTTCTCCTCGGGGTCCGAGACGCCCTTGAGCGCGGCCAGGAACCGCTCCGACGCGTCGACGACCTTCAGCTGGACGCCGGTCGCGGCCACGAAGTCCTTCTCGACCTGCTCGGTCTCACCCTTGCGCATCAGACCGTGGTCGACGTACACGCAGGTCAGCTGGGATCCGATGGCCTTCTGGACGAGGGCCGCGGCGACGGCGGAGTCCACCCCGCCGGAGAGGCCGCAGATGGCGCGCCGGTCGCCGACCTGCTCGCGGATGACGGCGACCTGCTCCTCGATGACGCTGCCCGTGGTCCAGTCCGGGCTCAGGCCGGCACCCCGGTACAGGAAGTGCTCCAGCACCTGCTGCCCGTGCGTGGAGTGCATGACCTCGGGGTGGTACTGGACGCCGTAGAGCTTCTTGGCGTCGTTCTCGAAGGCGGCGACCGGGACGATGTCCGTGGACGCCGTGACGGCGAAGCCCTCGGGGGCGGCGGAGCAGGCGTCGCCGTGCGACATCCACACCTCCTGCTCCTCCGGGGTGCCCTCGAAGAGGGTGGAGGCCGGCTTGGAGACGTGCAGTCCGGTACGGCCGTACTCACGGGAGCCGGTGTTGTCCACCTGGCCGCCGAGGCTCTGAGCCATGAGCTGGAAGCCGTAGCACATGCCGAAGACCGGGACGCCGGCCTCGAAGAGCGCGCGGTCGACGGTGGGGGCGCCCTCGGCGTACACGGACGAGGGGCCGCCGGAGAGGATGATCGCCGCCGGGTTCTTGGCGAGGATCTCCGCGACCGGCATGGTGCTCGGCACGATCTCGCTGTAGACGCGGGCCTCGCGGACGCGACGGGCGATGAGCTGGGCGTACTGCGCGCCGAAGTCGACGACCAGGACGGTGTCGGGCGCGTGGGCAGCGGAAGTCGCTGATGACACGAGGTGCCTTCCGGCGGTGGGGCGGGATCTGGTGCCTCCCGATTCTACCGGGAGGCGCGTGCCCGCCCGCCCTCTCACTCCCGGAGCCCGCGCCTGTACCGCGCGACAGCCCCGTGCGGTGGGGCCCGTCTCAGCATGCGACCCGTGTTGAGCGGCCGGGCACCGCGCGGCATACTGGGACCATGCTCACGCACCCGACCTTCCTCTTTACCTATGGCAACCGGCCCACCGGCTGCCATGGTCGTGCTGCTTGAGCCACTGACAAGCAACTTTCCAGGCGCCCCGGGCCGACAAGGTCCGGGGCGCCTGGCGTTTTCGGACCCGGTCGCTCCGGGGCGCACCCCGCACCCACCCGACGAGGAGCCCCGACATGACCACCACCGACCTCACTCGCCCCGACCTCGCCAGCATCACCGGCCTCACCCGCACCGCCGGCACGGGCGACGACAGCACGGACGCGGAGGCCACGAGCCCCGACACCGCGCGCACCGAGAGGACCGGCGCCCGCACCGCCGAGGCCGCCGGCGTGATCACCGGGGCGCGCGAGCGGATCGACGCGCTCGACGCTCGGATCATCGGCCTGGTCCAGGAACGGATGGCCGTGTCGGCCGTCATCCAGCGGGAACGGATCACCTCCGGCGGCCGGCGCGTGAACCTCTCCCGCGAGATGGAGATCCTCGGCCACTACAGGGACGCCCTGGGCAAGCCGGGCACCGCGCTCGCGATGACCCTGCTGGAGCTGTGCCGCGGCAAGATCTGAACCCGCCGAGCACCGGAACCGAGCACCGAAGCCGGCCGCCGCCCACTGAATCCGTCTTCCAGGCACAGACGTACGTATCCGCCCTCACCCGCACGGCGCGTGACCGGAACCGCGGTCGCGCCGTTGGTACGGGTGTCCGTGTCAGCCAGGGGCGGGCCCGAAAGAACCACGCGTGGCTCGCCGGAGCGATGAGACGTACGGATCGTGCGTGCGTCATGGGACCTCGTTCCGGACGGGTGACCGGACGGCAGGGGACAGCAGCCCGGTCACCCGAGAGAACGGCCGGCTCCGGGGACGCCCGGGGCCGACCGGCGGGACAAGTCCCGGTCCGGCCGGAATCGTAGGCCCAGGTTCTCCATGGGCAGCGTCCTCCATGGACAGCGTCCTCCGCGGGCAGCGTCCTCGCGGACGGCGGACGAGACCGGCGGTGCCCACCCCCTGCGCCGCTTCTCGGCACCGGCGCCGCCCTGGCGTCGGTGCTCACGCAGGGGAAGGGGGCTCCGCAACCCCGCCTCGCGGGGCCCCCTTCCCCTGCGGCCGGCCTCCCGCACAGGAGGTGGTGTCAGGTGCGGGACACGGTGTCAGGTGCGGGACACGGTGTCAGGTGCGGGATGCGGCATCAGGTGCGGGACGCGACGCCGCATTCCTCGGCGGCCCCGTCCAGTCCCTGGCTCCGGTCGTACGGATCCCGCGCCTACCCCGTCGCCGTGGGGTCACCCTCCAGGTCGGCGAGGAAGTACGGACGGATCACTCCGTCGCCGTTGCGGCAGTCGTCGTTGCTGATCTCACTGTTGATATCGGCGAGCCAGATGTGTCCGTCGGTCACCTGGAACCTGGCGGGATCCACCGCCTCCACCTCGATCACCCGACGCACGATCACGCGGGCCACCTCGCCGCCACCGGGGCGGTGGAGCGTGTACACGAAGGTGTAGTCACCCTTGACCATGGCCTTCCCGGCGGTTCCGCGCACGGGCTCGACCGCCAGACGGCCACGAACCCTCACGTCATCCACCGGTTCGACCTCATCGGGGTCGAACCGGGTGAACATCCACACCGAGTCGTTCTCCACCGTGGGCTTGCGCAGTCCTGCGCGCACGTCGGCGAGGTAATCCACCATCAACGGGTCCAGGAGGGCCAGCGCCTTCTTCGGCTCGGCGCCCATGATCACCTCACGGTCGAGGTTCGAGGCGATCAGGAAGTTCCTCGCTCCCTTCAGAGCCTCCTCGACGGCGGCGGCCGAGACGCCGTTGACGGCCTTCGCCTTCCCCTCCGGCAACCGGATCGCCTTCGCCCCCGACTCCCACCGCGCGGCCGGAGATCCGGCGAACGGCCGCTCACGGGTCGGCACATCGGCGAGCTCCGCGGACGGGGCACTGCTGGGGCGGGTGGTTTCGTGGACCAGCGGCGCGGCGGAAGCGCCGTTCGCCCCGTCCGACGTGCCCCACCCGTCACCGAGGCCGCCGGGAAGCCGGGAGAGTGCGCCGGCCGGGTTGACGGCGACCACGGCCACGGCAGCGGCCACCAGCACGCCGACGACGCTCCAGCCCCTGCGCCGGCGCGTGGCCCGGCCGTCCATGTCCTGCCAGGCGGGTCCGGTGCGCCACCCTTCAGGCTGGGCGGGCGGGGCGGCAGGCTTGTTCCGGCCCCAGCCCCGTTTCCTGCCGCCACCGTTGGACCTGGCCTGGGCCTCGTCCATGGCACGCAGCCGTTCGGTCACCATCCGCGCCCGCGCGGACGGTTCCTTGGGAGCGGCGCCGCGGATGTCGCGCTCGCTGTCCTCGACGAATTTGCTCCACACGTCGTCCGGCAGGGGAGAGGACTCCGGTCTTGCGGGTTCTTCGGGCGGCTGCTGCTCGGGCACTGGGTGACGCGCTTCCTGTCAGGCGATGCCGGATTCCGTCCACGCGGATCGGGCGGATCTGGCGGATCTAGCGGATCTAGCGGATCGAAGAGTGAGCGTACGCCGGTGCTGATCAGCTCATATTAGTGATCCACCTCACATAAAGTTTCTGTCAGGCCTAGGACAACCATTCACAGGGTTCGGTGATCAAACTCACCGGAACCACGGGCCACTCCCGCGCCCCACCGCGGAGGCCTCTACTGACGCGTACCGCAACACGCGGTACCCCCGAGACTTCCCGAGGTCTTCATGAAGCTCCGCCGTGCCATGGCCGTCGCCGCCGCAACAGCAGTGATAGCCCCGGCTGCGCTCCTCGCGGCTCCGGCCGCCTACGCCACCGATTCGACGAGCCCATCACCGACCGCCACTTCGAGTGACACGCCCGGGACGGGCGAGGAGGGCGAGGAGGGGACGGACACCCCGCCGAGCACGACGGAGCCCACCGACGACACGGGCGCCCCCGACGACACCGAGAGCGAGGACACCGAGACCGGCGAGTCCGGGAACGACGAGTCCGGGAACGACGGGGAGCCCGCGCCCGACGACTCGGAGGACGAGGCGGAGCCGGCCCCGAGCACCTCCGCGACCGCCCCCGCCCCGAGCCCGTCCACGCCGGAGGAGTCGGAGTCCCCGGACCCCGAGTTCTCCATGTGCGAGGACACCAAGGTCGACGTCGGCATCTCCGGACTGCCCGGCAAGATCACTGCGGGCAGTGGCTGGCGCGAGTTCTCGCTGGACGTGGTGAACAACTCCGACTCCACGCTCGAGGACCTCGACTACCTCGCCGGAGCCGCCGCCGACGTGGACGGCTATGACCTGTTCAAGAGCAAGCAGGTCGAGCTGCAGGTCCAGAACCCGGACAACAAGACCTGGGCCACCCTCGACGAGGACGGCTACGCGGTCGGTTACATCGGCTACAGCACCGAGCTCGAGGCCGGCTACCAGGTCAACATCCCGATGCGCCTCAACGTGAAGGCCTCGGCCCCGGTCGGCGCCGGCTTCACCCTCGGCGCGACCATCTACGGCGACAGCGACGGCGATTGCCTCGGCTACGGCTCCGTGTCGTACAAGTTCCAGATCGTGGCCGCCGGTACGGACACGGACGGCACCAAGCCGCAGGTGGGCGGCAAGGCGCCCGTCACCGACAAGAAGCCGGTCCACAGCAACACCCCGAAGGTCACCGGCAGCCTCGCCGAGACCGGTGCGGGCTCCGCGCTTCCGATGATCGGACTCCTCGGCGGTGCCGCCGTCGTGGCCGGTGCGGGTGCGGTGTTCGTGGTGCGTCGCCGCAAGGCCGGTGCGGTGGCGTAAGCACGCCGTACGGCGGTTGACGCCGGATCGGACAAGGAAAGAGGACCTGCGCTCGGAGGGGGGCGCAGGTCCTCTTTCCTTTCCCGGCTCGCCCGGCTGCCGCGGCTACTTCTTCGGCGGCACCACCGGCATCCCCAGGAATGGCAGCCTCAGTGCGCCGAAGGCGTCCTCCGGGACCGCCGGGGACTTCGGCTCGACCGGCTGGAGCCGCTCGTAGGCCGCGCCCTGTTCCGGCCGCCGGTCGGGCTCGCCCTTGTTGGGCCAGTACGACATCGCCCGCTCGGCCTGTGCCGTGATCGTCAGGGACGGGTTCACTCCCAGGTTCGCCGAGACCGCCGCTCCGTCCACGACGGAGATGCCGGGGTGACCGTAGAGCCGGTGGTACGGGTCGATCACGCCGGTCTCCGGGGTGGCGCCGATGGTGCAGCCGCCCAGGAAATGGGCTGTCGGCGGCATGCCCGTCAACTCGCCGATGTTGGAGCCGGCGAACCCGTTGATCTCCGCGGCCAGGGCGGACGCGCCCTCCGTGGCCGCCTTGATCTGCTTGGGGTTGGCGGCGCCGTGGCCCTGCCGGGCGGTGAGCAGCCCGCGCCCCGGGCCGGACGGCTTCAGATACGTCGTCAGGGAGTTGTCCAACGACTGCATCACCAGCGCGATGATGGTCCGTTCCGACCAGCGCCGCTTGGAGAGGGACCGCACCATCAGCCAGGGGTGTTTCGCCGCGTGCCCGAGCCAGCCCAGGACCCTCGCCGGGCCCGACTCGGTGCCCGTGTAAGGGATCTGGAGGATCGAGAGGCTGCCCATCGAGTTGGATCCGCGGCCGTAACGGACCGGCTCGATGTGGGTGTGCTCGTCGGGGTGGATCGACGAGGTGATGGCCACACCGCGGGTGAAGTCGACCTTGGGTGCCCCCGTCGCCTTGCGGTAGTGGCGGTCATCGGTCTGGGCGCCGACGAGTGCCTCGGAGTTGGTGCGGGTCAGCTCGCCCAGCCTGTCCGAGAGGCGCGGCAGTCGCCCGTTCGCCTTCATGCGGTGCAGCAGTGTCTGGGTGCCGTACGTGCCGGCGGCCAGCACGACCCGGCCGGCCCGGAAGGTCCGGACCCTGCTCTTACCCTTGCCCTTGCCCTTGCCCTTGCGGCGGTTGCCGGTGGGGAGCGTGGCGACGGCGAACCCGCCCTGCGCATCCTCGGTCACCGACACGGCCGTCGTCATGGGGTGGACGACCGCACCGGCCTTCTCGGCGAGGTACAGGTAGTTCTCGTTGAGGGTGTTCTTCGCGCCGTGCCGGCAGCCCGTCATGCACTCGCCGCACTCCGCGCACGCCCTGCGCGACGGCCCCGCCCCGCCGAAGTACGGGTCGGGCACCTCCTGTCCCGGCTTCGCCTTCGCCTTCCCGTCGGCGTCCTCGCCGTCGCCGAAGAAGACGCCGACCGGGGCCATGTGGAAGGTGTCGCCCACGCCCATTCGTTCGGCCGCCGCCTTCAGATGCACATCGGTCGTGGTCGTCGTCGGGTTGAGCCGTACGCCCAGCATGCGCTGCGCCTGTGCGTAGTACGGCTTCAACTCCTCTTGCCAGTCGGTGATGTCACGCCACTGCGGGTCGTCGAAGAAGGGTTTGGGCGGTACGTAGAGGGTGTTGGCGTAGTTGAGGGAGCCGCCGCCGACGCCCGCGCCGGCCAGGACCATGACGTTGCCGAGGAGGTGAATTCGCTGGAGGCCGTACATACCGAGCCGAGGGGCCCACAGGTAGTTCTTCAGGTCCCATGAGGTCTTCGGGAGGGTCGCGCCGGTGAAGCGGCGACCCGCTTCCAGGACGCCGACGCGGTACCCCTTCTCGGTCAGGCGCAGGGCCGTGACGGAGCCGCCGAAACCCGAGCCGACGACGAGGACGTCGTAGTCGTACGCGGGGTCAGCACCGGCATCGGTATCGGTGCCGGTGCCGGTGCCGGTGCCGGTGCCGGTGCCGGTGCCGGTGCCGGTGCCGGTGCCGGTGCCGGGCACAGTGTCCTGGTCCGTGCCGGGCACGGTGTCGTGATCGGGGACGGGCTCACCGCCGTGACCGTCGTCGTCCTGTTTCGGGACGGAGTTCTCCTGTGACACGTGCTCTCCTCGTCGAAAGCTGCGGTGCGGGGCTGCCCGCCGGACGGGACTCTGTCGGCTGCTGCCGGCTGTGTGCGACTGTCCGCGGCTGTCCGCGGCACCGAGTCGGCTAACGGAAGCGGAAGGCCTTCATCAGGCGCAGGCTCCGGCTCATGAACGCCGCGTACTGCTCGTCGTCCATGCCGAGGGTGGGGGCCATGGGCAGCAGCCGCTGGTGGGCGACGGTCTGGGCCTCCGTGTACTTGAGGATGCCCTCGGAGCCGTGCCGGCGGCCGAGGCCGGAGTCCTTCATACCGCCCATCGGCGACTGGACGCTGCCGTAGGCGGGCGCGTATCCCTCGTTGATGTTGACCGTGCCGGTGCGCAGCCTGGCGGCCACCTCGCCGCCGCGCCGGGCGTCCTTCGTCCAGACCGAGGAGTTCAGGCCGTACGGGGTGGAGTTGGCGCGTTCGACGGCCTCGTCGTCGGACCCGAAGCGGTAGAGGGAGACGACCGGGCCGAAGGTCTCCTCCGCGCAGACGCTCATGGTCTCGTCGACGCCGTCGAGGATGGTCGGCTCGTAGAAATAAGGGCCGATGTCCGGTCGTGCCGTGCCGCCCGCGATCACCTTGGCGCCCTTGGCGACGGCGTCGTCCACGTGCCGGGTGACCGCGTCGAGCTGGCGTTCGCCGACCAGGGAGCCCATGTCGGCGCCGTAGGCCAGGGAGGTGCCGAGGCGGATCGCGCGGGTCCGGGCGGCGAAGCGCTCCAGGAAGGCGTCGGCGACCGACTCGTGGACGTACAGCCGCTCGATGGAGATGCAGAGCTGGCCTGCGGAGGAGAAGCAGGCGCGGACGGCACCCGCGGCGGCCCTGTCCAGGTCGGCGTCCTCCAGGACCAGCATGGCGTTCTTGCCGCCGAGTTCCAGGGACACGCCGACGAGCCGGGCGGCGGCGATCTGTGCCACCTCGCGGCCGGTGCGGGTGGAGCCGGTGAAGGAGACGTAGTCGGCACGCTTGACGACCTCCGGACCGACGACGGGTCCCTCACCGAGCACGACCTGGAAGAGGTCGGCGGGGAGTCCGGCCTCGATCAGCAGGTCACGGGCCCACAGGGCGGTGAGGCAGGTCTCCGTGTCGGGCTTCATCACGACCGCGTTGCCCGCGACGAACGCCGGGAGCGCGTCGCCGACGGACAGTTCGAGCGGGTAGTTCCAGGGGGCGATCTGGCCGACGACACCACGCGGGTGACGCCGCTCGGTCACCTTCGTGAGGGCCGGCATGGCACCCGCGTGCCGCTTGGGCCGCAGGTACGCGGCGGCCCGGCGGCCGTAGTGACGGGCGGCGATGGCGACGGCCTGGACCTCCTCGTGGGCGTGCAGGCGGGCCTTGCCGGTCTCCAGTTGGATCAGGTCGAGCACCTCGGCCTGGCGTTCGAGCACCAGGTCGTGGAAGCGGAGCAGCACGGCGGCCCGCTGACGTACCGGGGTCCGCTCCCACACGGCCTGGGCGGCGCGGGCCGCCTCGAAGGCCCGCTGCACGTCCTCGGGGGTCGACTCGGGCAGGTCGGCCAGCTTCTCGCCGGTGAACGGTGTGTGGTTGGCGGTCCGCCCGGACCCGACGACGCCCTTGGTGAGCTGGGCGACCAGTTCGGGCGTGACCACGTCGACCGCGGTCCGGGCGCCCGCCGGGGTGGGGGCGAGGGGATTGGTACCGGTCGTGTGCCGGGTCTGCGCGTCCGTCATGAGCCGCAGGGTATGCCCGCGCGAACACTTTGTGTACCCGGCAGTAACAGATTCACGGACTGCTCACACACCACGCCAGTGAATGCTGGCAACAAACCCGCTGATCAGGGCGTTGACGACCGGTCCGCCTCGATCTCGAGCCGGTCGCGAGCTCCCTTGAACACCGTCGCCCCCCTTTCCCCGGGCGTGCCCTTGGGCATGTCGACACGGAGCTCGTACATGCGGTCGTCGGTGAGGATCATCAGCCGCATGACCCGGATACGCAGCTCGTCCGGGCCGTACGTCGTGTCGGCGAGGACGGCTTCGTACCCGCACCCGCACCCGTACCGGGCGCGGCACAGCCCTGCCCGGACCGGCTCAGAGCTCGTCGACGTCCAGGTTGGCGATCACGGTCTCCGCCACTTCGCGCCCGCGCTCCGTGAAGTCGCCCTTGCCCGGGTAGCTGACGGTGAGTTTGTACATGTCCTCGTCGGACGTCATGTAGTAGAAGATCCGCATTTCGCGGGGGCGGGGGTTCTGACTGTCGTTCGTCTGGTAGACGACGGTGTTCTCCGCGGCCTTCTTCCCCTTGTACGTGAGGTCCGGCTTCGGCTTCGTCGCCGGGCCCTGCGGCATGTCGAGGGCGTAACTGCCGCTCTCCTTGAAGCTCTTGTTGTCGTCGTACATCTCGGCATCGGCGGAGGCCTCGATGTTGTTGCCGGTCTCCTCGGCCTTCCGGTCCAGCGTCAGACCGATCCAGATGCTGCCGCTGTGGTCCGTGTACCTGACCCAGCGCTTCTTGTCGCCGCCCACGGACTTCTCCGGGTCGGGCACGGTGCGCTGGTAGTCCTTCGGCACCGACACGGACGCCGCGACGTCCCTCTCCCTGTGGGTCTTCCAGTCGTCCGGCAGCGGTCCCGCGAACGGATCCGCGATCACCAGATACGCGGCCACCGCTCCGGCGACGATCGCCGCACCCAGTCCGATCAGCGTCTTGTAGCCGATCCGGATGCCCTTGCCTCCGGATCCACTGCCGGAACCGGACCCGGAACCGGACCCGGTGCCGTCGCCGAGGAACGGGGCGTGAACGATCTGCGCGGGCTGGGGCGCGGGCGGGTTCGCGACGGCGTCCAGCAGCGCGTGCACCCGGGCGGCGTTCGGGCGGTGCGCCGGGTCCTTCTGCAGCAAACCCGTGATGACCTCGGCCAGCGGACCCTGCGCGGCGGCGGGCGGCGCGGGTGCGGCGTTGAGGACGGACTGGAGTGTCGCAGGCGTGTTGCTGCGCCGGAACGGCGAGACGCCCTCCGTGGCCGCGTACAGCACGACACCGAGGGACCACAGGTCGGAGGCGGGTCCGGGGCGCTGGCCCAGCACCCGCTCGGGCGCGATGTACTCGGGCGAGCCCACGAAGCCGCCGGTGTCGGTCAGACTGGTCTCACCCTCGATCTGGGCGATGCCGAAGTCGGTGAGGACGACCCGGTCGTGCCGGCCGAGCAGTATGTTGTCCGGTTTCACGTCCCGGTGCAGGATGCCGGCCGCGTGCGCGGCCTCCAGCGCGCCGAGCACCTCCAGGCCGACCCTGGCCGCCTCGCGTGCTGAGAGGGTGCCCTCCTCCTGTAGTACGGCGCCCATGGAACGGCCCTGGACCAGCTCCATCACGATCCACGGCTGCCCGTCCACGACCGCGACGTCATGGACGTTGACCACCGCGGGGTGGTCCAGCCGGGCGGCCGCACGGGCCTCGCGCCGCATGCGCTCGAACGCGTTGGCGCGTTCGCGTTCGGGAAGGTGGTCCGGGACGCGGGGCTCCTTGACGGCAACCTCGCGGTCCACCGTCTCGTCCGCCGCCCGCCACACCGTGCCCATACCGCCGTGCCCGAGCTTGGAAAGCAGCCGGTAACGACCGGCGATGAGCCGACCGACACCGGGCTCGTCCTGCGACGACCGAGGGTGCGACGGCTCATGACGCGACGGCTGTGACGGGACCGGCGGCGACGCCGGCGGCTCGACCGGCGCCTGCCGGCGCGGGTGCGGCGGTTGCGGCGGTTGCTGCTGGGACTGCTGCGGAACCACCTGTGTGGGCGCCGCGTACGGGTTGCCCGGATGCGGCACGGACGCGGGCGGGTTCGGGCTCGGGTTCGGCGGTTGCAGACCAAAACTCGTTGGCTCGTCGGCCGCGCCGTGGCGGGCTCCCCCGTTGCTGCTCATGCTCCATCCATATCGCGCCAGGCCGTCGCGGAGCCACAACGGGTACCGTCCGGTCACAGACCCGTGACTCTGTTCGCGACTTATCTACCTTTTATACGGCTACGCGCCGGACGAAGTCGTGTCGGATGCCACAGACCCCTATAGCGGCACCACTGTGGAAGAAACCGGAGAAGCGAGAGATGCGGGAGAAGCGGGAGAAGCGGGAGAAGCGGGAGAAGCGGACGGACCTGCCGTACGGGACGGACCGGCCGTACGGGACGGACCGGCCGTACGGGACGGACCGGCCGTACGGGACGGACCGGCCGTACGGGACGGACCGGCCGTACGGGACGGGTGGGGCTCCGGGGGCCGGCTCGCGGGTGTCAGCGGCCCGGTGCTCGACGGCGTACCGCCCCCACCGCCCCCGCCGCCACTCCCGTCACCGTCGCGGTCCAGGAGCAGGACCGCCGCGGACACCCCGGCACCCATCAGCGCGGCGGCGGCCAGCGCGGCCACCAGCACGCTCCTCGCGGGCCGCCCCGGCGAGCGCACGACGGTGACGGCAAGGCCGTCGGGGGTACGTCCCCACCCGGCCGCTCCTCGCCGCTCCGGGGGCGGCCGACCAGTCCGACCCCGCCCGCGCGCCGGATATCCGGACGACGGGTACCCGGACGGCAGGTATCCGAGCGGTGGAGACTCCGGTGTGCGGCCGGTCTCGAGGAAGAACCGCAGCATCCCCTCCGCGCGGTCCGCGTCCAGCCGCCGGTCGGGGTCCCGTTCCAGCAGGCCGCGTACGACGGGCAGAATCGGGCCGGCCTGCGAGGGTGGCCGTATCTCGTCGGTCACGACCGCGTGTACGATCCCGCCGATCGAGTCCCGGCGGAACGGCGACTCGCCGCTGAGCGCCGTGCACAGCAGCGCGCCCAGCGACCACAGATCTGACTCGGGTCCGGTCCTGGCCCCGGACATCCGCTCGGGGGCGGTGTACTCGGGCGAGCCGACGAAGGAGCCGGACTCGGTGAGCGTGGTGGCGCCCGCGACCTGGGCGATACCGAAGTCGGTGAGGACGACCCGGCCGGTGCCACACTCGAGCAACACGTTCGCGGGTTTGAGATCGCGGTGCAGGACGCCCGCCGCGTGGGCGGAGCGCAGTGCGCCGAGCAGGTCGATACCGATGCGCGCGGCCTCCACCGCGTCGACCGGGCCCTGTGCGGCGATATGGTCGGCGAGCGAACCGCCGTCGATCAACTCCAGGACGATGTAGGGGCGCTCGTCGTCCTCGACGACATCATGGACGACGATGATGTGCGGATGGCTCAACTGGGCGAGCGCCCGCGCCTCCCGCAGGGTGCGGTCCCGCTGCCGCCGCGCCTCCGCCGCGGAGAGCGCCTCGTCCAGGGGGAGTTCCTTGACGGCTACGCCACGCCCGAGCAGTTGGTCGGTCGCCCGCCACACCACGCTCATGCCGCCGCGTCCGAGCCTCGCCTCCAGGCGATAACGGCCCGCGATGACACGGGTGTTGTGCCGTGCGGGCCCGCTTTCGGGCTCCCCCTCGGTCACCATGGGGCCATCATGCCCCACCGGATGTCATCCCTCCGGTAGGCCTATCCGGCCAAGCGCCGCCGTCACGGAACCGTCACGGAACCGGACAGTCGCATTCCCCCCGGGAACCGTGGCCTGTCCTAGCGGGGTTCCCGCCACCCCCGCAGGACCGTTTCGAACTGCTTGCCCGTCGTGGCCCAGTCCTCGGCCGGGGACGCCATGTAGATCGCGTACTCGACTCCGTCACGGGAGAGGTACATCTGATCGACGGCCTGGTACGGCCCCGGGAACTCCGTGTCCTTCGCCAGCGCGGTCCAGGTGTACTCCAGCCGCGCGCTCTCGCGGTCGCGGTAGACGCGGCGTTCCAGACCCAGCTGCCGGTAGTCGACCAGCCGCTGTCCTATCTGCTGGTCCAGATCGCTCAGGTGCTCGTACGGGTCGTCGAAGTCGGGGGAGTCGTCGACGGCGATCCGGATGAAGCTCCTGCCGCCGTCGGGCGTGTAGTCGACCTGGCGCGTCTCCTCGTCGAAGACGACCCGCTCCCAGTCGTCGCCGGGCAGGACGATGCTGAAGCCGAACGGATCGTCGCGGCGTACCCAGCCCGCCGGAAGCCCGCCCGTCTGCTCGCTGTCGTCCGCCCCGGTCTTCTCGGGTGTGGGCGTGGGTGTGGGCGTGGGCGTGGGCGTGGAATTCGGCATCGGCTTGTCGAAGGGTGACGCCGAGCTGCTGCTGTCCTGTGCCTTGCCGTCGTCCCTTTGGACGAGCAGCATCGCGGTCCCTCCGCCGATGAGCGCGGCCAGGACCACGACCAGGGCGACCGGACGCCAGCGCCCGAGCCGCCGCGGCCCGGCTGCGGTGACGCCTCCGGAGGACGACTGGACGGCCGTGGCACCGGAGCCCCCACCGCCCGCCGGACCAGAAGTCCCACCGGTCGTACCGGGGGTACCCGTCGCGCCGGGTGCAGGTCCGGTTCCCGTGCCGGCCGCCGGTGGAAAGTACGACGGCGGCACGGCACCCGCACCGGCGCCCGCCCCCGCCCCCGGCTCGTGCGCCGTCGCTCCCGACGGCCATGGCGACGGCACCGGCGAATGCGGTGCCGGTGCCGGTGCCGGCGCCGACGGCACCCGGGTGCCGTCGGCCTGCGTCATCACGTACGTCTGCGCCGAGGCGGGCCGTCGTCCCTCCGCCGCCTCGGCGAGCATCTGCTCGGTCGCCTCCGCGTCGGGCCGCGTGGCCGGATCCTTGCGCAGGAGCGCACTGATGACGGGTGCGAGCGGGCCTGCGTACGGCGGCTCGTCGGCCTCCTCCTCCACGACCGCCTGCATGGTGGTCAACGGAGACGTACGGCGGAACGGCGATCGGCCCTCCACCGCCGTGTACAGCGTCGCGCCGAGCGCCCAGAGGTCCGAGGCGGGGCCGGGATCCAGGCCGCGGATCCGCTCGGGTGCCAGGTAGTCGACCGAGCCGACGACCTCTCCGGTACGGGTGATCGCCGTGTCGCCCTCGATCTGCGCGATGCCGAAGTCGGTGAGCAGCACGCGTCCGTCACCGCCGAGGAGCACGTTGCCCGGCTTGACGTCACGGTGCACCACCCCTGCGGCGTGCGCGGCGCGCAGCGCGCGCAGCACCCACAGGCCTATCCGGGCCGCCTCACGGGGCTCGACGCGCTCCCGCTCCTTGACGGCGTCGGCGAGCGAATGCCCTTCGACCAGCTCCATGACGATCCACGGCCGGCCGTCGTGCTCCAGCACGTCGTGCACGGTGACGACCGCGGAGTGGTTGATCCGTGCCGCCGCGCGTGCCTCGGCACGGGTACGCGCCAGCAGCATGGCCTGGTCCCCGTCGGAGACGTAGAGCGCGGCGGTCAGCTCCTTGATGGCCACGGACCGGTGCAACACCTCATCATGCGCGCGCCACACCCGGCCCATGCCACCGCTGCCGATGGCATCGCCCAGCCGGTAGCGACCCGCGATGAGCAGGCCCTGCATCTGATTCACCTTGCCCCGCAATGGTCTTGACAGGGTCAGGTTAGGTTTCCGGGGTCCGGCCTGGGAACACCGGGCGGGCCATGGAAACCGCACTGTGATGGTTCCCACTGCGGAAACGGGCGGTGGCAGATGCGACAGTGGCGACTGCCGAGGCGTACGGCGCCGGGTCAGCCGGTGAACCGGTAGGTCGCCGAGGCCTGTTCGAACAGCCGGGTGACCTCGTCGCGTTCGCCCTCCGGGCCGCGCACCTGCAGCACGTGGTACCGGCCGTCGATCAGCACCGCGAGGTTGCGGATGTACAGCTCGCCGCTGTCGCCGGTCCAGGTGAACTGGCCCTCCGCCATGGTCCGTCCGCCCACCTCGATGGTCTTCAGACCGGTGGAGGTGGCCCAGCTGGAGTCGCGGTACGGCTGGAGCTCGCGTTCGTCGTCCCGCTGATAGGCCATCGGGTCGTCTCCGTACTGCGCGGCGCTGTCCCGGCCGGGTACGACGATCAACTCGAATGTGCCGCTGGAGTAGAGGACCTGACCGCTGCCGTTCTTTCCGGTGCGCTGCCAGCCCTCCGCCACGGCGACGCGGAAGCCCTCCGGGTCCTCGCGCAGGGTGAAGCCCTTGGGGACGCCGGGATCGTCGGGGCCGGTGGTCTGCGTCTCGTCGGCCGTGCCGGACTCCCCGGTACCGCCCTCCGGACTCTTCGGATCCTCCGGCTCCGCCGAGGAGTCACCGGATCCCGGCGCGCCGCCCGCCCCCTGCGACGGAGACGCCTCGCCGGCCGCGCCGGTGCGGTCGGCCGCCCCCGCGCCCCCGGACTCCTCGCCGGCCTTCGGCATGAACATCACGGCGTACACGATCGCCGCGGCCATGGCGAGCAGCACCAGCAGGAGCAGGGTACGGCCCAGCCGTCGCGGGGACCCCGACTCCTGCTTGGCGCGCTTGTGCCGTCCGTGGTGCGCGGGCAGCCCGGCGCGGCGCCTGCGCACCAGCTCGCCCCGACGGCGCACGATCGGCAGCCGGCTGCTGTCGACCGGGGGTGCCGCTATGACGTGCATGCCGGCTTCCGGCTCGGGCGCCGACCGCACCAGCGAACGCAGCCAGCCGCGCAGCTCCTCGAAGTCGAGCCGCTCGGTGGGATCCTGGCGCAGGAGCGACTCCACGACCGGCCTGAGCGGCCCGCACTCCTCGGCGAACGCGGCGGGCTCGGCGCACACCATCTGTACCAGCTCGGCCGTCGACTCCTCCGGATAGGGCGCGTGCCCCTGTACGGCCCGGAACAGAAGCGCGCCCAGCGCCCACAGGTCGGTCGCGGGGCCGATGGGCGCGGCCAGTTGCCAGTTCTCGTGCACGGGCCCGGCCTGCTCCGGCGCCCACCGCTCCGTCACGGGACCGACGACGGCCATCCGCGTCTGTCGTGCCCGCTCGGCGGCCAACGCGGTGGTGGGGCCCCGGCGCGTGGGTACGTGGGCCGCCGACTCGTCCCAGCGGGCGGCCGGGGCGGCTCCGTCGGGCCGCGCAGCCCCGGCCGGGCCTGTCACTCCGGCCGCGGGGCCGAGCGCGGGTGCCGGCGCAAACCCGCCGGGCGGCAGGGCCGTACGCCCGTACCCGTCGGCCCCGCCGAGACCGCCGCCGCTCCCGCTCCCGTTCCCACTGCCACTGCCACTGCCACTGCCACTGCCACTGCCACTGCCACTGGGCAACTGTGGGCTGTCGGTGCCCGGTTCGACGGCGGGAGCGCGGCGGGGCGTGGCACCGTACCGGCCGGTGGCCTCCACCCCGTACGGGTCGGTGATCAGCCCCGGCGGGAGCGCACCGGTCCCACTCCCGCCCGAAGTGCCCGACGAACCATTGGTGTGCGGTGCGAGGGCGACCGGGCCGCCGTCCTCGGTGGCGGGAGCGGCACCGGGCAGGGCGGTCCGGTCCAACCGCTGCGCCTCCTGCACCCGGGCAGCGGCACGGGCACCCGCACGGTACGCGGCGATCGCCCCCGCGCGGGCGGCCCTCACGTCCTCGGCGCCGTCGATGGCCCGCGGTTCCGCCGCGGCGGAGGCCCCACTGTCCGGGTCCGTCACCCCGCCCCCAGGCAGCCGACCGGCCCGCGCCTCGATGGCGGCCCGCCGCACGGCATCAGGATTCGGTTCGGAGCCCGGACCATGGTCGGGACCAGTACCGAAACGGTGTGCGGGACCAGAACCGGGTGCGGGGTCGGGGCCGGGTACGGGACCAGAACCGGGGCCGGGGCCGGCGGTGAAGCCGGGCGGCCACGACGGAGTGCGCCCCGGCGCCTGTGCCGGAATACCGGTTCCCGTGGGTGCCACGGGTCCCAAGGCCTCGGCTGCCGAGCCCGCGCCCGCGCCCGGCGCCGCCGGGTTCGGAACAGCCGTACCCGGAAGAGCCTTACCTGGAGAGGCAGTTTCCGGAAGGAACGTGTCAGGAGCAGGGACCGGGTCGTACCCGCACAGCGCCTCTTCCGCCGCGCCGACCGCGAGACCGGTCAGCATCACACGGCCGTCGTCGCAGACCAGCACCGTGCGCGTGGTGATGTTCCGGTGCACCCAGCCGTGGCCGTGCAGGACCCGTACGGCCATCAGAACGTCGGCGGCGACCTCGGCCGCCCGGTACGGGGTCAGCGGCCGTTCGGCCAGCAGTGCCGCCAGCGTTCGGGCCGACACCAGTTCGCTGACGATCCAGAGGGAACCGCCCTCCGCGAACACGTCGAAGACCTGGTCCAGCCGCGGATGGTCGGGGATGGCCGCCGCGGCCTGCGCGGCCTCGACCGCTCGCCGTACCACGGGGTCGGCGGGCCTCCGCGCGCCCGCGCGGTCGGCCGTGCGCCCGCCGGCCCGGCGGGCGCTTCCGTCACGCGCCGTGAAACCGTCGGGCAGTCCTTCCGCGTCGAGCACCTCGGCCTCGACGACCTCCGGCAACGGGACCTGCCTGACGAGGACTTCCTGCCCGCTGTAGGTGTCGAAGGCACGGGTCTCGGTCAGTTCGTACTCGTCCGAGGGCGGCAACGGCAGGCGGTAGCGGTCAGCGAGGACCCGCCCCGCGTATTCGTCCACTGCGCCTCCCCCGGCATGACGGTCGGTCAGGTCCGCTCGCCCAGCGGCCTGTTCCGGCTGTGTACGGTCCGCAAACATTCACGATACGTGCCGGAGGCAACCCGAAGAGAGGGGATGCCACATCTCATTCCCCAATCAGACGGCCACTCATGCTCAGGACGTGGGTTCAAAGGACTGCGTCAGCGCCTGCCAGGTCCCCTTGCGCTGCTCATCGCCCCACCCATCGGCCTTCGCCGTGTACATCAGCGCATACCCGACCCGGCCGTCCACGACGAACCCCCGGTCGATGGTCCGGTACTTCGTACCGCCGTCCACGTAGGTGAACTCCCAGTCGGCGGTGTTCCACCCCCGGTAGTCCACCGCCTCTATTCGGACCCTCTCGTACTGCGAACGCACCATGTAGCGTTCCTGGTTCTTCCAGTCGGCCACCGGGTCGCCCTTCGGCGTGGACGTCCAGGCGACGAGCAGCTTCTGCCCGTCGGGCCCGGTGAACCGGTCCCCGGCCGTCCCCCTCGATGCGTACTTCCAGCCCTCGGGCAGCCCGATCGTGTACCCCTGGCTTCCTTCGTACGTCTCCGCCACCGGGGCGTCCCCGGCGTCCCCGGCCGAGTCGCCCGAACCGTTGTCGCCCTCGTCGCTGTCGCCCGTCCCGGCGCCGGCGCCGGTGTCGGTGTCGCCGGATTCCGCTCCCGTGTCGTCGCCCTTCGGTTCGGCCGCCTCACCGTCGGTGCGGGTGCCGTCGTCCTCGCCGGCCTCGGAGCCGTCGGCCTTCTTGGTGCCGATGCTGGGCGCCTGGCCGGAGGCAACCTGCTCCGCACCGCCCTTCGCCCCCGCGCCGCCCTCGTCGTCATCGCCGCCGAGCGTGAGGGCGAGCACGGTACCGAGCACGGCGAGCACCACGACCACCGCGATGACGACCAATGTCCGCCGCGGCACCACATCGGTGAGCGACGCCTTCGGCACGGACCGCGCCGGCAGGTCCGGCGGTGTCATCACGGGCCACCCCGAATCCCGGGCACCCGACGCCGAGTTCGACGCCGGCCCGGAAGCCGCGCCAGGCACCGGACCGGACCCGCGGACCGCGGCCGGGCCACCCGGGCGCACCCCGCTCCCGGCCCCTGTTCCAGCCCGAGCCGTCGTCGGCGCGGTGGCCGCCCCCGCGGCCTTCCGCACGGAACGCATCGCGCCGCGCAGTTTCTCCCCGGCCTCCTCGCCGCCCCGTCTGCCCCTGCCACGTCCGTCGGGCTGCTCGGGCAGCGGCACGACCTTCGTCGCGTCCGCCGGTTCCGACTCGTCGCCCTTGGTCCCGGGCGCGTTGATCACCGCGTTCAGCATGGCCCGCGAAGTGGTGTCGTCGAGCCGCTGGGCCGGGTCCTTGGCGAGCAGCCCGTAGATGACGTCCCTGAGCGGTCCCGCGTTCTTGGGCTCCTCGAGCGGCTCGGTCATCACCGCCGTGAGCGTCGCGATCGCGGACCCCTTGTCGTACGGCGGCGTGCCCTCCACCGCGGCGTACAGCAGCCCGCCGAGCGACCACAGGTCGGCCGCCGGCCCCGGCTTGTGCCCGCGGGCCCGCTCCGGAGAGATGTACGAGGGGGCCCCGACCAGCATGCCGGTCGAGGTGATGGACGGGTCGCCCTCGACCTGGGCGATACCGAAGTCGGTGAGCACGACCCGGCCGTCCTCGGCGATCAGTACGTTCGACGGCTTCACATCACGGTGCAGGATGCCCTCGCGGTGCGCGGAACGCAGCACGTCGAGCACCGCGAGCCCGACCTCGGCGGCCCGCCGGGGCTCCAGCAGACCGTCCTCCCTGATGGCCTCGGCGAGCGACTTGCCCTCGACGAGCTCCATCACGATCCAGGGCCGGTCGTCCTCCTGGACCACGTCGAAGACCGTCACGGCGCTGTTGTTACGAATCCGCGCGATCGCCTTGGCCTCGCGCAGCGTCCGTGTGATCAGCCGCCGTTTCTCCTCCTCGTCGATGCTCGCCGGGAACCGAAGCTCCTTGACGGCGACGGTCCGTCCCAGGGTTTCGTCCTCGGCGCGCCACACCGTCCCCATGCCGCCGCGGCCGAGCACATCCCCCAGCCGGTACCGCCCGGCGAGCAGACGTGCGCTCTCGTCCTGACGGGTTGTCCCCGCCCGCTCCGGCTCCGACATGCGTCCCCTCATGCAACCCGGCCTGACAGAGCCTTCATTGTCCCTCACCCGACAAGTGCTCAGCGCCCAGGGTGCCCCTGGCCGTACCCTGCGCCCGGCGCACCCGGAACCCGTGTGAAGGACGTGCTCCGCGGCCCTGCACGATGTCCCTCCGGCAAGAGGGGAACCGGAGGCCGCCGCCCCGGGACGCTCTTGACCATCGCTGTGTCCCTGGCCTTGCTCTCCCTGGCGCCGCCGACCTCCTCGGCTCTGTCGCCCCCTTCCCCGGACGCACTCCTCCCGCTGCTGGTCACACAGGGTGGAGCCCCGGCGGCGGCCCTGCCGGCCGTGGAGGAATCCGGCCCGCGCCATGCCCCCGCCGCGAGGGCTTGAGCCGGACCGGCCACGTCCGCGCCGGCCACATCACGAAGACGTTCATCGCGACGCTCGTACTGCAACTGGCGGACGAGCACCGCCTGTCGCTGTCCGGCACCGTGGAAAAACATCTGCCGAAATCGGTGCGGGGAGAGCGCGACGACGGCCGCACGCCGACCCTGCGTTCTCTGCTCAACTTCTACGCGGGACTGCTCGGCGGTGAACCACAGCCACCGCGCCGGCTGCGCGAGAGGCTCGACACCCGTGCCACACGCGGCTCGTACGGCATGGGCCCGTTTCCCTTGAAACTTCCGTGCGGCACCACCGTGTGGGGGCACAACGGACACATCTCCGGCAACTACGTGCGCAGCGCGGTCACCGTCGACGGCCGGCATGTCCTCACCTTCCGGGTGAACACGGACGCGATAGCGGATCCCGGTCCCGAACCCGCGCTACTCGCGGCCGAGTTCTGCCCTCGCACCCAGTAGAACGGCCGGGTTCCGAACGGAGATCCCGGTTCACGACACTCGTTCGAGTGAACGTGAACCCGGGCTCCCTCTGCGCTGACGTGCCGACGTACCGACGTGCCGACGTGCCGACGGCACCGCCCTACAACGGCATGATGTCCGGAGCCCCCAGCCGGGCCGCGTCCGCCGTCAGGTCGTCCGGCTGCCGCTGCGACTCCCGTTCGGCCTCCACCCGCTTCTCGTAGTGCCGCACCTCGCGCTCGATCCGGTCCTTGTCCCAGCCCAGGACCGGCGCCATCAGCTCGGCGGCCTCCCGGGCACTGCGCGTCCCCCGGTCGAACGTCTCGATCGAAATGCGGGTGCGCCGGGTCAGCACGTCGTCCAGATGCCGCGCTCCCTCGTGCGAGGCGGCATAGGTGATCTCGGCACGCAGGTAGTCGTCGGCCGCCTGCAGCGGTTGGCCCAGCGAGGGGTCTCCGGCGATGAGTTCCAGAACCTCTTCGGCCAGCGACCCGTACCGGTTCAACAGATGCTCGACCCGCACCACGTGCAGTCCGGTGCGTGCGGCGATCCGGGCCCTCGCGTTCCACAGTGCCCGGTACCCCTCGGCCCCGACCAGCGGTGTGTCCTCGGTGACGCAGGCGGCGACCCGCACATCGAGCCCGTGTACGGCCTCGTCCACCGCGTCCTTGGCCATCACGCGGTACGTCGTGTACTTGCCGCCCGCGACCACCACGAGTCCGGGGACGGGATGCGCCACGGTGTGCTCCCGCGACAGCTTGCTGGTCGCGTCGGACTCACCGGCGAGCAGCGGCCGCAGACCGGCGAACACGCCCTGGACGTCGTCCCTCGTGAGCGGGACCGCGAGCACCGAGTTCACATGTTCGAGCAGATAGTCGATGTCCGCACTGGACGCGGCCGGGTGTGCCTTGTCGAGGTCCCAGCCGGTGTCCGTGGTCCCGACGATCCAGTGCCGCCCCCACGGGATGACGAACAGGACGGACTTCTCCGTACGCAGGATGAGCCCGGTGGTGGAGTGGATGCGGTCCTTGGGGACGACCAGGTGGATGCCCTTGGAGGCCCGTACGTGGAACTGGCCCCGCTCGCCCACCATCGCCTGGGTGTCGTCGGTCCACACCCCGGTGGCGTTGACGACCTGTTTGGCGCGGACTTCGTACTCCCCGCCGCCCTCGACGTCCTGCACCCGCGCGCCGACGACCCGTTCGCCCTCGCGCAGAAATCCGGTCACCCGCGCGCGGTTGGCGACCCTCGCGCCGTATGCCGCCGCGGTGCGCACCAGGGACGCCACGAACCGGGCGTCGTCCATCTGGGCGTCGTAGTACTGGAGCGCCCCGACCAGGGCGTCCTTCTTCAGACAGGGTGCCACGCGCAGCGCGTGACGGCGGCTCAGGTGCCGGTGCGCGGGGAGCCCCCGTCCGTGTCCGGGGGCCATCGACATGGCGTCGTAAAGGGCGACGCCCGCCCCCGCGTACAGCCGCTCCCAGCCCTTGTGCTGCAGCGGGTAGAGGAACGGCACCGGTTTCACCAGGTGCGGGGCGAGCCTCTCCAGCAGCAGACCGCGTTCCTTCAACGCCTCCCGCACGAGGGCGAAGTCGAGCATCTCCAGGTAGCGCAGGCCTCCATGGATCAGTTTGCTGGATCGGCTGGACGTGCCCGACGCCCAGTCGCGTGCCTCGACCAGCCCTGTGGACAGGCCGCGTGTCACGGCGTCCAGCGCGGTGCCCGCACCGACCACGCCGCCGCCCACCACCAGCACGTCCAGTTCACGCTCCGCCATGGATGCGAGTGACTCGGCGCGCTCCGCCGGTCCCAGTGTCGCTGTCCTCACCGCTGCCTCCCGCTCATCGGTTGCATCGGCCGCACCCGTCGGGCGAAGCCCGGCCCCCTCCCTCATGCCCAAATTCTCGCCGGGTTGTCCAACTTCAGCCACCACACGCCCCAGCCTGTGGACAACTCTCGCCTCGACTCGGCGAAACTCGGGCGATCAATACATCAAATCGGTCATATTTACTCCTAGTCTGACATTGCGCTCGCTCGTTCTGTCCACAGGACTTGCGCGCCTGTCCCGCTTCGGTTACTGGGAAGGACGGCCCACGCCATGCCCGCAGATCTCGCCGTCATCGGACTCGGCCCGTACGGCCTGCCCCTGGCCCAGGCCGCCGTCGCCGCCGGCATCCCCACCATCGGCTACCGGACCGGCCCGGAGGCCTCCTCCCTCAGCCCCGCCGAGCTGCGCCGCATGGTCGCGCAGGGATTCCGCGCGATCACCGGCCCCGCCGAGCTCGGCCGGGTACGTACCGCGGTCATCTGCGCGCCGACCCCGCGCGGCGCGGAAGGCGGGCTGGATCTCGGCCAGGTGGAAGCGGCAGCCCGCACCCTGGCCGCGCGGCTGCGACCGCACACCACGGTGATCCTCGAGTCCCCGGTCCCCCCCGGAACGACCGAGGAACGCCTCCGCCCCCTGCTCGAATCCGAATCCGGCCTCCGCGCGGGCCGTGACTTCCACCTCGCCTACTCCCCCAGCCGCGTCGACCCCGGCAACCGTGACTTCACCCCCGCCAACACGCCGAAGGTCATCGGCGGACTCACGCCGGCCTGCACCGAGTCGGCCGCCGCGTTCTACGGGAGGCTCAGCGACAAGGTCGTCCGCGCGCGCGGCCCGCGGGAAGCGGAGACCGTGCAGTTGCTGGAGACCAATTTCCGGCACGTCAACACCGCCCTCGTCAACGAGATGGCCGTGCTCTGCCACGACCTGGGTGTCGATCTGTGGGACGTCATCCGCTGCGCGGAGACCAAGCCCTTCGGCTTCCACTCCTTCCGCCCCGGCCCCGGCGTCGGCGGCCACGCCGTCGCCCAGGACCTGACCGCCCACACGGGCCGCACCCTGCGGATGGCGGAACTCGCCCAGCAGGTCAACGGCCGGATGCCCTGCTACGTCGTACAGCGCGCCGCCGCACTCCTCAACGAGCACGGCAAGTCGGCCCGCGGCGCACGCGTGCTGCTCCTCGGCGTCACCTACAAGGCCGACCTCGCCGACCAGCAGGGCAGCCCGGCGCGGGAGATCGCGATGCGGTTGATGGAGCTGGGCGCCTCCGTCAGTTATCACGACCCGCACGTCCCGTCCTGGAGCGTGCTCGACCGCCCCCTCCCCCGCGCGGACTCCCTGTACGAGGCCGCCGCCGACGCCGACCTGACGATCCTGCTCCAGCAGCACCGCACATACGACCTCCAGGGCCTGTCCGTGAAGGCCCAGCTGCTGCTGGACACGCGCGGGGCCACCCCGACGGGGGCAGCGCACCGGTTGTGAGAGGGGGCGCCCGCGGCTCACCGCGCTCCAGGGGGCGTCAGCTGCTTGCCGGAGAATACGCACAGGGGCGGTGTAACTCGTTCGTGTGAGGGTCGGCTTCCGGGCCTGCGGTGCCGTGGGCCGTCCGGGGTGACGTGATCGTGCGATCCGGGCGCCGGGTACGGCGCCGGTGAGCGGGGCCCCTGCTCCACCGGAGTGATGGTTCAGGGCCTCCCCGTCGCCTCCGGCCGTACCCATGTGGCCGGATCGCGCAGGAAACCGGCCTCCCGGGCCCGGACCACGCACAGGATGCGTGTCACCGCCCCGAGGTCGAGTACGCCGGAGACCTGGGGGCACCTCCCACGCCCTTGAGGCAGTAAGGGGAGCGCCCAGGACCGTTCGGGGCGTGCGGGCCCGGGCAGACTCACCCCTGCCCGGGCCAGAGGAACGGTGGCCGCTCACCGTCCGAAAATCCGCAAAATCCACCTCCTCCGGCACTTCACCGTCCACAGACGGGTCCGGTCCCGGCGGGTGGGCTTGCGGTGACGGCCCATGGGCACGCCCCCTTCCACGAGGCCGCCCGTCAGCCCGGTAGGGCGGCCCGTTCGGAATCGGGCCGGCCCCGAAGGCGGGGTCCGGAACGTGTTCCTTGGAAGGGGGCGACCCGGAGAGCCGAGCCGCCGGACATGGACGCCACCGCCCCGAATCGGCCCATCTCCCGATATGCACGTCGAAGGCAACCCCGCGCCCCTCTGCCGCCCCACGCGCCCCCACCGCCACGGCACCGCCACGGCACCGCCCTCACGACATACGACGGGGCCCGGCCATCCCCACATGGATGGCCGGGCCCCGTCGTCGCCTCAAGGGTGTCGCGCTCAGGGCGAGCGCGGCGTCACGTCATCGCCGGTGCTGCGAGTCCGCCACCGTCACCTCGACGCGCTGGAACTCCTTCAGCTCGCTGTAGCCGGTGGTGGCCATGGCGCGGCGCAGGGCGCCGAAAAGGTTCATCGAGCCGTCGGGCGTGTGCGACGGGCCGGTGAGGATCTCCTCGATGGTGCCGACGGTGCCGAGGTCGACCTTCTTGCCGCGCGGCAACTCCTCGTTCACCGCCTCCATGCCCCAGTGGTTGCCCTTGCCCGGACCGTCGGTGGCACGCGCGAGCGGGGAGCCCATCATCACCGCGTCGGCGCCGCAGGCGATCGCCTTGGCCAGGTCGCCCGACCAGCCCACACCGCCGTCAGCGATCACGTGCACGTACCGGCCGCCGGACTCGTCCATGTAGTCACGGCGGGCGGCGGCCACGTCCGCGACCGCGGTGGCCATGGGGACCTGGATGCCGAGCACATTGCGGGTGGTGTGCGCGGCGCCGCCGCCGAAGCCCACCAGGACACCGGCCGCACCGGTACGCATCAGGTGCAGGGCCGCGGTGTAGGTGGCGCAACCGCCGACGATCACCGGGACGTCGAGTTCGTAGATGAACTGCTTCAGGTTGAGCGGCTCGTGCGAGCCGGAGACATGCTCCGCGGAGACGGTCGTACCGCGGATCACGAAGATGTCCACGCCGGCGTCGACGACGGCCTTGGAGAACTGCGCGGTGCGCTGCGGGGAGAGCGCGGCCGCGGTGACCACACCCGAGTCGCGCACCTCCTTGATGCGCTGCCCGATCAGCTCCTCCTTGATGGGAGCGGCGTAGATCTCCTGGAAGCGGCGCGTGGCCGTCTCCGCGTCCAGCTCGGCGATCTCGTCGAGCAGCGGCTGCGGGTCCTCGTACCGCGTCCACAGTCCTTCGAGGTTCAGCACGCCGAGGCCGCCGAGCTCACCGATGCGGATCGCCGTGGCAGGCGAGACGACCGAGTCCATGGGGGCGGCCAGGAAGGGCAGCTCAAAGCGGTAGGCGTCGATCTGCCAGGCGATCGAGACCTCCTTCGGGTCCCGCGTACGGCGGCTGGGGACGACGGCGATGTCGTCGAAGGCGTACGCCCTGCGGCCGCGCTTGCCGCGCCCGATCTCGATCTCAGTCACGTTTGTGGCCTTTCCCTATGCGTTGCAGCACTTTCCAGTATCCCCGACAGTCCCGCACTGCATCGCCCCGGACGAACGGGGAGGGCGGCCCGGATCTCTCCCGGACCGCCCTCGGACGACTGTCACGCGCCCGTGCACCCCGTCGTACGGCCTGCACACGCGTACACACGAGGCGCGTAGGGGGGCCCGTCGTTGCCGAACGGCCCTACGCGGGCGCGGGCTGTCAGCGCTTGTTGCTGTAGTTGGGTGCTTCCACGGTCATCTGGATGTCGTGCGGGTGGCTCTCCTTGAGCCCCGCGGAGGTGATCCGCACGAAGCGGCCGTTCGCCTGCAGGTCGGGCACGGTCTGGCCGCCGACGTAGAACATCGACTGTCGCAGGCCTCCGACCAGCTGGTGAACCACGGAGGAGAGCGGGCCGCGATAGGGCACCTGGCCCTCGATGCCCTCGGGGACGAGCTGCTCGTCGGAGGCGACGCCCTCCTGGAAGTAACGGTCCTTGGAGAACGACTTGCGGTCGCCGCGGGTCTGCATCGCGCCGAGCGACCCCATGCCGCGGTACGACTTGAACTGCTTGCCGTTGATGAACATCAACTCGCCCGGAGACTCCTCGCAGCCCGCGAGCAGCGATCCCAGCATCACCGTGTCGGCGCCCGCCACCAGGGCCTTGGCGATGTCGCCGGAGTACTGCAGGCCGCCGTCGCCGATGACCGGGACGCCGGCCTCCTTGGCGGCGAGCGCGGCTTCGTAGATCGCGGTGACCTGCGGCACTCCTACGCCTGCGACGACGCGCGTGGTGCAGATGGAGCCGGGGCCGACGCCGACCTTGATGCCGTCGCAGCCCGCATCGACCAAGGCCTTCGCGCCGTCGCGCGTGGCGACGTTGCCGCCGATGACGTCGACGCCGGTGGAGTTCGACTTGATCTTGGCGACCATGTCGCCGACGAGGCGGGAGTGGCCGTGCGCGGTGTCGACGACGATGAAGTCGGCGCCCGCCCCGATCAGCGCCTGGGCGCGCTCGAAGGCGTCGCCGGCGACGCCGACCGCGGCACCGACCAGCAGCCGGCCCTCGCCGTCCTTCGCGGCGTTCGGGTACTGCTCGGCCTTGACGAAGTCCTTGACCGTGATCAGGCCCTTGAGAACGCCGTGGTCGTCGACCAGCGGAAGCTTCTCGATCTTGTGGCGGCGCAGCAGCTGCATGGCGTCCGCGCCGGAGATGCCGACCTTGCCGGTGACCAGCGGCATCGGCGTCATGACCTCGCGCACCGGCTGGAAGCGGTCGGTCTCGAAGGTCATGTCGCGGTTGGTGACGATGCCGAGGAGCTTCTTGTTACCGTCGGTGACCGGGACGCCGCTGATGCGGAACTTGGCGCACAGGGCGTCTGCCTCGGCGAGGGTGGCGTCCGGGTGGATGGTGATGGGGTCGGTGACCATGCCGGACTCGGAGCGCTTCACCAGGTCGACCTGGTTCGCCTGGTCCTCTATGGACAGGTTGCGGTGCAGGACGCCGACGCCGCCCTGGCGGGCCATCGCGATCGCCATGCGCGATTCGGTCACCTTGTCCATGGCGGCGGACAGCAGCGGGACGTTGACCCGCACGTTCCTGGAGACGTGCGAGGCGGTGTCGATCTCGTCGGGCGCCATGTCCGACGCGCCCGGCAGCAGCAGCACGTCGTCGTAGGTCAGCCCGAGTGTCGCGAATTTACCGGGCACTCCGTCGACGTTCGCAGTCATGACACCTTCCCCAAATGGCCTTGATCGGTGCGGATGTCCATGCTAACGGGAATGAGAGGTGTCTCATTCCACGATTCCACAGAGCTCCGGTCTTCGTATGTTCGTACGGAATCGGCCGGGCGCCCGTTCATTGTCCAAGGGGCGGCCGGGCGGCGGATGGTTTCCGCAACGGCGGTTACTGCTCCGCCAGGGCGCGCAGCCGGCTCAGGGCGCGGTGCTGGGCGACCCGGACGGCACCGGGTGACATTCCCAACATCTGGCCGGTCTCCTCCGCCGTGAGGCCCACGGCGATCCGCAGCAGAAGCAGTTCGCGCTGATTCTCGGGCAGGTTGGCCATCAGCTTCTTGGCCCATTCGGCGTCGCTGCTGAGCAGGGCGCGCTCCTCCGGACCGAGGGAGTCGTCGGGACGCTCGGGCATCTCGTCGGAGGGCACCGCTGTCAGGCCGGGACGACGCATCGCGGCGCGCTGCAGGTCGGCGACCTTGTGTGCGGCGATGGCGAAGACGAACGCCTCGAAGGGGCGGCCGGTGTCCTTGTAGCGGGGCAGTGCGAGGAGCACCGCTACGCAGACCTCCTGGGCGAGGTCCTCGACGAAGTGCCGGGCGTCGCCCGGGAGCCGGGACAGCCGGGTGCGGCAGTACCGCAGTGCCAGGGGGTGGACATGGGCGAGCAGATCGTGCGTGGCCTGCTCGTCCCCGTCGACGGCTCGGTGGACGAGCGCACCGATCGCCCCTTGGGCAGTGCCCGCCTCGTCGTCGCGCATCGGTCCATGGTGCCTTGCGGGCATCGGCTCTGCGGCACCCCGTCCGTTGTTGTGCACCGAAGCGTTATGAGCAGGTGCGGCGGAACTCATCCCCTGCGCCCTCCTCTTCCGCTCGACCGACTTGTCCCCAAGGAACTCCACACCTCAAGGATGCGTCATCCGCGGCGAAACAGGCACAGGGCACCCGGCCACCGCCTTCGACGCCCTGGCGAACCGGGCATTTCACGTCCCTGCCGACGAGGTGCGCGCGGACGACCGCGGGACCTGACGTCCGGATCGGCCCGAGGCCGTCCGGCGGGGTAGGCGCCCTACCGGACCACGGACCACGGACCGCGGACCGCGTCCGGACGGGCGACGGCAGCCCGCGCCAGAGAACGTCGCCCGTCTTCGACGCGATCCCGCAAGGACGCCGGCCTCGCAGACGCAGGCCTGGCAGACGCGGGCCTCGCAGACGCAGGCCTGGCAGACGCGGTCCGGACGGGTGCGGGCCGGGCGGGTGCGGTCCTGGCGGGTTCACCCGCGCGCCCCCACCCCCCACCCGCCGGCCGCCGCTCGGTGCCGTACACCGAAACCGGGCCGATCCGAAGGGCAGGCCCTAGCGCACCAGGCCCCACCGGAACCCGAGTGCCACGGCATGGGCCCGGTCCGACGCTCCGAGCTTCTTGAAGAGCCGCCGGGCGTGCGTCTTGACGGTGTCCTCGGAGAGGAACAGTTCACGGCCGATCTCGGCGTTGGAGCGGCCGTGACTCATGCCTTCGAGGACCTGGATCTCACGCGCGGTGAGCGTGGGCGCGGCGCCCATCTCCGCCGAGCGCAGCCGCCGCGGGGCGAGCCGCCAGGTCGGGTCGGCGAGGGCCTGCGTGACCGTCGCACGCAGTTCCGCGCGGGAGGCGTCCTTGTGCAGATAGCCACGGGCGCCGGCGGCCACCGCGAGCGCCACGCCGTCGAGGTCCTCGGCGACGGTGAGCATGATGATCCGCGCGCCGGGGTCGGCGGACAGCAGTCGCCGGACGGTCTCGACACCCCCCAGGCCGGGCATGCGCACGTCCATCAGAATCAGATCCGAGCGGTCGGCTCCCCAGCGGCGGAGAACTTCCTCGCCGTTGGCAGCCGTCGTCACGCGCTCGACGCCGGGCACGGTCGCGACCGCGCGGCGAAGCGCTTCTCGGGCAAGCGGGGAGTCGTCGCAGACGAGGACGGAAGTCATGACCGCCCTCCGCAGCTGATGCGCGTCACCTTGAGCCTCCAGGCTGGTACGAAATCGTCACCCGTGCGGTCGACCGCTTCGGACACCTGCCCGAGCGCTTGTTCCTTCAACCGCCTCGCACTCTCAACGACGGTCACTCAAAAGAGTTACGGGGCCGTCTGCCGTCTTCGGCACTCTACGTGAGGGGACGGACACGGTGCAGGCACGCGCGGGGGACCCTCGAACTTTCATCACAACCCGTGCCCCGTTCGGCCCCTTTTCTTCCCATTTGTTGGTGTCTGAGGCTAGATTCGCAATGAGTCATATTTTCATCTCCTTGGATCGCAGTTGTACGGTCGTGGACACCGGATCCGCCCAGAACGGCTACTAGGGGTCACGTAATGGCAGATTTCTCCCGCCTTCCAGGACCGAACGCGGACCTGTGGGACTGGCAGCTCCTGGCCGCGTGCCGCGGGGTGGACAGCTCGCTCTTCTTCCACCCCGAGGGTGAGCGCGGTGCGGCACGAAGTGCTCGCGAGAACTCGGCCAAAGAGGTCTGCATGAGGTGCCCGGTACGCGCCGAGTGCGCCGCCCACGCCCTGGCCGTGCGCGAGCCGTACGGCGTGTGGGGCGGACTGACCGAGGACGAGCGCGAAGAACTGATGGGCCGGGCGCGCCACCGGCTGGTATCGGCACCGGCAGCGACATCGGCACCGGGTTCGCCGACGGCGTCGGCGGTGTCGACGCCGGTCCCGGCGTCGGTCGCGTCGGTCGGCGAGCACGCCGCTTCGAACAACTGAAGGAACGTTTCTTCACATCGGGCGCACACGTGTGCCCTTTTAGCTTTTCGCGGGGGTGTCCGGCGTCCCTGTCCCTGCGGGGCGACGGCGGAGAGGAGACGGCGGACCGGACCGGACTCGAGAAGGGGCGGGACGGGAGAGGCCGGCTCCCTTGAGTGCCGGGTCCCGGCTAACGGCCGCCCGCGCGCGCCAGCTGGTCGAGTGTCGCGCCGACCGCGGGCACCTGGGCGAGGTCGGGGAGGGTCAGGGCGACGATCTCCCGCCGCACCGCGGGCTCCAGCGCGACAGTGCGCACACCCCTGGGCCGTACGGACTCGATGGCCAGCTGGGGCAGGACGGCCACCCCGAGCCCCGCGCCGACCAGGCCGGCCACAGCGGGGTAGTCGTCGGTCGCGAAGTCGATGCGGGGGGTGAAACCGGCCGTCTCGCACACCTCTATCAGCTGCCCCCGGCAGCGCGGACAGCCGGCGATCCACGGTTCTTCGGCGAGTTCCCCTATGGCCAGGGACTCCGCGTGCGCCAGCGGGTGCCGCTCGGGCAGGAGCCCCACGAGCCGGTCCGTGAGGAGCGGCCGCACGACGAGGTCGTCCCACTCCTCCGCGCCCGCCGCCCCTTCGTAGCGGAAGGCGAGGGCCACGTCGCAGTCGCCCTCCCGCAGCATCTCGACGGACCGGGGCGGTTCGGCCTCCTCCAGGGAGACACGGGTGCCCGGGTGGGCTTCGCGGAGCGCGGCGAGGGCTGTCGGGACGAGCGTCGAACTGCCGCTGGGAAAGGACACGAGCCGCACCCGCCCCGCCCGCAGCCCGGCGATCGCGGCGACCTCCTCCTCGGCGGCCGTCAGCCCGGCGAGGATGCCGGCGGCATGGCGCACCAGCGCGTCCCCGGCCTGCGTCATGCGCATCTCCCGTCCGGTGCGGACGAGCAGCGGTGTGCCGACGGACGCCTCCAGCGCCTTCATCTGCTGACTGACGGCAGGCTGGGTGCAGCCCAGTTCCCTGGCCGCCGCGGAGAACGAACCGGTGGCGGCCACGGCGCGCAGTACTCGGAGATGACGGGCCTCGATCACGCCCCAAGAATAAGCCGCCCTTTGATGCGGCACCGAATATCGCTTCGACGCTTTGAATCCGCAGCGCTTACGGTGCGCCCCATGAAGCTTCTGTCTGTGAACCTGGGTCGCCCCGAGGCCGTGCCGTACACGGATCAACCCGAGGGCCTGACCGGCATCGGCAAGCAGCCGGTGGACGGACCGGTGCGGGTGGCGGCGCCGGGACCGAAAGGGTTCGGCGCGAGCGGACTGGCCGGGGACGCGGTGTGCGATACGCGGCACCACGGGGGCAACGACCAGGCGGTGTACGCGATGGCCCGCGAGGACCTCGACGAGTGGGAAGGCGTGCTGGGGCGCACGCTGCCGAACGGCTCGTTCGGGGAGAACCTCACCACAGAGGGAATCGACCTCTCCGGTGCCCGGATCGGTGAACGGTGGGCCATCGGGTCCGAGGTGATATTGGAGGTCACCTCCGGGCGCGTTCCCTGCCGCACCTTCCAGGGCCACCTGGGTGAGAAGGGCTGGGTGAAGCGGTTCACGCGGCGGGGCGCGCCGGGTGCGTATCTGCGGGTGGTCCGGCCCGGTGGGATCCGGGCGGGCGACGCGATACGGATCGTGCACCGGCCGGATCACGAGGTGACGGTCGCTCTGCAGTTCCGGGCGGTGACGACCGAGCAGACGCTGTTGCCGCTGCTGCCGGCGGCGGGCGACGCTCTCCACCCGGAGGTACTGGCGAGGGCACGGAAGTACAAGGAGAAATACCAGGAGAACCCCGGAGTGAAGTCCGGCGCGGTCCAGGACTCCTGACGGGCGGTCGCCGCTCACCGGCCACGGACTGCAGAGCCGTCCCGCGAGCACCGAGCACCTGCTCTTGACCGGCCTTCCGGTCGTCCGGTCGTCCGGTCGTCCGGCCAATCGACCGGTACCCCGCCGGGCCATGCCGGACATGGGGACGGAAACGGAGACGGAAACGGGTGGAAGGGTGGGGCGGGTTGAGGGGCGGGCGCGGGAACGACTGATCCGGCCGGGCTTCAGTGCACCGCCCGGGACGGTGATGCCGGCCGGACGCCCCGACTCCGGGTAACTAGTCTTGCGCCATGACAACCGCTCTGATTACGGGATCGACGGCCGGCATCGGTGCCGCGTTCGCGCGGCGGCTGGCGGCCGACGGGCATGACCTGGTGCTGGTGGCCCGCGACATCGGCAGACTCCGGGAGCAGGCGACCGAGCTCCACGACCGTCATGGCATCGAGGCGGAGGTGCTGACGGCCGACCTGTCCGAGGACAAGGGCATCGAGACCGTGGCCGAGCGACTGGGTGATCGTAAGAACCCCGTCGACCTGCTGATCAACAACGCGGGCTTCGGCAACAAGGGCCGGTACCTCGAGGTCTCCATGGCGGACGAGCTGAGGATGCTCAAGGTGCACTGCGAGGCGGTGCTCCGGCTGACGACGGCGGCGGTGGAGGCGATGCGGGAGCGCGGGCGCGGAGGCGTCGTGAACGTCGCCTCGACCGCGGCGTTCGTGCCGCGCGGCACCTACGGGGCGTCCAAGGCGTGGGTCGTGCAGTTCACCCAGGGTGCAGCACAGGACCTGGCGGGCAACGGCGTACGGCTGATGGCGCTGTGCCCCGGCTTCGTACGCACCGAGTTCCATGAACGGGCGGGGATGGGGACGGACAACATCCCGAACTGGATGTGGCTGGACGCGGACAAGGTGGCCGAGGCGGCCCTCGCGGACCTGTCCCGCGGCAAGTCGGTGTCGATCCCGGATCCGCGGTACAAGGCGTTGATGGGGGCGGCGAAGCTGGTGCCGCGCGGCGTCCTGGGCGGCTTCTCCTCACGGACGGGTCGCAAGTACGGCCCGCAGTAGCGGACCGCCACGGCCGATCGGACCGCCATGACCGCCCGGGCCTGGGCGGTCATGGCGGTGGCCAATGGCAGTGCGACTGTCCAGAACTGCGGGTGGGACCGGCAGAGCTGAGGACTCCGGAGCCACGAAGCTCTGAGCTGTGCTCGAAAGCGGCCCCGCTCCACTGGGCAGAGGAAGCGCACATCCGCTGTCGGAGGCGGCGACTAGGATTCTGGACGTGTCTTCAGGGGAGACCCGGCACGCTGCGGCGTGGCTGTCCCCGCTTCCGCCGCCGTCTCCCGGAGGTGCTCGGTGTCCGCTGTCCCCAAACCGGCTGCTCCCGCTCCTCGTGAGCGCTGGTTCCAGCCGCGGCGATCGGGCTTCCGGTGGGAGCAGGAGGGGCTGGACCACGTTCGCGGTCTGATGCCGCGGACCGAGCCGTACCGGGCGTGGGCGACGTTTCAGTTCACCGCGGCGTCCGGCAGGACCAACGAGTGCGATGTGCTGATCGCCGTGCCCGGCGGCCTGTATCTGCTGGAGCTGAAGGGGCACCCCGGCCGGGTCGTGAACCACGGTGACACCTGGCAGTTCCACGGCGACCGGGTCCGTACCCTGCGCAACCCCCTCCACCTGACCGACCTGAAGGCCAAGGAGCTGAAGGGGCAGCTGGAGCGCGCCGCCCGGACGCTCGGTCTGTCTCCCCGGGACGTCCCGTTCATCAAGCCGGCCGTTTTCCTCCACGATCCCGGTCTGGTGAGCGCGCTGGACGAGTTCCAGCGCACGTCCGTCTTCGGCCGCAACGACGGCGCGAGCGGCCTGCCGAAGATCTGGGACGACCTGCTGGGCCGTCCGCCGGAGCGGGAGAACTGGCGCGTCACTCCTGTGATCAGCGAGCGCCTGGAACGGCTGATGCAGAAGATCGGCATCAGCCACTCCACCGCGCACCTGCGTTTCGGGGACGACTGGAAGCTCGAGCCCCGCGCGCTCGACGCGGGCCCCGGCTGGGAGGACCGGCTGGCGGTGCGCGACGACGGACTGGTCCAGGAGAGCGGTCGTGTCCGTATATACCTGTCCGGTGCCGCCGCGTCCGACGAGCAGCGCGCGAAGGTGGACCGTGCGGCCCGCCGCGAGTACCAGGTGTTGCAGGGCATCAACCACCGCGGCATCGTGCAGGCGGCACAGATCCGTGAGCACCAGGGCGGTCCGGCGATCCTCTTCCGGCACCGCGAGTCGGATCTCCGGCTGGACGCCTACCTGGATGCGTACGGCGGGCAGCTCGCCCCTGCTCAGCGGCTGGACCTGGTACGTCAGCTCGCCGAAGCGGTGCGCTATGCGCACAACCGTTCCCTGTACCATCGGGCGCTGTCCGCCCGGTCGGTGTACGTCTCGGCGCGTGAGGACGGCAGTGAGCCCGTCCTGCGGATCGCCGACTGGCAGACGGCCGCGCGCGACTTCGAGACGACGATGCACCGCTCACTCGGTGACACTCCGCTGGACGGAGGGCTGATCGCGGACACCGCACAGGTCTATCTGGCGCCGGAGACGGCCCAGGAGTTCGCCGATCCGGTCGACCTGGACGTCTTCGGTCTCGGTTCGCTCAGTTATCTGCTGCTCACGGGACGTTCCCCAGCGGACCGGCGCAGCGCCATGCTGGAGCGGCTGCAGAGCGACAAGGGCCTGCATCCGTATGCCGTCTCCGATTCCGTTTCGGCCGCTCTCGACACTCTCGTCTTCCGGGCCACGGCCGCCGATGTGAGGGACCGTCCGGCGTCGGTCGACGAGTTCCTGGAGCTGCTGGCGGCGGCCGAGGCGGACGCGGCGGCGCCGCAGTCCACGGGCGGCCCGGCCGTCGAGCCCCTTACGGTGCAGCCGGGGCAGCCGCTGGACGGCACCTGGACGGTGGCGCGGGTGCTCGGTACCGGCGCCACGGCTCGCGCGCTCCTGGTCCGCCGTACCTCCGCCGAGGACGGCGAGGATTCCCTCCGTGTGTTCAAGGTGGCCCTGGACCAGGAGAAGGAAGCCCGCCTGCACGCGGAGGCGAAGGCGCTGAAGGAGGTGGGCGGCGGGCGCATCGTGAAGCTGCTCGCCGAGCCGCGCGAGCTGGCCGGTCACACGGTTCTGGAGATCGAGTACGCGGGCGGTTTCCGCGGCGGGGACGACCGGGAGCCGGTGAGTCTCGGATCGCGGCTCCGCGACCAGGGCCCGCTGGGGTACGACCAGTTGGAGCGGTTCGGCAACGACCTGTTCGACGCTCTCGACGCCCTCGCCGCGCGCGGGGTGCGGCACCGGGACGTCAAGCCGGACAACCTCGGTCTGTTCAAGCGCAGTGACGGCTCCTGGCAGTTGATGCTGTTCGACTTCTCGCTGGCCGACGCTCCGGACCAGGACGTGCACGCGGGCACGCGCGGGTATCTCGATCCGTTCCTCGGCGGGGTGGGCCGTTCGCGTTACGACGATCACGCCGAGTGGTACGCCGCCGCGGTCACCTTGCACGAGATGGCCTCCGGGGAGCGGCCCGTATGGGGGGACGGGCAGGGCGATCCGCGACTGGTCGCGGACGCGGAGCTGCATGTGTCGGCCGAGTTGTTCCCGCAGGCCCTGAGCGAGGGGCTGAAGGGGTTCCTCGAGCGGGCGCTGCACCGGGACGTGGAGCAGCGGTACGACAGTCTGCGGCAGGTGCAGGAGGCGTGGCGGCAGGTTTTCCGCAGGGCGGACGCGGCACCTCCCGCGACGACTCCGGCCACGGTCGGTATCGGTGCGGAGGACTTGGAGGACGCCCGTGAGCAGGCGGCCGAGGCAGCCGGGCTGAGGACGCCTCTCGCGGCGGCGGGCTTGTCTCCCCGGGCCGTGTCGGTCGCCGAGGGCCTGAAGGCCCATACCGTCGAGCAGCTCCTGGACATCCCGCCGCACTACATCTCCCGGGCCCGCGGTGCCGGCAACGCGATCCGCAAGGAGCTGAACCGCCGCCACCGCCAGTGGACGCAGGCACTGCGCCGGCGGCCCGCCGCGAAGAAACCCGCGGAGATCCTGCCCGATGCGCAGGAGGAGGTACTGGAGTCGGTCGACACGCTGGCCGCGCGCCTCACTCCTCCGGCGGGCAAGCGCCGCACACGTCCCCGTCCGGACGTGGTGCGGGCCACCTTGCAGCTTCCGGGGGTGCTGGAGGCCGGGGAGGCGATGGAGCCGTGGCCGGCACAGAGCCTGATCGCGAAGGCTCTGGGCATCAGCCAGCCGACCGTTTCGCAGAACCAGCAGGCGGCGATCGCGGCGTGGGCCGAGCTGCCGTGGCTGGTCAGGGTGCGGGACGAGCTGGTGGCGATCCTGACCGACCGGGACCGGGTGTGCACGGCCGAGGAGTTGGCGTCGGAGCTGCGGGTCCGGCACGGCGCGGGCACGGGTGATCCGGCCGAGGCACAGGCCAAGGCGTTGGCCGTGGTGCGGGCCGCGGTCGAGACGGAGATCCGCAAGCGGGACGAGGAGCTGCCCGGACCCGGGTCCGCCGAGCCCGCCGACGGGGCCGAGCTCCCGGCCCGGTTCGCCGTGCAGCGCCGGGGCGGCCGGGTCGTCATCGCTCTGGAGGACCAGCCGGGCGCCGACGACCCGACGCCCGCCGAACTCGCCGACTACGCGACCCTGCTGGGCGAACAGGCCGCCGACCTGGCCGGGCGCGACCCGCTGCCCGGTCGCGCGACCGTGCTGAGGGAGCTGCGTTCCCTACCGGCACCCGAAGGCATGGCGCCGCTCGCCGACACCCGGCTGGTGGAGCTGGCCGCGTCGATGACGGGTGGTGTGGCCTTCTCCCCCCGGCTGGAACTGTTCCCGCTCTCCCTCGGCCTGGCTCGCGCCCTACGCATCTCGCAGGCACCGGCGGGTGTCCGCCCCGAGACCGGTATCACGACATCGGACCTGCTCTCCCGGGTCCGTGCGCGGTTCCCCGGTCTCACGGTGCTGGACGAGACGACGTACGTGGAGCTGGCGGAGGCTCTGACGGAGTCGGGGTTCCCTCTGGTGCACGACCAGGAGCGGCGCCGTTTCTTCCCCAAGGAGCAGCAGGGTCCGGGCAGCCGGATGGGACTGTCCTCCTCGGTCCTGACGAGCACCGGCTCTCTCTACGCCGCCGCGCAGGGCCGCATCGCCGAGGGCAGGGATCCGCGTGAGGTGCTGTCCGCGCGGCTGGGCGAGGCCCGCCGCCGGGGCGGTTTCGTGGCCCTGACCTTGAAGGGCGCCGAGCTGCCGGGGACCGCGCGGGCACTGGCGGAGCGGTTCGAGGTGACCGATGTCCCGCTGAACACCCTGTTCCTGGACGCGCTCAAGGAGCTGGCCGAGGAGCAGTCCGTGCGCTGGCAGGCCCTGTTGAAGGCGGACGCCAAGTTCACGGTGACCGGCGTGCTGGGTGCGGCGCTCGCCTCGTACACGCGGTCGGCGGCCGAGCGGGTCCGGCAGCGGGTGGTGGATCTCGCGGAGCGCTCGGGTCCGCGCACGGTCCTGCTCGCCCACGAGGCCGGTCTGATCGCCCGTTACTGGGAGGCGGGCGGCCGTGAACTCCTGGCCTCTCTCCAGCAGGCGGCCAGGCGGCCGGCCGACGTCCCGCACGGTCTGTGGCTGCTGCTGCCGGTGGAGGACCCGCGTGCCACACCCGTGCTGGACGGCCGCACCGTGGAGGTGGTGGACCGGGCCAGCGAGTGGGAGGTGCTGGACAGCCTCTTCGTGAAGGGCCTCCGGTCCGCGCCGGTGCGGCCCTGACGGCCTCCCACGTAAGGCTTATTCTGACGCCTAACTGCCCAGTTTCGCTTGCCACCTCCCCCTACCGGCGATTCACTTGCACGAAACGCGGTGAAACTAGCCTGCGGGAGGAGGTGCTCATGCTTTTGAACTTCAGGGTGGCCAATCACCGCTCGATCCGCGAGGAGCTGGAGTGGCAGCTTCAACCGGTGTACGAAGGGGACCGGCCGCCGGGCACCGCATGGGAGGCGGTACCGGTCGCGGGCATCTTCGGTTCGAACGCGGCCGGTAAATCGAATATCGTCGACGCGCTGCGCTACATGGCGGAGATGGTGAATCGCTCGCATCTCCTGGCGGAGGACGGCGAGGGTGTGAGCAGACAGCCGTTCCTCTCGGACGTCCGGGAGACGGACTCGTCCTGGTATATCGCCGACCTCCTGGTGCGCGGGGTCAGGTACGTGTACGGCTTCGAGGTGGACGACGAGTGTGTCGTCGGCGAGTGGCTGTACGCCTACCCGGAGGGGCGCAGGCGGGTGGTGTTCGAGCGGACCGGGGACGACTTCCGTGTCGGCAGCACGCAGGACCGTCCCAAGGAACTCCACACGGTCGCCGACGTGACGGCTCCCAACGCGCTGTTCCTTTCGATGGCCGCCCGATCGAAGAGGGTCACGGATGTCGTCTACCCGGTATACCGGTGGTTCCGGAGCGACCTGGTGTTTGGCGGCTCCTTGACGAATGGGCCGATGCACCGCGCGCTGATGCTCAGGAACCTCGCACGTCGGCTGGACCGACAGGGAGAGCCCGCCCATCTACGGGACCTGCTGCGCGTCGCGGACCTCGGGATCGAGGATTTCCGCGTGGAGACAGTCGAGGAGGAGCTGTACTCATCGCGGTCCGCTCCCCGGGGCGCCGAAAAGGACACGCTCTTCGACATGCCGAGGCCCCACCGACGGACACGCCACGAGTTGCTGTTGAGGCACACCGGCAGGAACGGTCCGTTCGAGGTACCGCTGGACGCGGAGTCCGCCGGTACGCAGGCACTGGTGGAGTACGCGTTCACGCTGGAGGGAGTGGCCCGTCGCGGCGGCACCCTGGTGGTGGACGAGCTGGGCAGCAGCCTGCACCCGCGGCTCAGCGCGTTCCTGGTCGGTCTCTTCCAGGACCCGGAGCGCAACCCGAGGGGCGCTCAATTGCTGTTCACCAGTCATGACGTGAGCCTGCTGGGCCGTAGGGCCGGGGAGGACATTCTGAAGCGGGACCAGATCTGGTTCGTGACGAAGAACGAGTTCGGAGAGAGCTCGCTGTATCCGCTGTCCGACTTCCGGCCGCGCCAGGACGAGAACCGGGAGCGGCGCTATCTGAGCGGGAGCTACGGCGCGGTGCCCATGGTCGACGACACGTTCACGCTGGCGATCGCCGGGCGGGGGGAAACGGGTGGCGAGGGATCCGAAGCGGGACGGCCGGAGGGCTCCGAGGCGTGAGTCCACGCTGCGCCGCAGGCCGGCGTATCGGGATTCGTTACCGACGATCCTGGTGGTGTGCGGGGCGAGGAACACCGAACCGGCATATCTCAAAGGCCTTTTGAGAGTGGTCGACAATCGTGCCGTGGATGTCCGGGTCAAGGTCTGTCCGCAGGATCCGGTGTCCGTGGTCCGGCACGCGGCGGGTGAGCGCAGGCGTGCGGGCGACCACTATTCGCGCACCTGGTGCGTCCTGGACGTGGATGACTTCGCGCATCTCGACGAGGCGCTGCGGCTGGCCCGGAGCGAGGACATCGACGTCGCCCTGTCGAATCCGTGCTTCGAGTTGTGGCTGCTGCTCCACTTCCGCGACCACCGTGCCCCGGTCGACGGCTTCCGGCACGCCGAGCGGCACCTCGTCCCCCACCACCATGGCTACAGCAAGGTCGCGGACCGGTTCGCCTTCGATCTCTACCGGCAGACCTGGCCGCAGGCAGTGGAACGGGCACGGGAGCTGGCGAAGCCGGGTGAGGAGCACAAGAGGAACCCGTCGACCGGAATGTGGCGACTGGTCGAGCACATCGTGCCGGTGTATCCGCAGACCTGAGCCGTACTTGTCTTCGGCCCCTGCCGCGGCTGAGGGAGAATCGGGACGACAGGGTAGCCAGGGGGCGGGTGGGCATGAACGTCGGTGAAGAGCTTCTCGGCAAGAGGGTCATCAAGATCCATCCGCCTCGTGGCAGCGTGCAGCTCGTCCGGTTGGAGTCGGTTGTTCCCTTCATCTGCTCGCGGTGCACCTCGGCAAAGACCGCACGTCTTGTCGCCGTCCGCGGTGATTCTCTGCTGTGCAACGGCTGTTACGGACGCATTACTGCCTCGGCTGCGGAGAGCGATCAGCAAGCGCGGAAAGGCACCGGTGGGCCGTCGGTGGTCGCGGATACTCGGGCGTCGTCCCTTCAGTCCGAGGACCTCGCGCGGGTCGTCGTGGAGGAACATGAAAGTGGGCTGCCCTACTCGGTGATCAACACCGGGCGCACCGTCGAGTGGAAGTTCCATGTGCGTGTCGAGCATCTCCTGCACGGCACATGCCCCGTGCCGGCCGAGATGGCTGACCGGGCCTCCCCTCATGAGTCGCTGGACCTCATATTTTTGCGAGGGCGTCACCGCATCGGGGTCCTGGACGAGCAGGAGGGTGCCAGGCTCCGGGTGGAGGGTGCTGAGCCACTGCTGACAGGGGTGAGGTGGCAGCCTTTCGTCCTCCCCGGAACGCGTGTGTCGGTGCGGTGGGAGACATGGGGGAAGCTCCGGCTGGCCTTCACCCCGCTGGACAAGCCCGTGGTCTTCGGCGGCACCGTGGTCCGCTACGACTACGACCCGAGAATCATGACCCGTGAACTCGCGGCGTTCGACGCCCGCGTGGACCGGGTGGAGGAACTCGTGCTGAACGCGTTGCGTGAGCTCGGGTACCTCGACGAGAAGGGCCGGGCCCTGCTCCCGCGGGAGGCGTTGCTCCGCAACACCATCGAGCGTGCGCAGACGGAGCGGCCTCCGGCGAAGAAGATCCGTGGGGCTGTCGACCGGTTGCTCTCGCGCGGGATCCTCACGTGGGAGCAGGGCAGCGTCAACCGAGCAGCCATGCTGCACTATCCCGCACGGCGTGGAGAGACGCCGGTTCCGCTGCTCTGCTACGCCCCGGCGCTTCGGGTGGCGGAACGCGAGGATCTTCGGAATGACGAAGGCACCGCGTACAGCACCAGCGCCCATCGCGTGTCGGGACACCTGATGCGCATTGGCCACCTCGGCAAGGAAGCGAGCCCTGAGGCGAAAGCCGCCTACCGAGAAGATCACAAGAGAGCCGGCCTGGCCGGGCCGCACGAACTGCCCCGCGGTTACACCTACGTACGTGAGCACGAGCGGGGGATTTAGGCAGCGTTCGTTCACGTGCTCAGTCGGGGCCCCGGCCGAGGGCCACGTTCAACTTTCCTCAGCCGGTTCCAGCTTGTCCGGCCAGCCGGTGACCGCACCGGTGTCGCGGAGTCGGTACAGGTCCGCCATGAGTTTGGCGCGTGCTGCTCCGTTCCGTGCGGACCAGCCGAAGAGCGCCAGGGCTTCGGCAACGGCCTTCTCCGCTCCGAGGGTGCGCGGCCGGTCTTCGACGAGGCCGAGCAGCGCGCGTCGGCGCTCGGCCGGTGCGATGTGCTCGACGGGCCGCGAGGTGAGGCCTGGCAGCGGCCAACGGGCCTGTGCGCACGGCCGGCCGGGAACGTCGAGGAAGTCGTCCGCCTCGGCGATCCGGCCCTCGTCCCGCAGCTGATCCACCGCTGTGTCCACTCGGGCCTTCGTCGGCTTGGGCTTGTACAACAGCTCACCCAGGTGCCGGAGGAGGACCTGCCGGTGGATCGGCCCCTCGGTCTCGACGACCCGGTACACGGCGTCTGTCAAGGGCGGGTTCGGTATCCCGCCCCGCCGGTCGGCGGTCGCCGGATCGAGGTCGGCCACGTCGGCGGGCTGGTACGGAACCGCCCAGTCGCCGTGGTCGGGAGCGCTGCGGGATGACTTACGGGATGTCACAGGTCGGCTCCTTGCTTCGCGATGCGTGTTCGGACAGGTAGGCGTCCAGCCCGGCTGCCGCCACGGAGGACAGCGTCTGCGTTTCGGGCCTGCTGTGCAGACGCAGCAATACATGGTCGTCATCGACGAGGCAATCGGTGTACGGCAGGGTGCGGGACAGGAGTTGGGCCAATTCGTCGCAGGTGGCGTGGACGTCGACGCCGTGCAGCCCGATCCACAGGTGCAGCGTGCCGTCCTGAATGGTCAGTTCGATGTCCACCGGAGTACCCACGGCGTCGGCCGCCTCACCGCACCAGGTCAGCGTCTCGTTCAACGCGCCAAGGTGGACGGACAGCGGCAGGAAGGTCTCCTGCCGCATGTCGTCGCGGACCGTGACACCGGTGCGTGGCGCCTGGTCGCGCCACCAGTCCTGTACGACGTCCCGTACCGACGCGGCCCGGGGCGCCGTGGCGGCCGCGCGTCGGACGGCTTCGGCGGCGTGACGTCGCACCACGCCGCCGGCGTCAGTGCCGGCTTCCGCAGCCATGCGGCGCAGCAAGGAGCGCGGCCCGCGCCGGGTGTCGTCGACGACCTTGCGGTACAGCTCGCGCAGCGCCTCGGGCGCCTGGTCCCCTGCGGGGCCGAGCAGGGCCGTGACGTGATCGGCCCAGGTGAGGAACGCCTTGGTGTCGCCGGTGGCAAGGAGGTCGGTGCCGAGATCGCCGCGGGCCATAACCCGGGCGCGCTGCCGTTCGGTGGTCGGGCCCAGGCCGTCGATCTGGGCGCGGAGCAGATAGGCCAGCAGGTCCCGTTCCGGGGCGGAAAGGTCGTCGACGACACCGTTGACGGGGGTGGCGAGGATGTCGAGGACTGCTTCGGCGCTCGCCTTCCTCGCTGCCGGTTTCCCGGAGGCTTCGACGAGCGGTTCGGTCCACCGGTGCACACGGCCACGCGTGTCCCGCAGGATGACGGTGGCCGTGTAGCTCGTGAGGTGCTCCGGTCCCGAGACGACGTACTCGTAGTCGTGGTCGATGCCGTAGGCGGCGGTCATGGCGGCGAGGAGGGTCACCGTGTCGAGTCGGTGTTCCAGTCCGGTGAGCCAGTCGTCCAGAACTGCGGGCCGCCGTAGCAGCATTCGCGGCCCGTGGGTACGCCAGGCCGCGGCGACCGCCGCCTGGGCGGCGCCCGACACCAGGCTGCGGCGCTGCCCGCTCTCGCCGCGGCCGGTCAGCAGACCTTCCGCGAGTTGGAGAGTGCCGCCGAGCCGGGCGGTGTCCTCTTCCGAAATGCTGTGGACGCGGGCCTCGTCCTCGTCCGGGGTGAGGCTGCGGGCGAGCGTCAGGCGAGCTCTGACGTGAGCCGCGAGGTGTTCGATGACGTGGGAGCCGTGGTGCGCCAGGAGCTGGTTGTCGCGCTGGCGGGCCGCGTGCGCGGTGGCCGGGTTCTCCTTGACCCAGGAAGCGTGGGTGAGCCCCTGGGCGAGGAGACCGTCCGCCCGGTGGCCGAGTTCGAACATCGCCGCCAGGTCGCTCATGGCGTCCCGGTGCCGGTTTCCCGGCTGGGCGTACGGCAGCGGTGACATGGTCGTGCGGTTCGCCGCCGGTTCCGCCTTCTGCCGTGCGTTCACCGTTCCGGTCGCCTGCGGGTACCTGTCCAGCAGGGCACGGGCCGCGGCCGCCCGCGCGGCCTTCTTCGACGCTCCGGTGCCCTCGGCCCTGCGGCCGGAGTCCGTGCGGGCCGTGGCGCAGAAGACCTTGCTGTGGTCGGGCCCTTCCTCTTCGTAGTCGTAGACCAGCCCTTCCGTACAGAAGGCCGTGTTCGCCAGGGTGACGAAATCGGTGACGAGCTCCGTGGACGGACGGTCGAGGTCGGGCCAGACGGCGGCGACGAGTCGGCGGGCGACCTGGTGCTTACCGCAGAGGCTGAGGACTCCGATGACCTGCCGGGCGACTCCTTCGGCCACGGACCGGGCGGGCTGCTGTGCCTCGCCCGCGCCCATACGGGCCAGGCCATGGCGGGCGGCCCAGCGCCCCAGTGCGGTCTCCGCAGCGCTGCGCCGCCGGGCGTGCTCGGCGGCTTGCTCTCCCGGCTTGTGCGGAGCGGCCCACCGCCCGTAGGCGTCGAGCAGGATCACGTCGAGCGCGGTGCCGCCAAGCCGGTCGAGCAGGCCGAGCACGTGCGGGGTGACCTGGTCGGTGTGCCGGCTTTCGTAGAGGTGGCTGCGGTGTTCGGCGGCCAGGCCGAGCCAGGCGGTCTCCTCGGGTCCGGCGTCCCACCCTCGCACGGCCTTTCCCACAGCGTCGCGGACTACTTCCCCGTAGGTGCCGACCAGTGTGAGGGGCGGCTTACACAGCGCCGGGTAGGTGACGTCGCGGGCGGCGAGCTGCCGTACGGCGCGGGAATAGGGCCGGACCGGCTCGGGCTGCGGGGGTTGCCGGGTAGTGAGCCGGGCTTTCGTGGGGGGCGTCGTCCGGCCCCCATGCTCGGACGGCGCGCCTCGGCGGTCGCGGCTCGGAATGGTGCGCTGTGGAGCCTTCCTGCTCCGGCCCCCCCTTCCCTGCATGCCGTCCCCGTCGAACAGGTCCTGGAGCTTGACGGTGAGCCAGGGGGGCAGACCGGCCGGGGGCACGCCGCCGTCGAAGAAGTCACCGGCCAGGTCGACGCAGTACGACCACCTGTCCCACTCCGAGCGTGCCGCGTACGTCTGGCCCACCCTGCGCAGCGCCCGGCGCATCCGCTCGTACGAGACCTTCCGTCCGCCCAGGCTGTACGACGTCCGTGCGCGTGCGGCCTCGATGGCGAGCGCGATCCTGTGCACGGGCGTCGGAGCCGCGGTCTCCCGCAGCGAGACGATGCCGACCCAGCGGTTCATGGCCCTCCCCCTGGCCGGGTGACCCGGGCCGCACGACAACGGGCGGCGTCGCGCGCTCCCCCGGCTCATACGGACGGACACTGCCCGGCCTTCTCGCTACCCCTCCTCGTTCCGCCGCATCTCACCGGCCTCGGTGGTCACAGCGGAACCCCCAGGTGAGCGTACGTCCACGTCGACCGGTTCGGGAGGGGTTCGGCAGCACGGGTCATTACGTCACGGATCGTCGGGCCAGCCGGGTTGACGCGACCTCCGGGCGTGGGAGACCGGCCCGATACGGATGGGCGCGGCGCTCGCCTCGTACACGTGGTCGGCGGCCGAGCGGGTCCGGCAGCGGGTGGTGGATCTCGTGGAGCGCTCGGGTCCGCGCACGGTCCTGCTCGCCCACGAGGCCGGTCTGATCGCCCGCTACTGGGAGGCGGGCGGCCGCGAGCTACTGCCCGGCTTCCCCGAGAGCCCGGGACAGGGGGTGCACGAACTGCTATACATCCCGTACGGTCCGTGATCGGCAGGGGGGAGGTGGGGATCGGGTGGATCCCATTTCGGCGGGGCTTCTCGTGGCACTCGTGAGCGGCGCCGGAGGTGCTGCCGGCACGCAGGCGTGGGCAGCGCTCAGCAGGCTGGTGCGCCGGCCGTTCTCGCGTGCCAATCGGGCACAGCCGGAGGAACCGGCTGCGGGACTGCGGGAGTTGGAGGATCTCGAGGACAGTCCTCAGGACACGGACCGGGCGCAGGCGCTCGCCGACGCGCTGCGGCGGCGGGCAGCTCACGACCCTGATTTCGCCCGCTCCCTCACCGCCTGGCTGGATGAGGCGAGCAGTGCGGCGCCCACAGGAGCCGGAGACGTGCACAACACCGTCAGCGGCGGTTCCCAGGGAAACCTCCTGCAGGCACGGGACCTGCACGGTCCCGTGACGTTCGGCACTCCACCCGCACCGGACGCCCCGGCCGGGGAGCGGGCCGACTGAGCGCCCTCGGCCCGGACAGCACGCACGGAGCCTGCTTCTCCGCCACTTGCTTCGATGCTGGTAACGGCCGCATCAAAAGTCACATCGGAATTCTCGCGGGCATGCACTCGGATCATTGAGATGATTGCATCTTCACCCCGGGAAAGAAGTGGAATCAGCCAAAGTTGCCCGACCTGCCCGTTCGGCTGCGAAAATCTTGACGGTCATATGCGCCAACTCTAGCCTTGCGCAAGCCGGGATTGCCATCCAGAAGGGGCAAGGATGAAGCTCACCAAGCTGTACAAGGACCAGGGCTCGGGCGGAAACGGCTGCCCCACGGTCTACTTGGGCGAGACCGGTGAGCTGGTCGTACAGGGACACGTCGTGGACAGCGCGACCTTCTCGGAACTGGAGAACGTCCTCCCGGGAGAGGGCGCCGTCCGTATCTCCGCGGACGTCGTGGCCGGCGCCATGGAGCAGTACTACAGTCAACACAGTGAGGGGCGGTAGGTGGGACGCAGGTTCTCTTCACTGGCAGACGAGGAATTCAACCGCCTGTTCACCGAATTCAAGTTCACGGCATACCGCCTGGAAGCCCTCCAGCGGTATGACGTGTCCTATGAGCAGGACGAGTTCGCACGCTTCCTCTCGGGCGAGTCGAGAGGCGAGTTCCCCGGCATCGCGGAGTGGATCGACGGCACCGTCGCCAAGGCGGTGGCGGCGGGAAAGATCCTGAGCCGGGTGCACGTGGTCGAGCTGCCGATGTCCGACTACGTCCGCTTCGAATGCGCGTGGGCGTACGAGCACACGGTCGAGGCGGGGGAGGACGTGCGGATCCTCCCCGTGTCCCGGCAGGAGTGGCCGCCGGAGCTGCCGCACTACGACTACTGGCTCTTCGACTCCACGCAACTGGTGGCGATGTACTACGAGGAGGACGGGAGCTTCTCGTCCGCCGAGATCATCGACGACCCGCGACGGGTCGTCGAGGCGAACCACTGGCGCGACGTGGCCCAGGCGTCCGCCGTCCCCTACCGGGAGTTCGCCCACACCCATCTGGATCAGCCGCGCGTTTCGGGCTGAGTGGACACACGAGTCACGGGGACCTGGACCAGACACATGGCCGACGAGCCGACATCCGTCTCGAACGAGTTCTCCGGCGGCGACAGTGACGTGGTGGTCCAGGCCGGGACCGTGCATGGTGGTGTACATGTGCACGGCCCCGATCACTCTTTCCCCCCGCCCCGCCAACTCCCCTACGAAGTACCGGGTTTCGTCAACCGCGTGCACGAGTTGGCCGCGCTGGACACGCTGCATCCACAGCCCGCCGACGAAGGTGAGGATGCTCCGGCCGTCGTGACGGCGATCACCGGGGGCCCGGGGGTGGGGAAGACCGCGCTCGCACTGCGCTGGGCGCACAGGGTCCGCCGGCACTTCGTCGACGGTGATCTGTACATCGACATGCGCGGATACAACAGCGGCAACGCGCTGGGACCCGAGCAGGCTCTGACCTCCTTCCTGCGGAGCCTCGGCGTGGAGGCGGACCGCATTCCGATCGACGAGCAGGAATGCGCCGCGTTGTTCCGCTCGATGGTGTACGGGAAAAAGATCCTGATATTCATCGACAACGCGTCGTCCGTCCAGCAGATCAGACAGGTCATTCCCGCCTCGCGCTCCAGCCTCGTCCTGATCACCAGTCGAACTAGACTGTCCGGTCTAGTGGCGCGGGAGGGAGCAGCGCGTGTGACACTCGACGTACTGTCACCGCAGGAGTCGGTGCGCCTCCTGCGTGAAGTGATCGGGCCCTTACGGGTCGACGCGGAGCCCGAGGCGGCCAGGCGAGTGGTTCAGCTCTGCGGCTGTCTCCCTTTGGCCCTCCGCGTCGTGGGGGAACGTGCGGCCGCTCGACCGTTGCTCTCCCTGGACGAACTCGTGGACGAACTCGTCCAGGAACAGGATCTCCTCGATGCCCTGGCCGATCGGGAGGACGAACTCAGCGATGTGCGCGCCGTCTTCTCATGGTCCTACAGAGCGCTCCCGGAGGAATCCCGAAGAGCTTTCCGAATCCTGGGACTGCATGAGGGAAAGGTGCTGAGCAGCAGCTCCGCGGCAGCACTTCTCGTCCTCACTCCGGCGGTTGCCCGGCGCAGGCTCGGCGAACTCGCCGATGTCCATCTTCTCCAGGAGACCGCCAGGGACAGATACCGCATGCACGATCTGCTGCGTTCCTACGCGGTGGAGCAGCTGGCCGCCGAAGAGCCGCAGGAAGAGAAAACCCGGGCCGTGCGCCGGATCCTCACCTGGTACCTGCTCAGCGCCGACGCGGGACGGAAGGCGATTCTTCCGCACTCCCACTCCATTCCCCTGGTCCCTCCGGGCCAGGTGCGCCCGGTCGAGCGTTTCGAGGGGGCCGCCGACGCGCTGCGGTGGTTCGAGACCGAACGCGAGAACCTGCTCTCCGCACTGCGACAGGCGGTCGCCTGGGGGCAGTACGACATCGCGTGGATGCTGCCCGTGGTGGCCGACGGATTCTTCGAGCTCGGGTCCCACTGGTCGGACTGGAACCATGTCCACGAGCTCGGGCTGGACGCCGCACGGCTGGTCGGAAACCCACTGGGAGAAGCGTCGAACCTGTTGTGTCTGGGTGATGTGAACTGGCGGTCCGGGGCGTACGACCTCGCCGTCGAGCACTACCGGCACACTGCGGAGATCAGCCGGGACATCGACGACCCCTGGATGCTGGGGTTCTCGCTGCGGGGTCTGGGGCTGGTGGCCCTGGAGCGGAGCGACCCCGGCGCCGAGGCGCACTTCGAGGCCGCACTGGCCGTGTTCCGGGAGCACGGCATCAGGCGGGGCGAGGGGATGAGCCTGCTCAGTCTCGCGAAGTGCGCCCGTTCCCGCGACGACCACGCGGAGGCCGCCGCGCTCTGCCGCCGCGCCATCGACATCTTCCGTTCGATCGACGACCGGTGGAGTGAGGCCTGGGGCGCGCTCCACCTCGCCGACAGTCTCGGCGAGCTGGGTGAGCTCCACGACGCGGAGGAGCACCTCGGGCGAGCCCTGGAGACGTTCCGCGAGTTCACCGACCGGCGCAGCGAGGCGTCGACGCTCAGAAGTCTGGGCGACGTGTCCCTGGCGCGCCGCGAGTTCGCCGCCGCCCGTGACTTCTGGACGCGGGCCGCGGGCCTCTACGAAGAGCTCGGCGACGCGCTTTCCGACACCCTGCGGAGGCAGGTGGAGGACATCGCGGACGCGAGGAGCAGAAAGGGGGAGGAAGGTGGTCGAGCCGGGTGAGGTCGTGTTCGAGGGCGGCGGACGGGAGTCGGCCGCCGACTGGTTCCGCCGGATCTGCGACCTGCACGACGGTGTCTTCTCCGCCGAGCCGTTCGCCTGGGTGCCGGAGATGTCGCCGGGACACGAGGAGGAGCTCGGAAGCCTGATGACGGTTCCGGGTTTCCGGCTGGTCGTGGCCAGGCAGCGGGATCGCCTCGTCGGCTACGTCTACGGTCATCCGCTCCCCGTCGACCACGGCTGGTGGCGCGACTTCACCCACCCGCTCCCCGCCGGCCTGGTACGGGAACGGCCGGGCCGGACCTTCGCCGTCATCAGCCTGGCGGTCCTCCCCGAACGGCGCGGCCGTGGCACGGGGAAGCGCCTGATGGAGGAGCTCCTGCGCGACCGCGAGGAACAGCGCGCGGTCCTCTCGGTGCAGCCCACCGCCCTCGCCACGCAGGGCGTCTACCGGCACTGGGGGTGGAGGAAGGTCGGCAGGAAGGGTCCTCTGGCCGGCGTCACACCGCCCTGCTGGGACATCTACGTCCGCGAACTGGGCGTTCCGCGCCGGTAGTCGGGCCCACCCCCTCCGGGGCATGTTCCGGGGTGGACGACCACCATGGTGGCCTGAGCCGACGATCCGGCCCGGGCCACCGGCCATGTGATCACCGCCTGGAACCCCCGTGGCCGTACCGCGTCGGACGACGCCAACGCCCACGCTCAATTCCTACTGCTCGACGAGGTCCGTCACCGTGGTCTCACCTGGTGGCCCGCTGAGGGAGGCGACGCGTGCGGCACGCATCGCGAGGAGAGCGTCGCCGTCGTCGGCCTGAGCGATACCGCGGCGCGTGACCTGGGACGCCTCTTCAGGCAGGACGCGGTCTTCGCCTGGACTCCCGGCGCCTGGCGGGTCCTGGCGTGTGACACCGCCGCCGTGGCGGTGAGCGGGTGGACGGCGTCCACGCAGTCGGCGCCGGCGTAGGCGGGAGAAGAACCATGGGCATGTATCCCATGCGCACACCCCGGACCACTGTCCCCGCTGCGGCAGGCGTCTCGCCGAGCCGTCGGCCGAGCGGGTCAGGGCCGACGGCTTCCCGGCCGAGGTGACGTACGCGACGGACCCGGTGTGCGGTGCGCGCCGGCACGTGTGGGACAGGACGTCCCCGCTGCGCCGCCTGGCCCGCCCGCATGTGGACGGCACGGGATGACGTCACCACACATCGGGGCGACTCGAGCGGCGCTCCTCCCAGATCGTCCTCCCCGAGCAGCTTCTCGCGTGTTGCCGCGCTCCTCGGCAGGCACGACGTGAGCCCGGTGGGCCGCAAGGCCCGTGCCGACATGCTCCAGCGGAACCAGATCTGGTTCACGTCGAAAATACCTCGAACAGGAACCGGCCATTCCTGGATCTGGAACTCGTCATACGGGAACGACGTGTTCGCATTCGATCTCCTGACATACAGGCTGAGGCCGACCAGTCAGCTCATGCAGGGGGATTCATGCGCACCACGGGGCACAGACGTGTCGTCGCCGCAGCCGCAACCACGGCGGCGGCGATGCTCACGCTCATCGGCACACCGGCACACGCTCAGACGTCCTCGCCCACGGCGACGCCGTCGGCGAGCGCCGACACCACCGAACTCACCCAGCTCGCCGAGGGCTACCTTCAGCAGCGGGCCGACCTGCTGACAACGGCCCGTCCGGCGGTGAAGTCCGCTCGCGGGCAGGTTCAGGCGACTCGTTCCATGACGGCCCAGATACAGGACGAGTTCGCCGCCCTGGTGGAGAAGGGCCGACGGTACGAGGAAGCCGACGGCGGCTACACCAAGGCGGAGGTCGACGTGGAGGTCACCGATGTGACCGTCACCGGCCAGTCGGCAACGCTTCAACTCACCGAGCACACCCGTCTGTATCTCCCGTTCACGCTTCAGGAGGTCGAGGAGGGCGCGCCGGAGTATGAGGAGTTGTCGCTCTCGCACACGGTGCAGTTCGCCCAGGGCCCCGACGGCGCCTGGCTGCTGTCGTCCGACGAGGCCGACGCGGAAGGCGGGCCGACCGCGACGACCCAGGTGGCCGACGTGGACGTCGACGCCGCCGTCGACGACGGGGGCGGCACACCGGACGAAGCCGAAGGGAGCAAGGACGCCGGAGCCGATGTCGAACCGCTGCCCGCCAACAGCGTCGACTACGTCAAACCCACGGTTTCGGCGAACTACAACTACGGCAAGATGGTGTCCTACGCCGACAAGTACTGGAAAAACCACAACAACGCCTACCGCACGTACGGCAACGACTGCACCAATTTCATCTCCCAGGCGATGCTGGCCGGCGGCTGGGGGCCCAAGGGCGGCGCCATCATCCAGCGGAAGAGCAACAAGTACTGGTTCTACGGGCCGACGAAGTCCACGACCAGCTACACATGGGCCGGGGCCGAGAACTGGTATTGGTTCGCGAAGAAGCATGCGAAGCGGACCAAGATACTCGACAACGTGTGGAAACTGGCCTCGGCCGACGTTCTCCAGGCCGACTTCAACCGCAACGACAACATCGACCACACCATGATCGTCACGAAGAAGTACAGCGGTACGCCGTATCTGACCTACCACACCAGCGACACCCACAACAAAAGCCTGAAGAAGATCCTCTCCGACTACCCGCGCGCCTGGTGGTATGCGCACCGCACCTGACAGGCTGCCCGTTCCCTCACCGGAAAACAGGAGTGTGCTGTGCAACGTCGACGCCTCTTGGCCGTGGCGGCCGCCCTGGTCGTCGCATCCGGCTGCTCGTCCCAGGAGGATGAAGCGCCGCCCGGTGTTTCGGCACCCTCGTCCTCGGCTTCGGCATCCTCCGACGGAGCCCGCGCGGCCGTCGAAGCCTATGTGCGGGCCCTCAACTCCCGTAGCGCCGACGGGCTGATGTCGGTCGGGGGCGTCAAGGACGAGGAGTGGTCCCGGCAGGAGGCCGAGCGGATCCTCGCCGATCAGGGCGGACGGGGGTGGAAGATCAAGGACGTGCGGATCCAGCACGACATGGGCCCGGACGTCGGCTCGGCCCGCCTCCTGGCCGAGGACAAGACGGGCAAGCCCCTCCAGGACACCTTCACCGTCACGCGGGAGAACGGCACCTGGCACCTGACGGTCTTCACCGATCAGCCCGGTGAGCCGGGCAAGGAAACCTCTGCGACCGACCCGCCTCGTTCCTGACGACCACCGTCGTGGTGGCCCGGCCCGACGATCCGGCCCGGGCCACCACCCCGCAGGACCCCGCGAGCCGGACGGCGGGGTCGTCCGCCACCGGGCGGGACCGGGCTCGGTGCCCGCGCTCCCGTTCCGCCCGCCTTCGCTTGCGCCGCCGTTCGGCTTCGCGGGCGCGTTCCAGGTCCCGCTGTGCGCGCGGGCGCCGCAGTTCCTCTTCCTGCGGGGAAAGCCGCCTCCCGGTCCTGCTCCGCTTGTTCCCGGTCTTCGCCGGTGGCCTGCCGGCTCGGCCGTTCCCCAGGCTGCCCATCGCACCCCCACGTGTCGCTGATCCGCGTGGACGGCGACCGGCCGTCCACCCCGCGGCCCTCCCCAGAGCCGCCGTCCCCTGCGGTCACACCGCACCACCAGGACGGCTGGCGCACGATCAACCGTCTGAGCAGCGCACATGCCGGATCGCACCCTGTGAATAGTTCAATGCGCATCGATCCTCCTGAGCCCGGTGCGGCCTGGCTGGCAGGATGGGACGGCGGGCCTTGGGGGGTTCGCTGGGAAATCGGCGCATCCGCGAAGATCGCGGGCCGACGAGCGGGATGTGAGGTGCGGCTGTGACGGTGACGGTTGAGGGGACGCAGGGGGCGGGGTCCGCGCTGGACCGGACGCGGCTGCTGAAGGATCTCCAGGCGCAGGCGCGTCTCCTGGAGGACGATCTCCGCGAGCGGACGGACAGCGAGGCGGAGTTCCGGGACGCGCTGCGGGCCGAGTACGAGAAGGCCGTCGCGGCGGAGCGTACGGCGGCCATGTACGAGACGTGGCGGGACGACCGGGTCGTCCAGATCGCGGCGGCGTGGGTGCTGGCCTGTGTGTTCGTACGGTTCAGCGAGGACAACGGGCTGATCGCGGACCCGTGGTTCTCCGGGCCCGGTGACCGGCTCGCGGAGGCGCAGGACCGGCACGACGCGTACTTCCGGGCGAACCCGTCGAAGAACGACCGGGACTGGCTGCTCGACTCCTTCGACGCGCTGGCCGCGTCGCACCGGACGGTGGCCGGGCTGTTCGACCGCACCCACAACCCGCTGTACGAGGTGACGCCCTCGTACGAGGCAGCAACGGCTCTGCTCGCCTTCTGGCGTCAGCGGGGCGCGGACGGCGAGATCGTCCACGACTTCACCGACCCCGAGCTGGACACGCGGTTCCTCGGCGACCTGTACCAGGACCTGTCCGAGCACGCCCGGAAGACGTACGCGCTGCTCCAGACCCCGGTGTTCGTCGAGGAGTTCATCCTCGACCTGACGCTGGAACCGGCCGTCGAGGAGTTCGGCCTCACGCCGGCGTGGAAGCACCGGCCCGGTGGGTGGCACGGAGAGGTCTCCGCCGACGGTCCCGACGGTGCGGACGTCGTGCGGGGGCTGCGGTGCATCGACCCCGCCTGCGGCTCCGGCCACTTCCTGCTGGGCCTCTTCGAGCGGCTGCTGGCGAAGTGGCGGGAGGCCGAGCCCGGGACCGAACCGTGGGTGCTGGTCCGGCGGGCCCTGGAGTCCGTCCACGGCGCCGACAAGAACCCGTTCGCCGTGGCCATCGCACGGTTCCGGTTGCTGGTGGCCGCGCTGAAGGCTTGCGGGGTGCGGGAGTTGGGGAGCGCGCCCGATCTGCCGATTCGGGTGGCGGTGGCGGACTCTCTGCTGCACGGGCGGGGCGCGGAGACGGTCACGGAGTCCCTGGACACCCTGTTCGCGGAGAACGAGCCGTTCTACTACCGCACGGAGGACGTGGAGGGGTACGCGCGGGAGGTGGATCTTCTCGGGCGGGGGTCGTATCACGTGGTGGTGGGGAATCCGCCGTACATCACCGTCAAGGACGCCAACGAGAACAAGAACTACAAGGCTGCTTACGACGCCTGCTATCGGCAGTACGCGTTGTCGGTGCCGTTTGCTCAGCGGATCTTTGAGTTGGGGATCAGGGCGGGGGGTGATCATCGGGATGGGGGGTTCAGTGGGCAAATCACCTCGAATTCCTTTATGAAGCGAGAGTTCGGGAAGAAGCTGATTGAGGATTTCTTTCCGAGAGTTGACCTGACGCATGTAATTGACACTTCGGGAGCGTTCATTCCGGGGCATGGGACGCCGACTGTAATCCTGGCTGGGCGCAACCAGGTAGCTCAACAGGCGCAACCGATCCGTGCAGTGCTGGGCGTAAGAGGTGAAGGAAGCCAGCCAAAGGTCCCAGAGAACGGGCTCGTTTGGCAGGCGATCGTGAAACAAGTCAGAACGCCTGGAAGCGAGTCGGACTGGGTGTCTGTTGAGGATGCGAAGCGTGAAAACTGGGCAGATCATCCATGGTCACTGGGCGGTGGTGGTAGCGGACCCCTCATGAAGCGCCTTGAGGAAAGCGGCGCTATCAAGCTTCGGGCTTCCGTGGAAAACATCGGCTTCAGTGCGGTCACACGGGAAAACGACGCTTATATTCTCGGAGATGCATCCTGGCTTCGCTCACACATCTCCGCAAGTAACTCCCGCCCGATCGTCGGAGGGACATCCTTGCGCGACTGGGGCTCCGACGGCGGCACTAATTCCCTCTTCCCATATCGGGACAGTGACCAGCAAGCCTGGATCGGCCTACGAGAGGAGCAATTCCTTTGGCCTAGCAGGACGCTTCTGAAGCTGAGGCGCGCTCTATCTGGAACCCAAGAGGAGCAAGGTCGAACCTGGTTCGAATATTCAAGTTTCTCAGCGAATCGCTACTGGTCCCCGAGGCTGATCAGCTTCGCATTTGTCGCAACCCACAATCACTTCACACTGGAGCGCGGAACGGACGTATTCATGCAGTCCGCGCCAGTTATCAAGTTGCCAAAGGAGGCGAGCGAGGAGCGTCATCTGGAGTTGCTGGGGGTCCTGAACTCGTCGACCGCAGGCTTCTGGTTGAAGCAGGTAAGTCACAACAAGGGCCGTCCTGGAGCAGAAAGAGGGGACGCTGACGAGCCTTGGGAATCCCGTTACGAATTCACAGCCACCAAGCTCCATGAATTCCCGCTACCTAAGCAACTCCCCCTCGTTCTTAGTCGAAAGCTTGACGCTCTCGCTCAAGCTTCAACCAAGCACGCCCCCTCCAGGCTGACCTGCCATGCCCTACCCACTCGCGAAGCTCTGAACCACACCCACCAGACAGAGGAAGAGATCCGCGCGCGGATGATCGCCTTGCAGGAGGAGCTTGACTGGACGGTGTACGGGTCGTACGGATTGCTCACCGCCGAGGAGGTCGCGCGGACCACTGTTCCTGTGGGCGCTGATGTCCCCGAAGTGGCACTCGGGGAGCGCTCCTTCGAAATCGTATGGGCTCGAAAAGCGCGGGGCGGCGAAGTAGGTAGCAAGTGGTTCGAGCGCCACGAGTCCACCCCAATCACCGAGATCCCCGCCCACTGGCCGGAGACTTACCGCAAGGTCGTCCAGGCCCGTATCGACCTCATCGAGGCCAACAAGGACATCCGCCTCATCGAGCGCCCCGAGTACAAGCGCCGCTGGTCCACCGAGCCCTGGGAGAAGCGGGAAGCCGCTGCCCTGCGGAACTGGCTGCTCGATGCCGCCGAGCGCGAGGAGCTGTGGTTCGAGGAGCGGGACGGGTTCACCGTGCCTCGGCCGCTGACCGTCAACCAGCTCGCCGACGAGCTGCGTCACGACGAGGACGTCCAGGCCGTCGCTGCGCTGTACGCCGCCGATCACCTCGGCAAGCGTGATGCCTCTCTTGCCACCGTCCTCGCCGCCGTCATCGAGGCCGAGCACGTGCCGTATCTCGCCGCCCTCCGCTACAAGGACTCCGGGCTGCGCAAGCGGGCGCAGTGGGAGCAGGTCTGGGAGCAGCAGCGCGAGGAGGACCGGACCGGGAAGCGGCTCGACATCAAGGTGCCGCCGAAGTACACCAGCGCGGACTTCACCAAGAACTCCTACTGGTCCCACCGCGGCAAGCTCGACGTGCCCAAGGAGCGCTTCATCTCCTACCCCGGCGCCTCCCTGGAGTCGGACACCTCCCTGCTCCTCGGCTGGGCCGGCTGGAACCACCGCGACCAGGCCGACGCCCTCGTGGGACTCGTCCGCAGCCGCGTCGAGGACGGCGGCTGGGAGAAGAAGGACCCCCGGTTCGTCCCGCTGCTCGCTGGACTGCGGGAAGTACTGCCCTGGGTGCACCAGTGGCACGGCGAGTACGACGAGGAGTGGGAGGGCAACCCCGCCGAGGAGTTCCAGGCCGCTCTGGAGCGAGGCCGCTCCGACGGACAGTGGTCCGAGAACGACCTCGTCAACTGGCGCCCCGAGAAGAAGACACGCGAGCGGCAGAAGAAGAGTGAGTGACTGAGCTGCGCCCATGAAGAAGGGGCGGTCGGAGGCCAAGTCCCGGCCTCCGACCGCCCCTCCCGCTTCAGATCAGTCGCGCGCTGTCATCCGTACGAACGCCGCCCACTGGTCGGCACCAACGGTCAGAACCGCATCGCCGGGCCGCTTGGAGTCGCGGACCAGCACGGCCGTACCGGCGTCCGCGACCTCGACACAGTCGCCGCCGTCGCCAGCGCTGTAGCTGCTCTTGAACCAGCTCAGCTCACCAGCAAAATCTGGGCTGTATGCCTTCATAGCTCTCCCAACAGCTTCTCGATGAAGGTCAGCGACTCTCGTGGAGTCAGCGCCTGCGCTCGCAGGACTCCATACGTTGCTTCCAACGGGCTGACCTTCTTCGGGTCCGTGTGCAAGGTGCTGAAACCCTGCACTTCCATGTATGCCATCCTGCGCTCGTTCTTCGAGTGGATCAATGTGAACGGACCAGAAAGGCCTGCATGTTCCTCTCGATCCACCGGCATGACCTGCATCTCGACGTTGCGCTGATGCCCGTAGATCAGAAGCTGCTCCAGCTGGCCGCGCCAGACTTCACGCCCGCCAAGGGGCCGCCGAAGAACGTGCTCTTCAAAGACGAAGCTCAGAAGGGGAGCTGGGCGACGTCCGAACAACCCTTGCCGCTCGAGTCGCGCCGCCACACCCTGCTCGATCGCCTCCTCGTCCAGCAAGGGACGCCACATCTGGAACACCGCCCGCGCGCATTCCTCCGTCTGCAGAAGGCCCTTGACCGCGTGGGTGACGTAGGCATGCAGCTCAACAGCCTCGGCCTCCAGCTGCACGTACCGCCGGAAGAACCCCGGATACCGAGCCTTCGCCACCTCCTCCTTCATGGCCATCAGCACGCTCCGCGCGCCCACCGCCCGGTCCACCGCGTCGATCAGCTCGGGCTTGGGGATGCGCCGCCCCTGCTCCACCGCCGCGATCTGCGCCTCGCCGTAACCGACCTGGCTCCCCAACTGCGCCTGCGTCAGCCCCGCCACTTCACGCAGCAACTTCATCTGGCGCCCGAAGCAGCGCAGGAACTCCCCGTTCGAGTCCGCGCCCGTGTCCTCCGCACCCGCGCCCGCATCCGCTCCCGACTCCATCGCGCTCGTCCCCTCAGCACATCCGTTCACCGGTCATCCGTGCTCGCACCGTAGGACGCCCCCGTGTCAACCACGCCGATAGCGGGACAAGTTGCGCCGGAAGAGTGAACGAGCAGGTCACCTCGTCCCAGGCGTCGTCCCCAACGTCCAGCGGGAGCGTCTCGCTCTCGTCGTCGTAGGTGAGTCAGGTCCCCGTCGCTGAGCGGCGTATACGACGTCGGTGTGCAGCAGCACACGCCGACTACGCCACCCCTGCCCGGGCGGTTGGAGAGGGGAGGTGGAGGTCGATCCTCGGGACTTTCCTCCTTCTCCGCAACACCCGAAGTACTCTGCGTGACAAGGGATGTTCGGACCCGGTGGGAGGTTGACGAGAGTGTCCGCACGGTGCACTGGCTGGATAGGCGAACTCCGAGGGCACACCATCATGTTCACCGGGAAAACCCTGGTGGACGGTGAATGGGTTGTCCGTGATGACTGCTTCTCTCGTTCGCAGGCATTAGGAGCTGTCCGCCAGGACAGCTTCTCCAGGAAGGTAACCCTCGTTGTCCATGGAGTGTTGGCAGGCAACGTCAAGGACACGGACCGAGGGCTGAGCAGAAAACTTCTGGCAGTCATCGACTCACGCACAGCAGGTCGACACATCCACGTGGTTGACGCTGCCGGCTACTCGGATCTTCTGTTCGGAGCTCCGGCTCAGTGCCGAAAGCTCGAGGTACAGGGCGATCACGTGACCGTCATGCCCGAGGTCGGGGAAGGGTTCCTCGGCGGCCCGTTCGACAGGCTTCGCCTGCGCACTCGGGGCATCAGTCGGTTCGAGGCCGGTGTGCTGGGGCGGGGCACGCCGCGACACGAGAAGCTGCTGTCACGCCTCATCGAGCGGGTGGCTGGACGAGCGACGCTCGACGTTCGCGCTCCGGCGCGGCGGGGCCCGCAGTTCGACCTCGGCTGGATCAGCGAACAGACCGCGTACGGCGCGTGGGTCGCGGCTCCCCAGCAATCAGTTGGCGAAGAGACGAACCGCCTCACAGAGGCCGTCGAGTACGTCGGCGGGTCGGCCCGTTCTGTTCCTCGGCACGGCCGGGTCCAGCGGGTAGTGGTGCTTGAGGATTCCGTCGACCTGAGCTCCGGGCTGAGGGAGAAGGCACAGGCGTTCGGCGTTCTGATCGGGAAAGCCAAGGACGTCCCCCGGTGAGACGGGGACCAAACGGCATGTGACGACCCGATGCGGAGAGCCCAGCTCCTCGCCGCAGGGCCTTCCGAGATTCTGTAAGGAGCCATGCTCCGTACCACGGCCACCGCCTGCTCGCTGCCCGTGTGAGGGATCGACGCGGGCGGGTAACGGGCCGCACTGGCAGGGCCATCGCCCTCGCACGAAAGCCTTCTTCACTCAACGCGTCCGCCCGTGCACGCTGCGTGCGGTAGCGTCGCCTCGACAACTCGTCTTTCGCGTGCCGCACCGGGCGCGAACGAAGGCGGCCCCCGCGACGGTTCCAGCCGTTCGCGAGGGCCTGAACCACCAGTGGAAAGAGACTCCACCCGTGATTTACCGGCACCATATCGCGCCCCCGCGCGCCTTCACCCAGCTCTCTCACGAGATCATCCGGCACCCGCGTCTGACCTCCGACGCCGTCCGTCTCCTGACCTGGCAGCTCTCCCTCCCGCAGGGGGCGCGCGAGTCCCTGTCGCGCACCGCCGAACGCGCCCACATCGGCGGGAGCGCCTTCACCCGGGCCAAGCGTCAGCTCAAGGACGAGGGCTTCGTGCACGAGCGGCGCGTCCAGGGGCCCGGCGGCCTCTGGGCCACCCAACAGCTCGTCTCCAGCACCCCGTTGAACGCGGCCGAGGCCGCCAAGCTCCTCGCGGGGATGCCCGTGGGCCCGGCCGGAGGGACCACCACCGAACGGGTATCGCCGCAGCTCGCACCGGGTGCCCGGATTCCGGCCGTCGGTGAGCCGACCACTCCGCCCACCGACGGTCATCCAAAGAAAGACCCATGGGAGAACACCTCCCACCGACCCCCCGAACCCCCCGGTCCGGGGCCGGAGCCGGAGGCAGAGACGGCAACGGCGACGGCAGCGACGGCGGAGACGGCGGAGACGGAAACGCAGCCGGAGACGACGACCGCCCCGCCCCTCCTCGAAGAGGCCCGCGCCCTCGTCTCCACCTATCCCCACCTCTCCCCCGCCCTCCACCACATCCCCCGCGCCATGCACGCCGAACTGGCCGGCCTCACCACCCACTGGCTCGCCGCCGGGCACCCGCCCGCCGCCGTCCGCCTGCACATCCTGCGCGGCCTCCCCGACGACGGCAGCACCGTCCACCGCCCCGGCGGCCTGCTGCGCTACCTCCTGCGCGACGTACCGCCCGTACCGCCCGTACCGACGGGGACGGGCCCCGCGCCGGAAGCAACCCCACCACCCGGTGGAGCCTCACCCGAGCAGCTCCTCGAACCCCGTCTGTCCCCCCGCCTGGCAGGCGCACGCGAGTGCGCGGGCGACCACACCCAGCCCACCCTCTTCCGGCCGATCGCCGACGAAGCCCTGTGCCGGGACTGCACGGCCCGCTCCGTACCGCCGAGGTGAGTCGCACCGTCCGGGCCAGGACCGGGGCATCGGCTCGGCACCCGAACGAACAGGGCCTCCGCTCCGTCGGTATCCGTGAGGCCGGACGCGGCTTCGGGCCGGGACACGTCGACAGGGGACACGTCCTGGCCCTCCGCTGCATCTACCGGGAGAACTCCATGAGCCGGTCGGGGCGAACCCCTCGCATGCTTCTGGTGGCAGCCATAGTGATGCCGACTGCGGCCTGCGCATCGGGCAGCGGCGACGGAGACGAGCAGGCGGCGTCCTGCGCCTACCGTGTCCTCGGAACGGATTCCGTGGTTCGGCTGCCGGAGCGGGCGGCGGAGTCATGACCTCTGTCCAGAGCTTCTGGGTCGGGATCAGTCCTCGCGGATGCTGAGCAGGTCGCCGGGCCCGCAGTTCAGTTCGCGGCAGATCGCGGTGAGGGTGGAGAAGCGGATCGCCTTCGCCCGGTCGTTCTTGAGAACGGAGAGGTTGACCACCGTCACCCCGACCCTGACCGCCAGTTCGGACAGGGTCATGCCGCGCTCGGCCAGCAGTCGGTCCAGGTGGACCTGGACCTGGTGTCCCTCCTCCGGCGGCATCAGACCAGCCCCTCGGTGTCGGCGCGCAGCCTCGTGCCGCGCCGGAAGACTTCACCCAGGGCCAGGATGAGGAAGGAGAGCAGGACGTACTCGCCGGTGAAGGTGGCCGAGAAGGGGATCTGGTCGGCCACGGGGGTGCCGCTCACCAGCATCTCCGTGGTGATCGCCAGGAGCGCCGGGGCGATGACGGCCTGCACCAGCACCGTGAGCCCTATGACGCTCAGGCGTCGGGCGTTCATCGGCACGAAGACGTCGCCGTCGCGCAGGGTCCTGGCCACCTTGAGGAGGAGGGCCAGGATGAGGAGCAGGGACAGGCCGCCGATGATCTCCGGCAGGGCGAGCAGCAGGCGCTGACCCAGGTCGGGGCCGACGAAGACGAGGTCGGCCCGGTGGGTGCCTGTGAGGGTCATGCCGTGGCCCGCCACCGCGTCGGTCACGGTGCCCGGCACCCGGGTCGTGGTCTCGGCCTCGATCTCGCGGGTGTCCACCGGATCGATGAGACCGACCACCCCGAGGGCCGGGAGCAGCACCCCGAAGACGCCGACCAGCAGAGCGGCCAGGCCCAGAGCGGCCTCCAGCAACCCGCTGTCGGTCCGGCTCCACCAGGACTTCGTACCCATGATCTCCCCTGCCGATCGCAGCACGCATATCGTTTATCGATACTATCGATAAACGATATGCGTGCTGTCAAGAAGACGCATCCGCTCCAGCGAGCCCGTTCACCCTGAGAGTCGCCGGTCGGGCCGTGGCCGGCTGTCCGGGACGTAGATCATCCGCCGGCGGACGATCTCAAGGCTTGTGAGGACGAGGAGGGCCCGTAGGAGCGTGGTGGCGTGCCGGGCCTGAAGGCGGAGTCCGGTCAGGACGCGTCAGTTCTTCAGGTGCGCGAAGGCGTGCCCGCAGGCCGCTGGACGCACCGACCAGGACCCCGGCCACAGAGGTGGACCGTGCCGAGGGGCGGCTTCTCGGACCGCCTCACCCGGGCGTGACCTCACCCACCCCCCCCCAGCACGCCGACAACCCCGACAGCCCTCCGCCCCACCGCCACAGAAACCGTCCGTAGGCACGTCATTGCTGGTCACAGCCTCGTCGACACGGAATCTTCGGGGCATGACCACCCCCACCTTCGCCCTCCGCTTCTCCCCCACCCCACGCGGCGCCCGGCTCGCCCGACGCCTCGCCTCCCAGCAGACGGACGCCTGGGGGTGGCCCTACGGCAGCCCGGTGCACGACACCGTCGAACTGGTCGTCGCCGAGCTGGCCGCCAACGCCGTCACCCACGGCCGGGTCCCCGGCCGGGACGCCGAGCTGCGGCTCAGCAGGGACGCGGACGGGACCCGGCTGCGCGTGGAGGTGAGCGACGCGCGCGGAGAGCGGCTGCCCGTCCCGGCGGCGGATGGCGGGCCGCTCACGGAGGGCGGCCGGGGGCTCGCCCTCGTCGCGGCGCTCGCCGAGGAGTGGGGCGTCGCCGAGCGGCCGGGGGCACCCGGCAAGACCGTGTGGGCGCTCGTCGCCACCAGCACGGACACCAGCCCCGTACCCGGCCGGGCCCCCGACCCGGTCGGCTGCCCGGCCCTCGGCCCCGTCCTCGCCCCGTCCTCGCCCGTCACCCTTCCCTCGGACACGGCACGGGCCTGATCCACGCTCGCCCCGCCCTGCCCCCATTGCCGCCCCGCCACCCGCCTCACCTCGTCTTCCGGTCCCGTCCACCCCCGATCCCGCCGCCCCGCCCCGGCACCCTTGTGTGGCCTGGCAGGATTGGGGGGACTTGTGTGGGATGCCATGGGGATCGGGAGCGTTATATGGCCAGGGGTGGCGGCGACACCGTCGTACTGAGGGACGTCCTCGACATCAAGGAGGACGTCACCGCCGGGGACTTCAAGATCGAGCTGTCCCAGGGGTTCCGGGGCGACTCGGCCGGGCGGGTCGAGGAGTACGTGGTGACCCCGCAGCTCCAGGAGGAGTTCCGCAGGGCGCTGAAGCTGGTGCGGGGCGCGGTGCGCAAGGGGTCCTCCGAGGCGGCCTACCTGCACGGGTCCTTCGGCGCCGGTAAGAGCCACTTCCTGACCGTGCTGCACGCCGTCCTCAACGGCGAACCGGCCGCCCGCGCCAAGCCGCGACTGCGCGAGGTCATCGCCGAGCACGACGAGTGGATGCGCGGCAAGCGGTTCCTGATGGTGCCGTACCACCTCGTCGGCGCCGCCAACCTGGACGAGGCACTGCTCGGCGGGTACGTGCGGACCGTACGCGACCTGCATCCGAACGCGCCGACCCCGGTCGTGTTCCGCTCCGACGCCCTGCTCGCCGACGCCCGCCGCTTGCGGGAGCAGCTCGGCGACGAGGCGTTCGTCGGACTGCTGCCCGCCGGCGCCCCGGCGGGCGGGGGCGCGGACGACGATGACGACGAACTCCAGGTGATCGGCACCGGCGGGGCCTGGACCTCCGCCGAGCTGGACGAGGCCTTCGCCGCGCCCGCCGGTGACCCGCGCCGGGAGCGGCTGGAGTCGACCCTGCTCACCGGCCCGCTCCAGTCGTACGCCGAGAGCGCGCGCGGCGACGCCGCCAAGTACGTGCCGCTGGAGAACGGGCTCGCCGCGATCAGCCGGCACGCCCGGTCGCTGGAGTACGACGGTGTGGTGCTGTTCCTGGACGAGCTGGTGCTGTGGCTCCAGGCGCACATGCGGGACCGCACCTTCGTCAACAACGAGATCCAGAAACTGGTCAAACTGATCGAGTCCGGCGACGCCGACCGGCCGGTGCCGATCGTGTCGCTGATCTCCCGGCAGCGCGATCTGTCGCAGCTTGTCGGGGCCGACGTCCTCGGCGCCGACGTCAAGGCGATGGAGCAGGCCCTCGAGTACCTGAACGAGCGGTTCACCACCGTCGACCTGGAGGACCGCAACCTCCCGGAGATCATCAAGGAACGGGTGCTCAAGCCGCGGCCCGGCAAGGAGGAGGTGCTGGAGAACGCCTTCGCCGGGATCGACCGCTCCAACCAGCAGGTCAAGGACATCCTGCTGGACGGCGGCGGCGCCACCCACGCCGACTGGACCGGCTTCCGGTCCGTCTACCCGCTCTCCCCCGCCCTGCTCAACGTGCTCGTCGCCCTCTCCGGCGCCCTCCAGCGCGAACGGACCGGACTCAAACTCGTCCAGCAGCTGCTGGAGAAGAACGCCGACGCCGCCGTCGGACAGCTCATCCCGCTCGGCGACCTGTGGGACGTCCTCGTCGACGGCACCGGAGCCGCCTTCACCGACAAACTGAAGCGCGAGTCCGAAGCCGCCGTGAAGTTCTACACCAAGGCGCGCACCCACCTCCTGGACAAGTACGGCTCCGACACGCACGCCGAGTTCCGGGCCGACGACCGGTTCGTCAAGACACTGCTGCTGGGCGCGCTCGCCCCCGACGTGCCCGCGCTGCGGCGGCTGACCGGGGCACGGCTCGCCGCCCTCAACCACGGCTCCGTGCGCTCGCGGACCGTGCCCGCCGGAGACGTCGTCGTCCGGCGCATGCGGGACCTCCAGGCCACGTTCCCCTCCGAGGTCCGGTCCGACGGCGAAGCCGACCCGGTGTTCTCGCTGCACCTGTCCGACCTCGACATCGAGCCGCTGCTGGACGCCGTCGCCGACGAGGACAAGGCGGGCGTACGCCGGGTGTGGCTGCGCGACCGGCTGTGGGAGGCGGCCGGGGTGCGCGACGGGCAGTTCGTCGCCGAGAAGGAGATCGTCTGGCGCGGCACGCGCCGCGTCGCCGAGTTCGTCTTCGGCAACGTACGGGACCGCTCCGACCTGCCCGACGAACAGTTCACCCCCGCCACGGCCGGCCATGTGCGGTTCGTCGTCGACTACCCCTTCGACGACGGCGACCACTACCCCAGCGACGACTTCCACCGCGTCGAGGAACTGAGGAAGGACGGGGTCACCGCCCCGACCCTGGTGTGGCTCACCGACTTCTTCTCCGACCAGCGCAGGGCCCAGCTCGGCCGGCTGATGCGCATCAACTTCCTGCTGGAACGCGACCGGCTCACCGACTACACCGGCACCTTCCCGCCCGACGACCGGACCAAGGTCAGGCGGCAGCTGGAGGTCGCCCGCGACACCCTCACCGACCAGCTCACCGGCGCCCTCGCCGAGGTGTACGGGCTGGCCCGGCCGACCGACTCCAACCCCGGCCCCGAGGTGCCGGACGGGCGCCATGTGCTCTCGCTCCAGCCCGAGTTCGGGCAGCCCCGGGAGGAGGGCGGCAAGGGCTTCGAGGCGAACGTGCAGCACCTCGCCGACGGCATGTTCTCCGCCCTGCACCCCAAGCACCCCGACTTCGGGCCGGACCTCAAGGGCCAGCGCAAGGCGGTGACGGCCGGTGAGCTGCGTACGGCCCTGGAGTGGATCACCCGGGCCATGGACGAGGGCGGGCGCGCCCAGAACGTCGACAGCCACCACCTGAAGACCGTCAAACGGATCGTGGAACCGCTGGAACTGGGCACGGTCCACGACGGTCCGCTCGTCATGCGGCAGGACTGGCGCACCCGCATCAACCAGGCCGCGTCCGTCCACAAGCAGCGCGGTGACCTCGCCGTCGAGGACATCCGCGGCTGGATCACCAAGGACCTCGGGTACGGCGGCCTCGACAAGCTCACCGGGAACCTCCTCATCTCCGCCTACGCGCTCCTCGACGACCGGGCCTGGGCGTACCAGGGCGGCCCGGAGCGGGAGGCGCCCGCGCTGCACGAGATCGGCCCCGGCTGGTCGCTGCGCGCACAGCCGCTGCCCAGCGAGGAGGAGTACGCGGCGGCCCGCGAGCGGGCGGCCCGGCTGCTCGGCGTCTCCGCCAAGCCGAACATGTACGCGCGCAACGTCAACCGGCTCGCCGACGGCATCCGCGCCAGGGCGGAGGCGTGGGAGAAGGACGTGGCCGGAGTGCGGGCCTCGCTGGACCGCCACGCCGCGCTGCTCGGCCTCGACGGCCCGGACCAGACCGCTCCGGCCGCTCCGGCCGCTCCGACCGCTCCAGACGCTTCGGCCGCTCCCCGTACCGCGATCCTGCGGGAGGCCGCCGCCCTGCTGGCCCGGCTCACCCGGCACGGCAGCGACGCCACCGCGCTGGTGCGCGAACTGGCCTCCGCGTCGTACACCGCGACCGAACGCGACCTCAACACCGCCATGGGCAGCGCCGGCGAGGTGCTGCGGGCCCTCGACGACGCCCCCTGGCCCGTCCTCGGCAACGTACGCGGTCTGACCGGCCGCGAGGACGGCGTGGGCGACCGGGCCCGGCGGCTCTTCGACGAGATCGCGCTGACCGCGCGGGCCTCGGAGTTCGAACGGTCCCTGGTGCCGGTGCTCGCGGAGGCGGGCGAGCGGGCCAACGCGATCATCAACGCCGCGCTCCAGGTGGAGAACGTGTTCACCACCCGGCAGGAGCCTGTGCCGGGGCCGCGGGACGTGCGGGTCACCGAGCCGGAGGTGGCCACGCACCATCCGGGCGCGGGGCAGGCCGAAGAAGGGGCGACGGACGCCCAGGCTCCTCAGCCGGCTTCCACCGCTCAGGAGAACGGTCAGGACCGCACCCGGCGAGCGGGGCACCGGCGCATCGCCGCCACCGGCGCCACCCCGCTGGAGGAGCAGCTGGCCGGTGAACTCGCGGGCGTCCGGGACGACATCCGCGCCTACCTCGCCGCCCACCCGGGCGCCACGGTGGAGGTCAGCTGGAAGCCGGTCGCGGCCGACAGGTCCGACGCGTCCGACGCGTCCGGTGACGGCGCCGAAGGCGTCGAGGGGGCCCGCTGATGGCGGCCCGGCCCGCCGCCGGGCGGCGTGCCGTCGAGGTGCTGCTGGAGGCCGAGCTGCCCCGCGCCGAAGGGCGTCGGCTGGTGCTGGTCGACGCGGTGTGGGCGGGCGGCGAGGAGGAACGCGAGTTCACGGTCCAGGTGGACGGCGTCGCGCGCCGGGTGCACGTCACCGACCAGGACTCGCCGCTCGGCATCGCCGACGCCTGGCGGCACCACACCACCGCCGTCGACCCGGACGGCGACAGCGTCCTCGTCGTCACCGGCCTGGTCCCCGCCGACCAGCTCGGCTGGGACCTGCGCGGGCACGCGGTGCGCCGCCGGCCGCTGGCCGTCGAGCGGGCCGACATCGTCAAGCAGCTGTTCGGAGCGGGCGACCTGGACACCCGCATGGTGCGCGAGAACTGGCTCCTCGACGCCCTCCTGGAGGCCGAGCCGTCCGGCGGCTGGCCCCGGGCGGGCTCCGTCCTCACCCGGAACCGGGCCCTGCGCGCCCTGCTCGCCGCCCGCGTCGGCCTCGGCGACACCAGCGACGAATCGCTGGACCTGGACGCCGACACCCTCTTCGACTGGAGCCGCACACCGGCCGGTCCCCGGCGGTTCGCCGAACTGCCGGAGCAGGAGCGAACCGGTCTCACCACCTGGCTGGAGGAGGTGACCGGCCCCGCCGCGCCCACGCTGCTCGCACTCGCCGCCGACGGACGCGGCGCCGACGCCCTGCCCCTGGGCGCGCTGGCATCGGCCGCCCTGACCTGCCCGGCCGCCGCCGACGCCGGATTCGCGCTCGGCACGCTCTTCGGACGTGCCCTCGGCTCGTTCGACGCGCTCGCCCCCTACGCGTCGGCCGCCACCGGCGTCCTGACCCGGTGGATCGCCCAGGCGGAAGCGGGCGGCAGCGCGGGCACGGACGCACGGGCCCGTGTCCTGGCCGTGCTGGAACGCGCCGACCGGCTCGCCGACACCGCGCACCTGACCGGGCTGCTCGCCGGGGACCGGCTGCTGCCCTCCGGCTACCGGGCCCGGCTACGGACCCTCGCCGCCTCGCTCGACGGGCGGCCCGGCCCCGCGCGGACCGCGCTGCGCGACCTCGCCGACCACCAGCTCGCCGTTCTCCACGCGGACTCCACCGAACGCGCCCGTACCGCCGTACGCCTGCTGCGCTGGCTCGACGGCCCGCAAGCCGCGCAGGAATCCGTCGGCAGAAGCGTGCGCCACCACCTGGAGTCCACCGGCTGGGTGGACCTGGCGACCGGCATCCTCGCCGAGGGCGACGCCTCACGCGACAGCGGGATCGGAGAGGCGTACCACCGGCTGATCGGCCGCGTCCGCGACCGGCGCCGACAGCTCGACGAGTCGTTCGCCGCGACCCTGGCCATCTGGACGGAGGCCGCCTCGCAGCAGGCACCGCACGGGGCGCTGCTGATCGAGGACGTGCTCGCCCAGGCCGCCGCACCACTGGCCCGCGACGGCGGCCGGCCCCTCGTGCTCGTCCTGGACGGGATGAGCGCCGACGTCGCCGTGGAACTAGCCGCCGGGCTCGCCCCGCGGTCCTGGACCGAGATCGTCCCCGCCTCACCGGTGGGCCGCCGCCCCGGCCGCCTCGCCGCCGTCGCCATGCTGCCCACCCTCACCCGGATCAGCCGCGCCTCGCTGCTGAGCGGAGCCCCCGCCGAGGGCGGGCAGGACACCGAACGCGCCGGGTTCACCGCCTTCTGGAAGAAACGGCACCGCGAAGCCGTGCTCTTCCACAAGGGCGGCTACGAAGGGACGGCCGGGCACCGGCTCGCCCCCGCCCTCCTCGAAGCCCTCGCCGACGAAAGACGCGTCATCGGCGTGATCGTCAACACCATCGACGACGCGCTCGCCGACGGACGCGACAACGGGCGCGCCCGCTGGCGCCCGACCGACATCGCCAAACTGGCCGACCTGCTCGACGCCGCCCGCGGCGCGGGCCGGCCGGTCCTGCTCGTCTCCGACCACGGGCACATCCTGGACCGCAGCCCCCGCGAGTCCGGTCCCGCCGTGTCCGAGGGCGTGCAGGGCGCCCGCTGGCGCACCGGCCCGGCCGGGCCCGGAGAAGTAGAACTCACCGGGCCGCGGGTACGGACCGCGGGCGGGCGGATCACCGCCGCCTGGCGCGACGACCTGCGCTACACCGCCCGCCAGGCCGGATACCACGGAGGCGCCTCGCTCGCCGAAGTCACCGTGCCCGTCCTGGCGTTCGTCCCAGCCGGCATCGAGATCCCCGCCGGCTGGACCGCCCTGCCCGCGGAGAACACCACCCCCGAGTGGTGGCGCGGGGACGCCGAAGCCGCACAGCCGCAGGAACCCGCACCGGCCCCCCGCGGCGGCAAGAGAGGTGGCGGCGGCAAGGGCGGCGGCAGCCGCAAGCAGCAGCCGCAGCACGAAAGCCTGTTCTCCCAGCCGGGGCGAGGCACGGTCGGCGAACAGACCGTACGCAGCAAGCCGTTCGAGACACAGCGCGAGTTCGTGCGCAACGCGCCCGGCAACACGGCCGTGGCCGCCGTGCTCGACGCCCTGCTCACAGCCGGCGGCAAACTCTCCCCCGCCGCCGTCGCCGCCGCCGCCCAGGCCGCCACCGGCAAGTCGGAACGCAACCCCCAGCGGTTCGTCACCATGCTCGAACGGCTCCTCAACATCGACGGCTACCCCGTGCTCCAACTGGTGGAGTCCGGGCGCACCGTCCACCTCGACAGGGAGCTGCTGCGCCAGCAGTTCCCGGAAGGCACCGCCCCGTGAGCACCCCGATCCCGCCCCCGGCCCCGCACGCGCCAAGCACCCCCGGCATCAGCGCCGCCCGAGCCCGCGACGTCGTCGACGCCCTGCGCCGCGGCACCGTGCCGCAGCAGGGGCTCGGACTGTTCGCCGTCGGCCTGGAGCGGTTCGCGGACGCCCTCGACGACGACCTCGCCACCGTCGTACGCGGCGGCTCCGCCTTCCACGCGCTGCGCGGCGAGTACGGCTCCGGCAAGACCTTCTTCGCGCGCTGGCTGGCCGAGCGGGCGAAACGGCGCGGCCTGGCCGTCAGCGAGGTCCAGATCTCCGAGACGGAGACGCCGCTGCACCGCCTGGAGACCGTATACCGGCGGCTCACCGAACGCCTGACCACCTCCACACACCCGGCCTCCGCGCTGCGCGCCGTGATCGACTCCTGGTTCTACGCGCTGGAGGAGGAGGTCCTCGACGCCGGAGACGCCGACGAGAACGACGAGGCCGGGCTCGCCCGTGCCGTCGACGAACTGCTGGAACGGCGGCTCGCGGACGTGGCCCGCACCACACCCGCCTTCTCCGCCGCACTGCGCGGCTACCGCGAGGCCGTGGCCGCCGGGGACGGCGCGCGGGCCGAGGCGCTGATCGCCTGGCTCGGCGGGCAGAAGTCCGTCGCCGCCGCCGCCAAGCGGGCCGCCGGAGTACGCGGCGACCTCGACCACTTCGCCGCGCTCGGCTTCCTCCAGGGCCTGCTGACCGTCCTGCGGGACTGCGGACACCCCGGCCTCCTGCTGGTCCTCGACGAGGTGGAGACCCTCCAGCGGGTACGCGGCGACGTACGGGAGAAGTCCCTGAACGCCCTGCGCCAACTCCTCGACGAGATCGACGCGGGCCGCTTCCCCGGCCTGTTCCTCGTCATCACCGGCACCCCCGCCTTCTACGACGGACAGCAGGGCGTGCAACGCCTCGCACCACTCGCCCAACGGCTGGCGACCGACTTCACCACCGACCCGCGCTTCGACTCCCCGCGCGCCGTCCAACTGCGCCTGACCGGCTTCGACCTGGCCTCCCTCGGACAACTGGGCCGCAAGGTACGCGGGGTGTACGAGGCCACGGCCCGCCACCCCGAACGGATCACCGCACGGGCCGACGACGCCTACCTCGACGAACTGGCCCGTGCCGTCACCGGATCGCTCGGCGGCAAGGCCGGCATCGCGCCCCGGCTGTACCTGCGGAAACTGGTCGCCGACATCCTCGACCGCATCGACACCTTCGACGACTTCGACCCACGCACCCACTACACGCTCACCGTGAACACCTCGGAACTCGACGAGGTGGAACGCAACGCGGCCGCGAACGCCGGAGACGTGGAGCTGGAGCTGCCGTGAGCGCCGACGCGCTGGACCTGCTCGACCCGATCCTCACCCACCACATCGTCAACTCGCTGGGCTGGCGCTCCCTCAGACCACTCCAGGAACAGGCGATCGAACCCCTGCTGTCCGGGCAGGATGCCGTACTGCTGGCCCCCACCGCCGGCGGCAAGACGGAGGCCGCCGCCTTCCCCCTGCTCACCCGCGCCGGGCGGCACGGGTGGAAGGGCACCGGCATCCTGTACGTCACCCCGCTGAAGGCCCTCCTCAACAACCTGCACCCCCGGCTGGAGACGTACACGGGCTGGGTGGGCCGGACCGCGGAACTGTGGCACGGCGACATCGCCTCGAGCCGGCGCCGGCGCATCCTGACCCAGCGCCCCGACCTCCTGCTCACCACGCCCGAGTCGCTGGAGGCCATGCTGGTCAGCACCCATGTGGACCACCGGGCGTTCTTCTCCGGGCTGCACAGCGTGGTGGTCGACGAGGTGCACGCGTTCGCGGGCGACGACCGCGGCTGGCATCTGCTCGCCGTACTGGAACGGCTCCAGAAGCTCGTCGAGCGGCCGGTGCAGCGGATCGGGCTGTCCGCCACCGTCGGCAACCCCCACGAGCTGCTGGACTGGCTCCAGGGGTCGGGGCGGGGGCGACGGCCGGGGCAGGTCATCGCGCCCGGTGTCGCGCTGCCCAGACCGGAGGTGCGGGCCGGACTCTCCGCGCCGGACGCGCCGGACGCGCCGGGTACGCCGAGTACGCGTGTGCCGGGTACGGGTGTGCCGGGTACGGATGCGCCGGGTACATCGGGTACGGATGCGCCGGGTGCGAGTGTGCCGCCGGGCGACATCGAACTGGACTACGTCGGCTCCGTCGCCAACGCGGCCACCGTCATCTCCGCCCTGCACAAGGGTGAGAAGCGCCTGGTCTTCTGCGAGAGCCGGCGCACCGTCGAGGAACTGGGCGAGCAGCTCCGGCTGCGCGGCGTGACCACCTTCCTCTCCCACGCCTCCCTCTCCACCGACGAACGGCGGCGCGCGGAGGAGGCGTTCGCCGAGGCCCGCGACTGTGTCATCGTCTCTACCAGCACCCTGGAACTCGGCATCGACGTCGGCGACCTGGACCGGGTCGTCCAACTCGACGCACCCGCCACGGTCGCCTCGTTCCTGCAGCGCCTCGGCCGTACCGGACGCCGTCCCGGCACCCACCGCAACTGCCTTTTCCTCGCCCTGGACGACGAGGGTTTCCTGGCCGCCGCGGCCCTGCTGCTGGCCTGGTCGCGCGGCTGGGTGGAGCCGGTGATCCCACCTCCCGAGCCGCGGCATCTCGTGGCCCAGCAACTGCTCGCACTGTGCCTCCAGGAGCACCGCGTCGGGGAGAACCTGTGGCAGGAGTGGTGGGGCGGTCTCGGCGTGTTCGGTGCCGCCGCCGAACCCGTCGTACGGCACCTGGTGGAACAGGGCTACCTGGAGCGGGACTCGGGCACCCTGTTCATCGGACCCGAGGCCGAACGCCGCTTCGGGCACCGGCACTTCATGAACCTGACGGCCTCGTTCACCGCACCGCCCGAGTTCACCGTGCTCAGCGGGCGCACGGAGATCGGCCGTACCGACCCGGACCTGCTCACCGAGGAGACCGACGGCCCGCGCAAGCTGCTTCTGGCGGGCCGCAGCTGGCTGGTGACGTACATCGACTGGCGGCGCAGACGCTGCTTCGTGGAGCCCGCGGACGAGGGCGGGCGCGCCAAGTGGAGCGGCTTCGGGGCGCATCGCGTCCGGTCGTTCACCCTGGCCCGTGCCGTACGCGATGTGCTGCTCGGGGGCAGCCCTCCCGTGCTCCTGACCCGTCGGGCGGAGGCGAAGCTCGCGGAAGCCCGGGAGAAGCACCTGGACGTGGTGCATCCGACGGGCACGGTCATCACCCGCCGAGGTGCCGACGACGTGCGCTGGTGGACCTGGGCCGGGCACCGGGCGAACGCCACTCTGGCCGCCTCGCTTCCCTCCGTCGTCCTGCGGCACCGGACGGTCGACGACCGCTTCGTCCGGCTGCGCGAGGACGCGACCCCGCAGTCGTGGCGGGCGGCGGTGGAGGACGCCGGGACGGGACTGACCCTGCCCGAGGTGGACCCGCACGCCGTGCGGGGGCTGAAGTTCGCGGAAGCGCTGCCCGCGCGGCTGGCGGAGGCCACCCTCGCCGCTCGGCTGGAGGACGCCGAAGGCGCACGGGCGGCACTGGCTGAACCGGTCCGGTTCCTGCTGCGACAGGACGGCTGACAGAACCCGCCTGCGGAGTCGCCCTCCTACGACAACGTCCTGGCGACCACGGACGCCGCTTCCTCGATCAGCTCGTCGTCGCAGTCGGCGTCCTCCGCACCGCGTACCGACATCGATACCGGGTGCGAGCACGGGCGCAGCACGAAGGCCCGGCGCCGCTGGGCAGCGGTACCGGGCCTTCGTGTCCGCTACGGGCGTCGGTCACCGACGTCCGTTACGAGCGCGGTGCTCAGTGGGAGTGGCCGTGGCCGCCGCCGGCCGGCTCCTCGTCTTCCTTCTTCTCGACGACCAGGGTCTCGGTCGTGAGGAGGAGGGAGGCGATGGAGGCGGCGTTCTCCAGGGCGGAGCGGGTGACCTTGACCGGGTCGATGACGCCGGCCTTGACCAGGTCGCCGTACTCGCCGGTGGCGGCGTTGTAGCCGCTGCCCTTCTCGAGCTCGGCGACCTTGGAGACGATGACGTAGCCCTCGAGGCCGGCGTTCTCGGCGATCCAGCGCAGCGGCTCGACGGCGGCGCGGCGGACGACCGCGACACCGGTGGCCTCGTCGCCGGTCTTGCCGAGGTTGCCCTCGAGGACCTTGACGGCGTGGACGAGCGCGGAGCCACCACCGGAGACGATGCCCTCCTCGACCGCGGCGCGGGTCGCGGAGATGGCGTCCTCCAGACGGTGCTTCTTCTCCTTCAGCTCCACCTCGGTGGCGGCGCCGACCTTGATGACGCACACGCCGCCGGCGAGCTTCGCGAGGCGCTCCTGGAGCTTCTCACGGTCCCAGTCGGAGTCCGTGGACTCGATCTCGGCCTTGATCTGGCCGATGCGACCGGTCACGTCCTCCTTCTTGCCGCCGCCGTCGACGAGCGTGGTGTCGTCCTTGGTGACGGTGACGCGGCGGGCGGAGCCCAGCACGTCCAGGCCGACCTGGTCGAGCTTGAGGCCGACCTCCTCGGAGACGACCGTGGCGCCGGTGAGGACGGCCATGTCCTGCAGCATCGCCTTGCGGCGGTCGCCGAAGCCCGGGGCCTTGATCGCGACGGCGTTGAACGTGCCGCGGATCTTGTTGACGACCAGGGTCGACAGGGCCTCGCCCTCGACGTCCTCGGCGATGATCAGCAGCGGCTTGGAGGAGTTGGCCTGGATGACCTTCTCCAGCAGCGGCAGCAGCTCGGCGATGGAGCCGATCTTGCCCTGCGTGATGAGGATGTACGGGTCGTCCAGGACGGCTTCCATGCGCTCCTGGTCCGTCACGAAGTACGGCGACAGGTAGCCCTTGTCGAAGGCCATGCCCTCGGTGAAGTCCAGCTCCAGACCGAAGGTGTTGGACTCCTCGACGGTGATGACACCGTCCTTGCCGACCTTGTCCATCGCCTCGGCGATGAGCTCGCCGACCTGCTGGTCCTGGGCGGACAGCCCGGCGACGGCGGCGATGTCGGCCTTGTCGTCGATCGGGCGGGCCGAGGCCAGGAGGTCCTCGCAGACCGCGGCGACCGCGGCGTCGATGCCCTTCTTCAGGGCGGCCGGGGAGGCGCCGGCGGCGACGTTGCGCAGGCCCTCGCGGACGAGCGCCTGGGCCAGCACGGTCGCGGTGGTCGTACCGTCACCCGCGATGTCGTTGGTCTTGGTCGCCACCTCCTTGACCAGCTGGGCACCGAGGTTCTCGAACGGGTCCTCGACCTCGACCTCGCGGGCGATCGTGACACCGTCGTTGGTGATGGTGGGGGCGCCGAACTTCTTGTCGATGACGACGTTGCGGCCCCTGGGGCCGATCGTCACCTTCACCGTGTCGGCAAGCTTGTTGACGCCGCGCTCAAGGGCGCGACGGGCGTCCTCGTCGAACTTCAGGATCTTCGCCATGGCAGCGGGAGCCCTCTCGGAATTCTGGGGTGAGAAAACACTGCGCCCCGGGCCCCCGGCTCAGTAAGCGTGTCGGGACCAGGGGCGCAGTTCGGAGCAAATCTGCTACGAGGTGACTTACTTCTCGATGATCGCGAGAACGTCGCGAGCCGAGAGGACGAGGTACTCCTCGCCGTTGTACTTCACCTCGGTGCCGCCGTACTTGCTGTAGAGCACGACGTCGCCGACGGTCACGTCGAGTTCGACGCGCTTACCGTCCTCGATGCGGCCCGGACCGGTGGCCAGGACAACGCCCTCCTGGGGCTTCTCCTTGGCCGTGTCCGGAATGACCAGGCCCGAAGCCGTGGTCTGCTCGGCGTCGAGCGGCTGGACCACAATGCGGTCTTCGAGCGGCTTGATGGCAACCTTGGAGCTGGCGGTCGTCACGATCCGACCTCCCCCTTCGGAGATCTCACGGGGTGAACTGTCTGAGGTGGCGACCAGGTGGATCCGTCGTCGCGGGTGCCGGACCTGCCCGTCGCTGTGTTGGCACTCTCCAGTGGGGAGTGCCAGACCCGAGACTATGGCCGCGATTAGCACTCGGTCAAGCGGAGTGCCAATTCACCGCGTGGCGTCGCCAGGATTTCCGGGTACGCAAGTCCGAAAAGTCGGACTGTGTTCGGATGACCGTCCCCCGGGAGCCGCCGTCCCCGGGCCCCCGCTTCGGCCTGAACGGCTTCGCCCTCGCCCGCCCCAGATCTACGGGCAGGGGTACCCCCGGACGGGCCCGTTCACCGGACGTAGTCCTCCAGCCTCCCGACCTTCAACCCTCGCTCCTCCAGCTCGCGCAGCAAGCGCGTAGTCCGTTCCGCAAGGGTCAGCGGCGGGGTCTCGCCCGCGGGGACGGAGATGATGTCGCCGGGGGCCAGGCGGTGGGCGCCGCGGGGGTACGTGAGGGTGCCGTCACCCTCCAGGGTGACCCGCCAGAGCACGACCGCCTTGATGCCGCAGTCGGCGGCGGCCCGGAGGGTCGTGGTGTCGTACGTGCCGTAGGGCGGGCGGAACAGGTGGGGGCGGATACCGAAGCGGGACGTGAGCTTGCGCTGCTGGCCGCAGATCTCGGCGCGCTGGCCGGCATAGGGCAGGCCGCGCAGGGCGGGGTGGTCGAGGGTGTGGTTCTGCAGGCTCGCGCCGACCGAGCGCAGCCGGGCGAAGTGGCCGTAGCCGGGCCCCACCACGCTGTCCGTGAGGAACATGCTGACGGGGAGGCGGCGCCGGCGGACGAGGTCGATGAAGCGGGGGTCGCGTTCGGCGCCGTCGTCGTAGGTCAGGAAGACGACCTTGTCCCGGGTGGGGACGTGGTCGACGACGGGCGGGCGGCCCGGAGCGGGGCGGTTCGGACCGGAGGGGCCGGACGACTGGCCTGCACCGCCCCCAGGACCCTTCCCCACCTCAGCCTCCGTTCCCGCCCCAACCTCCGTCTTCGCCTCCGTCCCCATCCCCGCCTTCGCCCCGGCCCCTTGAACCGTCGGGCCTGTGTCCGGCGGCCCGCCGGACGGGCCGCAGCCCGCCGGCACCGCCGGAAGGATGAGACCCGCCGCCAGGAGAACCGCCGCGGCAGCCCCCCGCCGGGTCACAGGTAGTCCTCCAGGCGCCCCACGGCGTATCCCTCGGCCGTGACCTTGTCCAGGAAGCGGCGGATCATGTCGGGCATGGTGCCCTTCCAGTCGTTGCGGCCCCGGAAGTGGGTGAGGACGATGTCGCCGGGGCGCAACTCCCTGTCCCACTCGCGGTAGTCCCAGCGGTCGACGAAGACCTCCTCGTTCCACAGCAGGGCGTACTCGATGCCGCAGGCCTTCGCCGCGCGCAGGGTGTCCTTGTTGTAGTTGCCGAACGGCGGGCGGAAGAGGACGGGGCGCTCGCCGTACCGTTTCTCGATGACGTCCTGCATGCCGCAGATCTCCCCCTTCTGGCGGGCGTAGGACAGGCCGGGCAGGTACGGGTGGTTCAGGGTGTGGTTGTGCAGGCCGACGCCCCGGTCCTGCATCTTCTCGAAGTAGCCGTAGTCCTCCCTGATGACGTAGTCGCTGAGGAACGCGGTGTACGGGATTTTCAGCTCGCTCATCATGCGCAGGAACGCGGGGTCCTTCTCGGCTCCGTCGTCGATGGTGAGGAAGACGACCTTCTCCTCGGTGGGGACGGTGGTGAAGACCGGGGGGAGGTCCAGTTTCCGGTGGCCGTCGACCTCGAAGCCCTTACGGGTGGTGATCCTGGGTTTCTTCTCCGGGGCGGGCGGGGCGGTCAGGGGCACCCGCTTGAGCCCCCAGCGCTTCGCGACGGCCGTGCGCGCGGCGTGCGCGGCGCGCAGTTCGGTGGCGTAGGGGTCGAGTGCGCGGGTCGGGGGTGCCTGGAGGGGTTGCTGACCGCCCGCGGGCGGGACGGCGGCGGGATCCTTGCCGCAGCCCGCGACGAGAGGGGCGAGGGTCGCGAGAGTGAGTGCGGCGGCACCGGCCCGCATGCCCACCACTGACCGCATTTTATCGTTTTGTCCTACTACTCGCATGGGGCCGGATCATCCCAGTCACCTGCCGCCCACCCGGCCCGACACCGCGGCGGGCGGCACACCGTCCACCGACTGGCCCACAGCGGGCCCGCACCTGACCCACAATGGGCCGGTGAACGACCGCACCCCCCTTTCCGCCCCGCCCCTGGCCCCGCTCCTCACCCCCGAGGGCCGCGCCCTCCTCGACGAGGTGCGCGACACCGACCCGGCCCGGGAACTCGCCGTCGCGACCCGGCTGCGCCGTGAGCATCCGGCGGAGCTCGTGTCCGCGGCGCTCGGCCAGGCCCGGCTGCGGCAGCGGGCGGTGGCGAAGTTCGGGGCCGAGGACGCCGGGCGGATGTTCTTCACGCCGAACGGGGTCGAGCAGTCGACCCGGGCGAGCGTGGCGGCGTACCGGGCGGGGCGGCTGAAGGAGCTGGGGGTGACCTCGGTGGCCGACCTGTGCTGCGGGATCGGCGGGGACGCGATCGCGCTGGCCCGCGCCGGAATCCGGGTGCTCGCGGTGGACCGGGATCCGCTGACCGCGGCGACGGCCCGTGCGAACGCGCAGGCGCTGGGCCTGGCCGCGCTGATCGAGGTACGGGAGGCCGATGTCACGGAGGTGGACGCGGCCGGCTACGACGCCGTCTTCGTCGACCCGGCCCGACGCGGCGGCCGGGGCCGCATCTTCGATCCCGAGGCCTACTCGCCCCCGCTGTCCTGGGCGATCGAGGCGGCCCGCAGGGCGCCCCTCGCCGCCGCCCTGAAGGTCGCGCCGGGCATCCCGCACGAGGCCGTTCCCGGTGACGCGGAGGCCGAGTGGATCTCGGACGGCGGGGACGTGAAGGAGGCGGTGCTGTGGTTCGGGACCGGGCAGGCGACCACCGGGTCGGGCACGGTCCCGGCGATCCGGGCGACGCTGCTCCCCGGGCCCCGCACGCTCCTCTCCCGCGGTCTGCCCGACCCCGCGGTGCGTCCGCCCGGCCGGTACCTGTACGAGCCCGACGGCGCCGTCATCCGCTCGCATCTCGTCGCCGAGGTCGCCGAACAGCTCGACGGCGGGCTCATCGACCCGATGATCGCCTACGTCACCGCCGACGAACACCGCCCGACGCCGTACGCCACCGCCTACGAGATCACCGACCGGCTCCCCTTCAACGTCAAGAAGCTGAAGGCGCTGCTGCGTGAGCGCCGGGTCGGCACCCTGACCGTCAAGAAGCGCGGCTCGGCCGTGGAACCGGAGGAACTCCGCCGCAAGGCCCTCCCCAAACCTCACGGCACCGCGTCCGTCACCGTCTTCCTCACCCGCGTCGCCGACGCTCCGACGATGCTGCTCGGCCATCCGGTGCGGTGAGATCCACGATCCCGGGAACAGGGCGAGGGCTCAGGGCTCAGGGCAGCCCTGATTTCCCGGGCCCCTTCGTCCGACACGTGGCGGGTCACCGCAGCGACGCCCACAGCTCCTCCGCCTCCGGCTGGTCCGCCACCACCCGGTTGGCGTCCCAGGGAGCCGGGAGCACCGGCATCGTGAGGGTGGTGACCGCGGACGAGGACAGGTCCCGCAGGCTCTGGGCGAAGCGGGTCAGCTCGGTCAGCGAGTCCAGGCCGGTGTCGGTCGTGAGGCTGCTGGTGACCGCGTCGGCGACCTCGTACAGCTTCACGGGGTCGGTCAGCAGGCTCTGCTTCCCGGTCCGGTCCAGCAGTGCCTTCACCAGCGTGTGCTGGAGGCCTATGCGGCCGAGGTCACTGCTGTCCCCGATGCCGTACCTGGTGCGGGCCAGCGCGAGGGCCTCGGTGCCGTCCAGGTGGTGGGTGCCCGCTTCGAGGTTCAGCCGGCTCCGGTCGTCGTCGATGTCCTCGTCCGTGGTGACGGTGACACCGCCGAGTGCGTCGACCAGGCGGGCGAAGCCGGTGAAGTCGATCTCGACGTAGTGGTCCATGCGGACGTCCGTGAGCAGCTCGGCCGTCTTCACCGCGCACACCGGCCCGCCCACCTCGTACGCGCTGTTGAACATCGCGCGGGACGCCGGCCGCGTCGACCCGCCGTCCGGCAGCGGGCAGGCCGGGCGGTCGACCAGGGTGTCGCGCGGAATGCTGACCACCGTCGCGGCGGTCCGGCCGGCGTCCAGGTGGACGACCATGGCCGTGTCGGAACGGGCCCCGCCGCTGTCGCCGCCGCCGAGTGCCTGGTTCTCCCCGCCACTGCGCGAGTCCGAGCCCAGCACCAGGATGTTGAGGGACCCCGTCGGCAGGGGTGAGGCCGAGGCCGACGCCGAAGCACCCTGGTCGGAGGTGGTTCCCCTGGCCGGACGGTCGTCGCCCAGGGCGCTGTCGATGTCGACACCCGTGATGTTGTCGCCGAGCTGCCAGTACGCCCAGCCGGCCGCCCCGACGCCCAGCACCAGCGCGCCCGCCAGAGCGAGGCCGGCGAACTTCAGCGCCCGCGCCCGACGGTCCGGCCGCCGCCCCGCCGGCACGTCGATCCGTGCGCCCGGCCGTATGTCAGTCCCTGTGTCCGGCTCTACGTCCGGTCCTGTGTCCGGCCGTATGTCCGCGCCCTCGGACTCGCCCGAGGGCGCGTCGCTGCCGGCCTCCTTGCGCCCTTCAGCACGCCCTTCGCCGTCGCCCTCGTCGCATCCCTCGTCACGGCCCTCATGTCCCCTCACAGACAGGAACGTAAGTCCGAATTACGACAACCAGCGTCCCCCGGACCGCTTTCTCGTGAAATTCTCAGACTTCACAGCCTGGACTCACCCTGAGAACAGCCGAGTTGGCGGCCAGGCCCCGGACACCGCACGAGCAGCACAGGACCAAAACTTTCGAACCCGTCGGTGACTCCCTTCGAGCACCGTCCGGCCGAAGCCCGAAAGACCGAAAACCGTCAGCCTCCGGCCGACGGCGCCCCCGTACTGCTGCGCACCACCAGGCTCGTCGCCAGTTCCACCCGGGTCGCGGCCGCCGCCGCGTCCTCGCCCTTGCCGAGGTCGAGCACCAGTCTGGCCGCCGCCTCCGCCATCTCCGTCAGCGGCTGCCGTACGGTCGTCAGCGGCGGCCCCACCCAGCGGGCCACCGGTAGATCGTCGAACCCGACCACGCTCAGGTCCTCGGGAATCCGCAGGCCCAGCTCACGCGCGGCCTCGTAGAGTCCGAGCGCCTGGAGGTCGTTGCCGGTGAAGACCGCGGTGGGCCGGTCGGGGCGGCGCAGCAGGGCGAGACCCTGGCGGTAACCGGTCTCGTGGTGGAAGTCGCCGGCCATGATCAGCCCGGGATCCACCGGGAGCCCGCCGGTCTCCAGCGCGGCCCGGTAACCGCCGATGCGGGCCCGGCTGCACATCATTTGCGAGGGCCCGCTGATCGCCCCGATCCTGGTGTGCCCCAGCTCGACCAGGTGCCGGGTGGCGGCGAGCCCGCCCTGCCAGTTGGTCGCGCCGATGGAGGGCACGTCGGTACCGGGGTCACCGGCCGGGTCCATCACCACGAACGGGATGGAGCGGCTGGTCAGCAGCGCCCGCCCGGACTCGTCGAGGCCGGACAGGACGAGGATCACCCCGTGCGGGCGGCGGGCGGCGACCTGGTCGGCCCAGGTCCGCCCCGGGGTGAGCCGCCCCGCGCTCTCGGAGAGCACGACGCTCAGTCCCGCGTCCCTCGCCACGTTCTCCACGCCCCGGATGACCTCCATCGCCCAGGCGCTCTCGAGTTCATGGAAGACCAGGTCGATCAGGGGCGAACGGGTGGCCTCGGCCCGCCGGCGCCGGTAGCCGTGGGCGCGCAGTAGTTCCTCGACCCTGCTCCGGGTGGCGGGGGCGACATCGGCACGGCCGTTGAGGACCTTCGAAACAGTCGGCGCCGAGACACCGGCCTCACGGGCGATCTCGGCGAGGGTCGCAGGCCGCGCACTGCGCCCTCGCGTCCGGGTTTCGGCGGGCTGCGAGGAAGTCATGGCCGCGATCGTATCCCTGCGGGCCCCATTGACGAAGTGTTCCTTGCGTCATGGATTCCCGGAACATTCGAAATATAGACCGAAACATTCGTAGCCCCGGCCGGTACACACCGGCCCCAGCCCGGCCGCAGACCCGGCCTCGCCCCGGTCACCGCGTCGAGAACCTTTGCGAGAGGGCCCGCCGTCCACCCGACAGGAGCTTCAGCCTGGGCGCGGCCGTCCAGGTCTTCTTTCCCGGGAGGAGGGCGGCCCGGCGGTGGCGGGAGTGCTGTCGGGCCGCGTCAACCCGTCCGGCCTGCTGCCCGTGAGCGTGCCCCAGGCGCCCGGCGGCCAGCCGTGGACATACCTCCAGCCGCCGCTCGGCCTCGCGGGCGAGGTCAGCAACCTCGACCCGACCCCGCTGTACACCTTCGGCCACGGCCGCTCGTACACGACGTTCGCCTGGGAGGACTTCACGGGCGGCGGCGAACCGGCCGAACTCGCGGCAAACAACGGAACGTACGACGTCTCCTTGACCGTGTACAACACGGGCGACCGCGACGGCGCGGAGGTCGTCCAGCTCTACCTGCACGACCCGGTGGCCTCGGTGACCCGCCCCGGCGTCCGTCTGATCGGCTACCGGCGCGTGGAACTGGCCCCGGGCACGGCGGCCCGGGTGACCTTCCGCTTCCACCCGGACCTCTCGGCGTTCACCGACCGCTCGGCCCGGCGGGTGGTCGAACCCGGCGCCCTGGAACTGCGGTTGGCGGCCTCCAGCGCGGGCATCCGCCACACGGCCCGCCTCCCCCTCACCGGCCCCCTCCGCGGACTCGGCCCCGACCGAAGGCTGGTGTGCGGGACGGAGGTGTCGGACGAAGCATGACGGGCGGGGCGTGACGGGCAGGGCGTGACCGAGCAGCGCATGACGGGCAGCGCATGACGGGCAGGGGCAAGGGTGGCGGGCAGGAGGGCAAGGGGGGCGGGGGACCGTCAGCCCGCCGCCACCGACTCGAACCGCCACCGGTGCGCCGCTCGCGTGACCAAGTCCGTCCCCGGTTCGGGGAGTTCGGGCAGGTCGGCATCGTACGGGGCGTCCCACCAGGTGATGACGAGGACCCGGTCCTGCGGGGCGCGGAAGGTCTCCCGGCGCAAGAGGGCGGGATCGGCGGGCAGTTCCCGCACCTGCTCCTCGGCCCAGGTCAGCAGCTCCTCGCCCCGGCCGGGCACGGCCCGCGCCTCCCACATCAGCGCGACGGTCACGAGTACAGGTTCTCCTTGCTGACCTCGTGCACGTGATCGTGACCGTGTGCGCCGGAGTGCGCGTGGGCCTCGCCCGGTACGTGCGGTTCCGTCACCGGGAGGGACGAGTCCGCGGACAGGTCCCAGTCGGAAGCCGCCCGGTTGCGGGCGACCATCTCCGCGCCCAGGGCGGCCACCATCGCGCCGTTGTCCGTGCACAGCCCCGGACGCGGCACCCGCAGCCGGATGCCCGCCGCCTCGCAGCGCTCCTGGGCCAGTGCCCGCAGCCGCGTGTTGGCGGCCACTCCGCCGCCGATCATCAGATGGTCGACGCCTTCGTCCTTGCAGGCACGTACGGCCTTGCGGGTGAGCACGTCCACGACCGCCTCCTGGAAGGAGGCCGACACATCACGCACCGGGACCTCCTCCCCCGCCGCCCGCCTGGCCTCGATCCAGCGGGCCACAGCCGTCTTCAGACCGGAGAAGGAGAAGTCGTACGCCGGGTCGCGCGGCCCGGTCAGCCCGCGCGGGAACGCGATCGCGGACGGGTCGCCCTCGCGCGCGTACCGGTCGATGACCGGACCGCCGGGGAAGCCGAGGTTCAGCACGCGCGCGATCTTGTCGAAGGCCTCGCCGGCCGCGTCGTCGATGGTGGCGCCCATCGGACGGACGTCGGAGGTGATGTCCGAGGAGAGCAGCAGCGAGGAGTGGCCGCCGGAGACCAGCAGCGCCATCGTCGGCTCGGGGAGCGGCCCGTGCTCCAGCTGGTCGACGCAGATGTGCGAGGCGAGGTGGTTGACGCCGTACAGGGGCTTGCCGAGGGCGTAGGCGTACGCCTTCGCCGCCGAGACGCCGACCAGCAGCGCGCCGGCGAGACCCGGGCCGGCGGTGACGGCGATGCCGTCCAGGTCCCGGCCGCTCACCCCCGCCTCCTTCAACGCGCGCTCGATGGTGGGGACCATCGCCTCCAGGTGGGCGCGCGAGGCGACCTCGGGGACGACACCGCCGAAGCGGGCGTGCTCGTCGACGCTGGAGGCGACGGCGTCCGCCAGCAGGGTGGTGCCCCGGACGACGCCGACACCGGTCTCGTCGCAGGAGGTCTCGATCCCCAGTACCAGGGGTTCGTCAGCCATGGGTCTCGGTTCCTTCTGCGGCGTTCACCGGGTTCGCGGGGTCCCCGGGGTTCGCCGGGTCGACGGTGGTGGACGGGTCGGTCAGTCGCATCACCAGGGCGTCCACGCTCCCCGGCTGGTAGTAGCCCTTCCTGACCCCGATGATCTCGAAGCCGAAGCGCTCGTACAGCTTCTGGGCCCGGGTGTTGTCGATCCGGCACTCCAGCAGCACCTCGGCGCACTCGAACGCGGTCGCCGCCCGCAGCAGCTCCGTCAGCAGCCGCGAGCCGAGGCCGGTGCCCCAGTGGTCCCGGCTGACGGCGATCGTCTGGACGTCGGCCACCCCGGTCGGCGCGCCCGTGCCCTCGTCGCCGTCGGCCGCCGCACCGGCGGAGGTGAGGCCCGCGTATCCGACGAGACTGCCGTCCTCCTCGGCGACCACGTAACGGCGGGTCGCCGCGGGGCCGCGCGCATGGGCGAGCTCGGACCAGAACATCCCTCGTGACCAGGCGTCCTCGGGGAACAGCTCGCGCTCCAGCCGGAACACGCGCTCGATGTCCCACCAGCGCATCTCGCGCAGCGCGACCCTCTCGGGCCCTGTCACTTGTGTCACTTGGGGGTGACCACCTTGTAGTTCTTGGGGACCTGGGCATCGGGGCGGCGCAGGTACAGCGGCCGGGGCGCGGGCAGTTCCACGCCGGCCGCCAGCCGCTCGGCGGCCAGCCGGGCAAGGGCGGCGGCACTCACGTACTCGGGCTCGTGCGCCTTGGGGAAGGTGTCGGGGTACAGCAGCGCGCCGGCACCGACCGCGGGCAGGCCCGCGACCAGACCGGCGATGTCGGCGGGCCGGTCGACGGCGGGGTCGGTGAGGCGGGTGCGGGAGTCGGCGTACCGCGCCCAGTAGACCTCCTTGCGGCGGGCGTCGGTCGCCACGACGAAGGGGCCCTCCAGGTCGGCGGCGTACGCGAGGCCGTCCAGCGTGCACACACCGTGCACGGGGACATCGAGCGCGAGCCCGAAGGTGTCCGCGGTCATCAGGCCGACCCTCAGCCCGGTGTACGGTCCGGGGCCGATGCCGACGACGACCCCGGTGAGAGCGCCCACTTTCAGGCCGGCCTCGGCGAGCACCCGGTCGATCGCCGGGAGCAGCAGTTCGCCGTGGCGGCGGGCGTCCACCTGGCTCGACGAGGCGATGACGTCGGCGCCGTCGTGCAGCGCGACGGTGACGGCGGGGGTGGCGGTATCCAGAGCGAGCAGGAGCACACAAACAGCCTACGGCTCTCCGCACCCCGTGTCGGACGGCCCGGTCCGACGGCCACGTACTGCTACCGTCGCATCGGCGTATGCATAATCCGGGTGATTCCGGGTGATCCCGGAGGATCGCCACCGGAGCGGTGGCGCCGGCGGGGACGACGCGGGAGCCGGGTGCGACGGACCACGGAACACGGCGGACCAGGGCGGACCAGGGCGGACCAGGGCGGACCGGGGCGGGACAGAGGTGGTGACGGCGGTGGCAGGCAACAGTTCAGCGATCGTGGCAGGGCTGACCGCGGCGGCCCTCCTGGCGGTCGGCGTCCTCGGCTACCAGGCGTCGGCGAACGCACGGGTCGCTCCGCACGCCGCACGCACGGACACCGCACGGGCCGCCCTGCAGGCGGACCGGGGCAAGGACTCCCCCACCGCCCCGCCCAAGGGCTCCGGCCAGGGCCTCCGGATCGTCTACGCCCTGAGCGCCGACCTGGTGTGGCTGGTCGAGAACGACGGCGAGGTCCGCCGCACCTTCGTGGTCAGCCCCAGCACGGTGGACCCGGAGCCGGGCACCTACCGGGTCACCTCCCGCTCGAAGACCGCCACGGGATCGGACGGCATCCCCATCGAGCACGTCGTCCGCTTCGCGAGCAACGACGGCACGGCGATCGGCTTCAGCGCGGCGATCGACGGATCGGCCCCGGAACTGGACCCGAAGGTCCCCACCGGCGGTATCCGCGAAACCCGTGCGGACGGCGAGGCGATGTGGAAGTTCGCCACCATCGGCCGCAAGGTCGTCGTCGTACGGTAGCCGCGCCCGCGCCCACAGACGTACGACGTACGACCACGGCGGCGGGGCTGGATCAGGCGGCCTCGCGGTGGCCGTTCCCCGGCTCAGCGCGGCGGGGCTGCTGCTGCGGCTCGGGAGCGCGGGGCGGGGTGGAGATCGCAGCGGCGGCCACGCCGGCCGCCAGCAGGTCGCGCATCGACACCCCGGCGAATGACTGCGGCCGCACCTCGGTCCGGCGAGAGCTCTCGGTGGCCGGCATGGACGCCTCCTGGGGTCGGGGGCGGAGATAGTTAGGCGTACCTAACTACGAGCTGGATACCATGTGACCACGCCCGGGACACCAAATGCAAGATTTTACCGACACCTTGTCGGAACGCAGGGAGGACGGACCCCACAGCCACAGTGCGCCGCCCCGCCCGGGCCGACCGGTGGTGCGCTCAGGCCGACAGTGCGCTCAGGTCCGTGCCCGTCCAGCGGTCGCCCAGGCCGGTCAGCGTCACGTGCCGGACCTCGTCCGTGGTGTCGCCGACCGCGCGGTGGATGACGATCCGGAGCCGGTCGTCGGTCAGCCCCTCGATCCTGCCCTCGCCCCACTCCACGACGATCACCGACTCGGGCAGCGAGACGTCGAGATCCAGGTCCTCCATCTCGTCCAGTCCGCCCGACAGCCGGTACGCGTCGACGTGGACCAGCGGCGGCCCGTCCCCCAGGGACGGGTGCACGCGGGCGATCACGAAGGTCGGGGAGGTGACGGCGCCCCGCACTCCGAGCCCCTCGCCGAGCCCGCGGGTCAGCGTGGTCTTGCCCGCCCCCAGCTCGCCGGTGAGCATCACGAGGTCGCCGGCGCGCAGCAGCTTGGCGAGGGCACGGCCCAGGTCCCGCATCCGGTCGGGGGAACCGACGACCAGCCGGACGGACGGAGGGGACGCTGCGACTTCTTCCATCATCACTCACTCGCAGTAGTACACGGGCCACACCCCGCAAGGGGCCGGTTCGGGCTGGACCACCGCCGGAAAGGGCCGGCAGCCGCCTCCGTCAGGAGGAGGCGGGGTCACAGCCACCCACGGTAGTCGTGGCGGGCACCGTCCCGGTACGGGCGAGCAGATCGGCGAGACGGTCGGTGACCACTTCCGGATGCTCCAGGATGACCAGGTGCCCGGCGTCCGGTACCAGCACCAGTTCGGCGTCCGACAGCAGCCCGGCGATGGCCTCGCTGTGCTCGCTGGGCGTGATCAGGTCCTTCACCCCGGCCAGCACGAGCACCGGGAGACCGGCGAAGTGGGCGAGGGCCTCGGTCTTGTCGTGCTCGCTGAAGGCCGGGTAGTACTCGGCGACGACGTCGATCGGGGTGGACTCGATCATCCGCTCGGCGAACCGGGCGACGGCCGGGTCGACGTCCCGGGCCGCGAACGAGTACCGCTTGATGATCCCGGCGAACAGGTCCGCGGTGGCCTGGCGTCCCCTCTCCACCAGCTCGGCCCGCTGCCCCAGCACCTTCAGCACCCCCGGAAGCACCCGCCGCACCGCGTTGACCCCGGCCACGGGCAGACCGAAATTGACCTCGCCCAGCCGTCCCGGCGACGTGCCGACGAGGGCGACACCGACGACCCGCTCACGGATCAGCTCGGGGTACCGGTCGGCGAGGGCCATCACCGTCATCCCGCCCATGGAGTGCCCGACCAGCACGATCGGCCCCTCGGGTGCGGCGGCGTCGATGACGGCCCTGAGATCCTGCCCCAGCTGGTCGATGGTGACCGGCTCGCCCCGCTCGACCTGGGCCGCGCCCCGCCCGGAACGGCCGTGACTGCGCTGGTCCCAGTACACGGCCCGTACGACGCCCCTGAGCGCGGCCCGCTGGAAGTGCCAGGAGTCCTGGCTGAGGCAGTAACCGTGGCTGAAGACGACGGTGACGGGTGCGGGCGACCTGCGGCCGAACAGCCGGCGGCGGCGCGCGGGAGTGGCGTCCGGGTCGGGGTCGGGGTCGTCGATCTCGTAGTACAGCTCGGTGCCGTCCTCCGCGTACGCCTTGCCGGGGGTGCCGCGCAGCGAGCCGTACGGCCCGGTGGAGTCGAGGGCGAGCCGGGCCTTCTTGCGCATGCCCCGGCCGACGGTCATCCGTTCTATGGCGACCCCGGCGGCGGCGCCCGTGGCGAGCACGCCTATCGCGACGCCGGCGATCCCGGTCGCCCGGCGCCAGCCGTTGGACGCTTCGGCGACGGAGGCGGCAACCGTCGTGACGGCGGTGCCGACGGCCTCCGCGCTGCTCTCGCTCACGTACTGGCTCCTCTGTCGTTCCTCATGCGTGTGCGGTCGGACGAGCGTACGGATGTACGGGCGTTCCGGCGTACGGGCGTTCCGGCGTACTGCTTCGTCACGCCGTCACGCCGTCACGTCACCCCGCTGTCATGCCGTCACGTCGTCACGTCGTCACGTCGTTCACATGGACGCGCGGGACGCGGGTTCCGATGCGGGTGACGATCTCGTACCCGATGGTGCCCGCGGCCTGCGCCCAGTCCTCGACGGTGGGCTCGCCGCGGTCGCCGGGGCCGAAGAGCACCACCTCGGTGCCCGGCGGGGGCTCGTCCCCGCCGAGGTCGACGACGAACTGGTCCATCGCGATCCGCCCCGCGACCGTACGCAACTTGCCCTCGACCAGCACCGGGCCGGTGGAGGAGGCGTGCCGCGGGATGCCGTCCGCGTAGCCGAGCGGGACCAGGCCGAGGGTGGTGGCGCCCGGGGTGACGTAGTGGTGGCCGTACGAGACGCCGTGCCCGCCCGGGACGTGCTTCACCAGGGCGAGGGAGGCGGTCAGGGTCATCACCTGGCGCAGCCCGAAGTCGGCGGGGGTACCGATCTCGGGGCTGGGCGAGACTCCGTACGTCGCGACGCCGGCCCGGACGAGGTCGAAGTGGCTGTCGGGGAGGGTGAGGATGGCCGGCGAGTTGGCGATGTGCCGGACCTCGGGGTCCACACCCTGCTGCTCGGCGTACGCCACCATTTCCCGGAAGCGGGTGAGCTGGGCCTCGATGGAGGGGTGTCCCGGCTCGTCGGCGCAGGCGAGGTGCGACCACAGGCCGACGACGCGCAGCAGCCCGTCGGCCTCGGCGGCGCGTGCCGCGGCGACCAGCCCGGTCCAGTCCGCGGGCACGCAGCCGCCCCGGCCGAGACCGGTGTCGGCCTTGAGGTGCACGCGCGCGGGCCGCCCGGCGGCACGCGCGGCCGCGGTGACCTCCTCCAGCGCCCACATGCCGCTGACACCGACGTCGAGGTCGGCCTCGATCGCCTCCCGCCACGGCCCGCCGGGCGTCCACAGCCAGCACATGACGCGCACGTCGGAGGGGATCCCGGCGCCGGGCGCGCGCAGCGCCAGCGCCTCCTGCGGGGTGGCCGTACCGAGCCAGGACGCCCCGGCCTCGACGGCCGCCCGCGCGCAGGCGAGGGCGCCGTGCCCGTAGGCGTCCGCCTTGACCACGGCCATGAGAGCGGCGCCGGACGCGTGGGCGCGCAGGCTTCGCACGTTGGCGCGCAGCGCGCCCAGGTCGATCTCGGCGCGGGCCCGGGGGGTCGCCTTGCGCACAGCATCGTTCTCGTTCATCGCACCCCAGTCTCTCAGAGCGGTACGACGCCTCACCGGGAGTGGTACAGGACCGCCGCGGTGGGATGGTACGACGCCGCCCGGGCCGGGACCCGGCCCGGGCTCCATGTCATGCCCGGCCCGGGTACGGAATCCCGCGGTCTCACCCGCGCGTGACGTCCCGCCACGCCCCCGGGATCGCCTCCGCCACGTCGTGCGCCCCCACCGGCGCGCCGTCCGCCGCATGACGTCCCGCGAGCCCGTGCAGGTAGGCCGCCACGCTGCCGGCGTCCCGGGCCGGCAGCCCCGCCGCCAGCAACGAGCCCGCCAGGCCGGACAGAACGTCCCCGCTCCCGGCCGTGGCCAGCCAGGACGTCCCGGTCGGATTCACCCGTACGGCGGTCGCGATACCTTTTCCGTCCGCGCTCCCGTTCCCCGGGTCGGCGACCAGCGTCGTGGAGCCCTTGAGCAGCACGGTCGCCCCATACCGTCCGGCCAGTTCACGTGCCGCGGCCAGCCGGCCGGCCTCGACCTCCTCGCGCTCCACGCCGAGCAGCGCGGCGGCCTCTCCGGCGTGCGGGGTCAGCAGCGTCGGCGCGGAGCGGGCCCGTACGACCGAGGCGTCGGCCAGCCGCAGACCGTCCGCGTCGATCAGCACCGGGACGTCCGCCGCCAGCACCTCCGCCACCGGGCCGGCGTCGTCCCCGATACCCGGCCCGACGACCCACGCCTGCACCCGCCCGGCGTGCTTCGGCCCCCGGTCGGACACCAGCGTCTCGGGAAAGCGCGCGATCACGTCCCGCGCGGCGGGGCCGGCGTACCGTACCGCCCCGGCGCCGCCCCGCAGCGCACCGGCGACCGCGAGCACGGCGGCTCCGGGATAGCGGGCGGACCCTGCGGCGATGCCGACGACACCACGCCGGTACTTGTCGCTCTCCGCACCGGGCACCGGCAGCAACCGGGCCACGTCGACGTGCTGGAGCGCCTCGAGTTCCGGCTCGGCGGGCAGGTCGAGACCGATGCCGACGAGCCGCACCGACCCCGCGTACTCCCGCGCCGGGTCGACGAGCAGCCCCGGCTTGTGCGTCCCGAAGGTCACCGTGAGGTCGGCCCGGAGCGCGGTGCCGCGCACCTCGCCGGTGTCCGCGTCGACGCCGCTCGGCAGGTCGACGGCGACGACCGTGGCACCGGACCGTTCGGCGGCCTCGGCAAGCGGTACCGCCTCCGGGCGCAGCCCGCCCGTGCCGCCGATTCCGACGATGCCGTCCACGACGAGATCGGCCCGCCGGACCGCCGCGACGGCAGCGGCGCCGGCCTCGGTCCCCAGGTCGGCGTCGGCATTGGCGTCGGTGATCTCCACGGTCCGGCCGCCCGCCCGGCGCAGTGCCGCGAGCCCGGCGGCATGGGCGCGCTCCGGCGTGAGCAGCACCGCCGTGACGCCCGCGCCGCGCCGGGCCAGTCTGGCCCCGGCGTAGAGGGCGTCGCCGCCGTTGTCCCCGCTGCCGACCAGCAGGACGACCCTGCTGCCGTAGACCCGGCCGTAACCCCGCCCGAGCAGGTCCGCGCAGGCTGCGGCGAGCCCGGCGGCGGCGCGCTGCATCAGCGCGCCCTCCGGCAGCCGCGCCATCAGGTCCCGCTCCGCCGCCCTGACCGTCTCCACGCTGTACGCAGTACGCATACGTCCGAGTGTCCCGTACGGAACGGTCCGACCGCCGCTCGTCGGAGACCGTCCCGCACTCCGCAAGCCGGTCGAAAGTTGTCGGAGCCCGCCCCCCGGCCGCATGCATTGACGGCATGGCGCGCCCTCGCCACACTCACCACCCCCCACCGGATGAATCGATTCAGTCGAATCGGTTCGACGAGAAGACCCAGAGGAAGAGGAAGCAGAGATCCCATGGGACGCAGAGCCGCACTCCTCGCCGCAGCCGGCGCCACCGCACTCCTCACCGCCGCTGGCGCGCTGACCACCCCCGCCACCGCCGCCCCCGCCGCACCTGCCACCGCCGCACCCGTTCCCGTCACCCAGGAGGCCCCCATCCGGGCCGCCGCCTGCGGGGACGGCTCCTACCAGGCCGAGGCCGTGCAGAGCGGCAGCACCTGGACCGCCCGGCGCGGCAGCACCGTCGTCCACACCGGTACCGACCTGCGCGCGGCGGTCCAGGCCGCGATCGGCAGCCTGTCCTCCGGCCGCACCTCCAAGGAACGGGTGGTGGTCCGCGGCTCCGGCTCGATCTCCGCCAACTCCCGTATCTCGCTGCCGAGCTACACGATTCTCGACGTCTGCGGCACGATCGACGTCACGGGCAGCGGCTCCGGCGACCAGGCACCGGTCTACTCCCGCGGCACACGGGACGTCGAGGTCCAGAACCTCAGCGTCACCGGCGCCCCGCTGTACGGCATCTTCCTGCGCAACGTGCAGAACGTGGTCCTGGGCCAGATCGACATGCGTCTGTCGGGCGGCCTCGGCGTCCGCATCGACAACCGCGGCGACACCAGCCAGTGGACGCGGAACGTCCGGATCGACAACGTCTACGTGTCCGGCGCGTCCAGCCACGCCGTGGAGACGTACGGGGTCGACGGCCTCACCGTCGGCACGGTCACGGCCCGCAACGTCGGCGAGTCGGGACTTCTCCTCAACCAGACCGTCAACGCCACGGTCGGCAAGGTGGACGCGGAGAACGCGGGCACCGGCACCGGTTACGCCGCCTTCCGCATGGCCAACCGCAACGGCCGGATCGGCAGCTCGTACGCGACCAACATCCGCGTCGGCGAGGTCGTCGCGCGCGGCGGCGGACGCGGCGTCTTCTGCGTCTCGGAGAGCGGCGGCGCGACGATCGACCGGATCAGTCTCTCCAACACCGGCAACAACGCGATCCTGATCGAGAACTGCTACAACCTGAACCTCGCCGCCCAGAGCGGCACCGTCACCGGCGGCGGCGAGATCCGGCTGGCCGCCCGCACGGAGTTCGCGAACAACCGGGACATCACCGTCCAGAACCTGACGGTGACCAACTCCTCGATCCGCGAGAGCCCGTGCGGCGAGAACACCACGTTCCGCAACAACAGGCTGGTCAACAGCAGCCAGTCCATCTGCTGACGCGGCCGACCCGGCCGACAACGGCAAGGTGACCGGCCGGCGAAGGCGAAGCCCCGCACGCCCGGCCGGTCACCGACGCCACCGCCCGCGCCCGCGCCCCGACCGACGGGCCAACCGCACCATGCGCACCACCGTGAACACCACGACGAGTAGAACGGCGACGGCGAGAAGCGCCTCGCCCCACACCGGCAGCCGGCCCCCGGCCTCCCCGACCCCGGGAAACCCCGGCAGGCCCGACCGGTCCATGTCCGTCACCCGTCCTCGTTCACCCTTCGGCGACGACGACCGCCGACGCCACACCCGCATCATGGCTGAGCGAGATGTGCCACGACCGCACCCCCAGCTCCTCGGCCCGCGCCGCCACCGTCCCCTTCACTCGCAGCCGCGGCTGCCCGCTGTCCTCGCAGTACACCTCGGCATCGGTCCAGTACAGGCCGCCGGGCGCGCCGAGCGCCTTGGCCAGCGCCTCCTTGGCGGCGAACCGCGCCGCCAGCGAGGCGATCCCCCGCCGTTCCCCACCGGGCAACAGCAACTCGCTGTCCACGAACAGCCGCCGCGCGAGGCCGGGCGTCCGCTCCAACGATGCCGCGAACCGCTCGATCTCGGCCACGTCGATCCCGACTCCGATAATGCTCATGCGCAGCACCTTACGAGCCCGCACCCCAGCACGGACGTCGGGCGGGTTCCCGCTCCTCTCCCCACCTCTGCCGGTTCACCCTCCCGACGCATCGGCACCCTGTCGGCGTCGGGCCCTACGGTGCGTCAGCAACCGCGCGCAGGAACACAGGGAAAGCAGAAGCACCGGCTCATGAGCCACACCGTCCTCATCGAATGCCACGGGGACCTCAAAGGCCTCCGCTTCCTGAACGGGCTCACGCTCGACAGCGCCGTCTCGCCCCCGGACCATACGGACGGCGGTAACCAGGTGCCCCGTGCGCTCCGCTACCGCTGACTCATGGGCGGTGAGGGGCGAACCGGTGTGTCAGACCAAGGTCTGGGTGAGTTCGCTCCGCATTGCCGTGTGGACCAGGCGGCCGTGCGCCCCATTGACGATCGGCATGTACGGCGGGACGTGACCGCACTCGACGTCGGCGATGATCGGCACGTTCAACGGGCCGAGCGCGTCCAGCACGGCCTGATGCTGGGACAGTGAGGGGGCGCCCGGTGCCGAGGTCCGCCCGACGAGCACCGCGTTCGCCGCGTCGAAGAAGCCGGCCAGCCGCATACCGTGCAGGTTCCGGCAGATGGTGAAGGCATCGTCGCCGGCGGCCTCCACATACACCAGCAGCCCGCCCGCGGCCTCGGTCCGTGCGAAGCCGGACACGTCGAGATAGCCGGTCCCGGTGAGGTTGCACAGTGTCTCGATGCAGCCCCCTATCAGGCGGCCCTCGACTTCCAGATCTCCGCTTCCGTCCAGCCGTGTCCATGCACCAGGGGCATCGAGTGCGTGTTCCCGTACCTCGGGCTGGACGGCGTAGTCGTCCCAGCCGGTGGATCTGTGGCGGCCGGGCGGGATCTGAGTGAACCGGTGTCCCCGTGGTGCGCTGACGATGTCGAGCCAGGAGACCAGCCCGTCGGGAGTTCGGTAGGGAGTGTCCATGAGGTTGTTGCCGTGAACGGTCGCGGTCCCGGTGAGGAGGGTCAGCGGGGTGATGACGGTCGACAGGTCGGAGAAGCCCACGAGCCAGGTCGGTTCGGCGACGCGTAGTCGGTCCCAGTCGAGCAGCGGCAGGAGGTCGATCGCCAACTCCCCGCCCCACGGCGGCACCACAGCACCGACGTCGGGGTCGGTCAGCAGTGACATCAGTTCGTCCGCGCGCGCGGCGGCGGGAGCACTGACATGTCCCGAGCCGTCCATGCACTGTCCGAGGACCACCTCGAATCCGCGTGCCTCCACGTCGCGGACGGCCACGCGGAGGCGCTCGCGGAGCTTTTCGTCGACTCCGCTGGACGGAGAGGTGACTCCGACGCGGTCACCAGGGCGTAAGGGGCGCGGGTATCGAACTGGCATGCGCTGGATTCTGGCACGGCACCGTGTCGGCGGGGCAGCGAGTTTCAGCGCATGTCCTCTGCTCGACGGCTCGTTCCACCGAGTTGCCGGCCCCGTGGCCCCGTGGCAGCCCACGCCCTTCCTCCGTTCCTCATCCACCGACCGGCCGAAGGGCGCCAACGCTTCAGGGGGACACTCAGGGCAAGCCGGGTCCGCATCGACTCGGTGCGCAGTCCTCCCGCCCGCCGGGCTCGCGAACGCGAAGGCCTCGGACCGACAGCAGGTGCCCTACCCGAAGAGCGTGAGCAGCCAGCAAGCGGATGCCGCATGACCGCTCGAACGAGCAGCGTATGGGCAATGACCGCCCAGAATGCTCACACGTCCCGGTCCCCGGCCTCCACCAGGCTTCCGAGCGGGCTCCGGCGTCACTCCACCGTGACCGACTTCGCCAGGTTGCGGGGCTGGTCCACCTCGTTGCCGCGGGCCGTGGCCAGTTCGCAGGCGAAGACCTGGAGCGGCACCGTCGTCACCAGTGGCTGCAACAGCGTGGGGGTGGCCGGGACGTGGATCAGGTGGTCGGCGTAGGGGACGACCTCGTCGTCGCCCTCCTCGGCGATGACGATGGTGCGGGCGCCGCGGGCACGGATCTCCTGGATGTTGGAGACCATCTTGCCGTGGAGGACGGAGCGGCCGCGCGGTGACGGGACGACCACGACGACCGGCAGGTCGTCCTCGATGAGGGCGATCGGGCCGTGTTTCAGCTCGCCCGCGGCGAAGCCCTCCGCGTGCATGTAGGCGAGCTCCTTGAGCTTGAGCGCGCCCTCCAGGGCGACCGGGTAGCCGACGTGCCGGCCCAGGAACAGCACGGTGTTCTTGTGGGCGAGAGTGCGGGCGAGTTCCCGTACGGGCTCCATGGTCTCCAGGACCCGTTCCACCGAGCGGGCGACGGAGGTCAGGTCCCGGACGACCGTGCGGATCTCGTCGGCGTACTTCGCGCCGCGGATCTGGGCGAGGTACAGGGCGACCAGGTAGCAGGCGACCAGTTGGGTCAGGAAGGCCTTGGTCGAGGCGACGGCGACCTCGGGGCCGGCGTGGGTGTAGAGGACGGCGTCGGACTCGCGGGGGACGGTCGAGCCGTTGGTGTTGCAGATGGCGAGGACGCGGGCGCCCTGTTCGCGCGCGTGCCGCAGGGCCATCAGGGTGTCCATGGTCTCGCCGGACTGGGAGATGGCGATGACGAGGGTCTGCGGGTCGAGGATCGGATCGCGGTAGCGGAACTCGCTCGCCAGCTCGACCTCGCAGGGGATCCGCGTCCAGTGCTCGATGGCGTACTTGGCGATCAGCCCGGCGTGGAAGGCCGTACCGCAGGCGACGATGACGACCTTGTCGACCTCGCGCAGCGCCTTCGGGGGGATGCGCACCTCGTCCAGGGACAGGGCTCCGGAGCCGTCGATGCGGCCCAGCAGGGTGTCGGCGACCGCCCTGGGCTGCTCGGCGATCTCCTTGAGCATGAAGGAGGTGTAGCCGCCCTTCTCCGCGGCCGACGCGTCCCAGTCGATGTGGTACGAGCGGACGTCCGCCGGTACGCCGTCGAAACCGGTCACCGTGACCTTGTCGCGGCGCAGTTCGACCACCTGGTCCTGGCCCAGTTCGATCGCGGAGCGGGTGTGCTCGATGAACGCGGTGACGTCCGAGGCGAGGAACGACTCGCCCTCGCCGACGCCCACCACGAGCGGCGAGTTGCGGCGCGCGCCGACGACCACGTCCGGCGCGTCCGCGTGGACGGCGACCAGGGTGAAGGCGCCGAGCAGCCGCTTGCAGACCAGGCGCATCGCCTCGGCGAGGTCGGCGCAGGAGGAGAACTCCTCGGCGAGCAGGTGGGCGACGACCTCGGTGTCCGTCTCGGAGACCAGGTCGTGGCCGCGCCCGGCCAGTTCGGCCCGCAGTCCGGCGAAGTTCTCGATGATGCCGTTGTGGACGACGGCGACCCGGCCCGCGTCGTCGAGATGCGGGTGGGCGTTGGCGTCGGTGGGGCCGCCGTGCGTGGCCCAGCGGGTGTGGCCGATGCCGGTCGCCCCGGTGGGCAGCGGCCGGGCGGCCAGTTCCTTCTCCAGGTTGACCAGTTTCCCGGCCCGTTTCGCCGTGGCGAGCCCGCCGTCCGCGAGGACGGCCACGCCCGCCGAGTCGTAGCCCCGGTACTCCAGCCGTTTCAGTCCGGCCGTCACGACGTCCAGCGCCGACTGCGGCCCCACGTATCCCACGATTCCGCACATGCCCGGCAGCCTACGATCCGTCAGGCGCCGGACAGGGCTGCCGCGTGCCCGGAATCGGAAATTCCCACCGGTGCGCGAGGCACCGGTGGGAACGGAGGGGTGCGTCAGCCGAGCTTGGCGAGCTGGGCGTCGGAGATCTGCGTCGGGAAGGGGACCTTCTCGCCGGCGACGATCGCACCGAAGTTGATCGCCGAGAAACCGGTGACGGTGGCGCCGGTGCGCGCGACGACGATCTTGACGGGCGCCTCGACGCCCTCGTCGGCGGCCATCGTCACGGTGATCTCGACGGACTCGTCGGCGCCCTTCGGCCCCTCGGCCTTGGCGGCCTTCAGGAACTTGAGCTTTTCGCCGGCGGCGGTGGCGGTGAAGCCCCCGGCGCACTTCTCGACGGCGGCGTCGACGTCCTTCATGACCTGCTCGGCGCCGCCGTCCTCGTAGGAGGCGAGCGTGACGAGGACCTTGTCCACGTCGAGGACGGCGGCCATGGCCTCCTCCGGGTCCGTACCCTCGGCGGGCTTCTTCGCCTCACCGGTCCAGGACCGCTTGACGGTGGCGGCGGGCGAGCCGACCGGGACCGCGGCCTGCAGGTTGGCGAGGGTCTGGCACGCCTCGTCGTCCGCCTTGACCTTGTCGGCGCTCAGGTCGTCCGTCGCGGGCACCTTCGTGACGACCTTGCCGTCCTCGACGTCGGCCTGGACCAGCCCGGCCTTCTCCAGCTCGGCCGCGGTCAGCGCTCCGGCCGCGGGCGCGGCGGCGGAGGAGTCGGCCTTGCCCTCGTCGCCCTTGCCGCTGTCGCTGTCGTCGGAGCCGCCACAGGCGGTGGCGAGCAGGGCGAGTGCGGCGACGGACGCGGCGAGAGCGGAACGGCGGACGGCGGTGGTTCTCACGTGGGAAAACTCTTTCTTCGAAGGCGCGGAGGACTCCGCGGCACAGTGCGCGAAATATAGACGCAACCCCTTCACGAGTGATCATCGGAAGATCACTCGTAGGGCAACTGTGACAACCACGTGATCTTGCTCTGCCCGCCTGCCGTTCCGGCCCGGCCCGGCCAGTCCTTCTCGCCGGGCTTCGAGATGCGGCGCTCCAGGGCCGGCAACCGGTCCGGGACGCCTGGAAGGCGGGGCGGAAGGCGGGGCGGAAGGCATTCGCCGACGGTACGACGAAGATGTCCTACCGCTCGTCGACCTCCATCACGTGACACAGCCCACGAACCATCCCGTTCAAACTCCGTTAACAATGGACTGTGATCTCACCGGTCTCCTCGACGTCCCGGAGCGCCCACCGGCAGCGGCCGGAGGCAACTCCCTATCTCGACCTCACCCGTGCGGAGTGGAGCGCGCTGCGCCACAAGACGCCGCTGCCGCTGTCCGCCGACGAGGTGGAACAACTGCGCGGGCTCGGGGACGTCATCGACCTCGACGAGGTACGGGACATCTACCTTCCGCTGTCCCGGCTGCTCAACCTCTACGTCGGCGCCACCGACGGGCTCCGGGGCGCGCTGAACACCTTCCTCGGTGAGCAGGGATCCCAGTCGGGCACGCCCTTCGTCATAGGGGTCGCCGGTTCCGTCGCCGTCGGGAAATCCACGGTCGCCCGTCTGCTGCGGGCCCTGCTGTCGCGCTGGCCCGAGCACCCGCGCGTCGAACTGGTCACCACGGACGGCTTCCTGCTGCCGACGAAAGAGCTCCAGGCGCGCGGCCTGATGTCGCGGAAAGGTTTCCCCGAGTCGTACGACCGTCGCGCGCTCACCCGTTTCGTCGCCGACATCAAGGCCGGCAAGGACGAGGTGACGGCCCCGGTCTACTCCCACCTCATCTACGACATCGTCCCGGGCGAACTGCTCACCGTGCGCCGCCCGGACATCCTCATCGTCGAGGGACTCAACGTGCTGCAGCCCGCGCTCCCCGGCAAGGACGGGCGCACCCGGGTCGGGCTCGCCGACTACTTCGACTTCAGCGTGTACGTGGACGCCCGCACCGAGGACATCGAGCGCTGGTACCTCAACCGCTTCCGCAAGCTGCGCGCGACCGCGTTCCAGGACCCCTCCTCGTACTTCCGCCAGTACACCCAGGTCGCGGAGGAGGAGGCCCTCGACTACGCCGGCACGATGTGGCGGACGATCAACCGGCCCAACCTGGTGGAGAACATCGCCCCCACCCGTGGCCGGGCCACCCTCGTCCTGCGCAAGGGCCCGGACCACAAGGTCCAACGCCTCAGCCTGCGCAAACTGTGACCGCGGGGCGGAACACCGACACCGGTCACGGCCCGAGGGCGGGGCGATCACCATCGCCGCCCCGCGGCCGCCCGCCCGGTGGGTGACCGCCCGGTGGGTGACCGCCCGGTGGGAGCCGGACCGGTGGGAGCCGGACCGGTGGGAGCCGGACCGGCACTGCCAGGCAGCGGCCCCCCGCTCCGTCAGCCCAGCGCCGACTTCACCACGTCCGCCAGGCGTCCCGCGACCGAGCGGGCCTGGTCGATGTCGGCGGCCTCCACCATCACGCGGACCAGCGGTTCGGTGCCCGAGGGGCGGAGCAGCACGCGGCCGGTCTCACCCAGCTCACGCTCGGCCTCCGTCACGGCCGCCGCGAGCTCCCCGGAGGTCTGCACCCGGGTCCTGTCCACGTCGGGCACGTTGATGAGCACCTGCGGCAGCCGCTCCATCACCGACGCCAGTTCGCGCAGTGGACGCCCGGTCTCGGCGACGCGCGCGGCCAGCAGCAGGCCGGTGAGCGTGCCGTCGCCGGTCGTGGCGTGGTCGAGGACGATGACGTGGCCGGACTGCTCGCCGCCGAGGGCGTAGCCCTGCTTCTTCATCTGTTCGAGCACGTACCGGTCGCCGACCGCGGTCTGCACGAAGTGGATGCCCTCGCGCTCCATGGCGAGCTTGAACCCGAGGTTGGACATCACGGTCGCGACGACGGTGTCGGAGCGCAGTGCGGAACGTTCCCGCATCGCCAGCGCGAGCACGGCGAGGATCTGGTCCCCGTCCACCTCTTCACCGGTGTGGTCGACGGCCAGGCAGCGGTCGGCGTCGCCGTCGTGCGCGATACCGAGGGCGGCCCCGTGCTCGACGACCGCGGCCTTCAGCTGCTCCAGGTGGGTCGAGCCGCAGCCGTCGTTGATGTTGAGCCCGTCCGGCTGGGTGCCGATGGTGACGACCTCGGCCCCGGCCCGCGCGAACGCCTCCGGCGAGACCCGGAAAGCGGCGCCGTGCGCCTCGTCGAGGACGATCCGCAGGCCGTCCAGCCGGTTCGGCAGGACGCCGACGAGGTGGGCGACGTACGTGTCGAGCCCTTCCTCGTAGTCCCGCACGCGGCCCACGCCGGCGCCGGTCGGGCGGTCCCAGGGGGCGCCGGTGCGGTGCTCCTCGTACACGGACTCGATCCGGTTCTCCAGCTCGTCGGCGAGCTTGTGGCCGCCGCGCGCGAAGAACTTGATGCCGTTGTCGGGCATGGCGTTGTGGCTCGCGGACAGCATCACGCCGAGGTCGGCGCCGAGCGCTCCGGTCAGATGCGCCACGGCGGGCGTCGGCAGCACGCCGACCCGCAGCACGTCCACACCGGCGCTGGCCAGCCCGGCGACCATGGCGGCCTCCAGGAACTCCCCGGACGCCCGCGGGTCACGCCCGACCACGGCGGTCGGCCGGTGCCCCTCGAACGTGCCCGCCTCGGCCAGTACGTGCGCGGCGGCCACGGAGAGGCCCAGCGCCATCTCGGCCGTCAGGTCCCCGTTGGCGACACCGCGCACGCCGTCCGTGCCGAAGAGTCGTCCCACTTGTCCTCCTGAGAAGCGTCAGTATCGAAATCCGTATCGAAATGCCGTATCGAAATGCCGTACCGGAAGTCGTATCAAGCGTGATGTCGCGAGGGCGGGATGCCGGACCGCGGACCAAAGACCGAGGATCCGGCCACCGGGCACCGGCCCCACCGGCCGCCAGGCATCGGCCCCGCCGGGCACCGAGCACCGGGCATGCCCCTCGGCCCGTAGGCCACGGCCCATGGGCGCAGGTGAGGTGTTCGACGGTCGTGATGCGGGTGCGGTTTCCGCATTCCGAGGCAAGCACTCCCGGGCCACCCCATCAGATTAGCCGTCGAGCGCCTTGTGCCGTTATACGCCCGCAGGGGAGAGAAAACGAACGCCCCGGCGGCACTGTGGCGTGCCGCCGGGGCGTTCGGAGTACATGCAGGGGCAGCTGCAATCAGCGCTTGCTGTACTGCGGGGCCTTGCGGGCCTTCTTCAGACCGGCCTTCTTGCGCTCGACCGCGCGGTCGTCGCGGCGGAGGAAGCCGGCCTTCTTGAGCGCGCCGCGGTTGTTGTCGACGTCCGCCTCGTTCAGCGCACGGGCGACACCGAGACGGAGCGCACCGGCCTGACCGGAGACACCGCCACCCGCGATGCGGGCGATGACGTCGTAGCGGCCCTCGAGCTCGAGCACCTTGAAGGGCTCGTTCACTTCCTGCTGGTGCACCTTGTTCGGGAAGTAGTCCTCGAGGGTGCGGCCGTTGATCTTCCACTTGCCGGTGCCCGGGACGATCCGGACGCGGGCAATGGCGTTCTTGCGACGGCCCAGGCCGGCGGCCGGCTGCGGGTCGCCGAAGGCGGACGCCATCGACTCCGAGGTGTACTCGCCCTCGACGGGCACCTCGGACTCGGTGGTGTAGCTGTCGACGTCGATGTTGACGTCGATGTCGGTGTCGGTCTCTTCGAGCGGCTGCTCGGCAGTGGTCTCGGCCACGATGCTCCTCAGATTCTCTTCAGTCTTAGGGGGTGGCCGGAACTACTGCGCGACCTGGGTGATCTCGAACGGCACCGGCTGCTGCGCAGCGTGCGGGTGCTGGTCGCCCGAGTAGACCTTCAGCTTCGACAGCATCTGACGGCCCAGGGTGTTCTTGGGGAGCATGCCCTTGACGGCCTTCTCGATGGCCTTCTCGGGGTTCTTCGTCAGCAGCTCGTCGTAGCTGACCGAGCGCAGACCGCCCGGGTAGCCCGAGTGGCGGTACGCCATCTTCTGGGTCCGCTTGTTGCCGGAGAGGTGCACCTTTTCGGCGTTGACGATGATGACGAAGTCACCGGTGTCGACGTGAGGGGCGTAGATCGGCTTGTGCTTGCCGCGCAGGATGGTGGCCGCAGTGGTGGCCAGACGACCCAGGACAATGTCCTGAGCGTCGATGACGTGCCACTGGCGCGTCACATCGCCGGGCTTGGGGCTGTACGTACGCACGGTTCGTAGCCTTCGCTTCTTCAGTGAGTGGTCCTGACATGGTCACCGAAGACGATCACGACAGCCCTGACCGCACCGCGGTGACGCATACCGCGTGCAGGTCGCTGGTCATCGGCCCGGTGGACCGGTGTAAGGGCCCCTCACGTGAGAATGAGCAAGCCAATACACATAACAAACATGCAGAATACCCATGCTCGGCCGGACGGGTCAAAACGAGTCCACCGGATATGGGCTACACCGACTCTACAGGGGCTCGCCACCACCCGTCCCTCTCCCGTTCGCCGGGCCTGTCCCTCTCTCACGCGTCGGGGCCTCCCCCTCCCACATATCGGGGCCTTCCCCGCGCGCCTCGCACCAACCACCCGGAGTTGTCGCTTTTGCCCACCGGGCGGTGGCAACGGCATGGACCGTGCACGGGGTCGGGGCGGGCCGGTGCACCCCGCGCCCCGTCTAAGATGCGCCCCATGAGTTATGGGCAGGGGGGACCTCCTTCGCAGTGGGATCCCTGGAAACCGCAGTCTCAGCAGCCCTGGAGCAGCGGGGGCGGCAGCGGCCAGTCACCGGACTGGGCCGCGCTCGCCGAGGCGTCCGAGACACGTCACAAGCGACGGCGGCTGCTGTTCATCGGCGGCGGCGCGATCGCCACCGTCGCGATAGGCACGGCCGTGGCGGTGGCCGTCGTCTCCGCGAACGGCAGCAACCAGGCCTCCGACCCGTCCTCCCAGCTACCGGCGGCCACCGATCTGCCGAGCGCCACCGGCACGGTCCCGTCGTTCGCCCCGACGAGCGCGCCGCCGCCGCTGGACCCGAAGGACTTCGTCTCCAGCGCGCAGAAGGACCGGGCGCCGCTGGGCCCCGACGTCCTCTTCCCGGGCACGCAGCTCACCATGGGCGACACGGTGTACAAGAAGGGGCCGACGGCCGACACCCGCAACTGCGCCTCGGCCGCCAAGGCCACACTGCCCAAGGTCCTCACGGACAACGGCTGCAGCCGCCTGCTCCGGGTCACCTACACCAAGGACGACATCGCGGTGACGGTGGGCGTGGCCGTCTTCGACACCGAGGCCCAGGCCGCCAAGGCCAAGCAGCAGGCCGACGCCAAGAGCATCATCAAGTCCCTCGCGGGCGGCGGTGTGAAGGAGTTCTGCGACGGCGCGGTCTGCCGCTCGACCACCAACTCCTACGGCCGCTACGCCTACTTCACCCTCTCCGGCTTCACCGCCGCCAAGAACGTGACGGAGAAGGACAAGGCCGTCTTCGCCACCGGCAACGACCTCGCCGAGTTCACCTTCCGTCAGATCCGCCGCCGCGGCGAGGCCCAGGCCTCGGCCGCCGCGGAGGAGTGACGACGGCCGAACGCACTTCTTGGACGACGAAGCACCGAGCCGGGCCCGGCTCGGTGCTTCGCGCTTCGTGCTTCGTGCTTCGTGCTTCGTGCCCTCAGCGCCTCACAACCGCTCCACGCTGCTCCAGGAGGTCGCCAGGGGGCTCGTGGACGCCCTGCCCGGACTGCTCACGACGTGGGCGGAGGAAGGAGCGGAGCGGGGAGCCGGGTAGGAAGTCGGGCGGAGAGCCGGGCCGCGCCCGGGATCAGCAGCACCGGGCCGGCTGAGCCGGCAGCGACCGCTTGTTGCGGGCCTCCTTGGAGCGTGCGGCCAGGAGATCGTCGGACGGATAGCCGACCTCCTCCAGGGTCAGCCCGTGCGGACGCACCACGTGCACCGCCGAGTCCCGTACGCCCGCCGCCAGCACCTTGCCCGGCCAGTCGGGCGCGCGGTGGCCGTCGCCGACGAACAGCAGCGCCCCGATCAGCGAGCGCACCATGTTGTGGCAGAAGGCGTCGGCCCGGACCCTCGCCGTGATCACCCCGTCCGCGCCACGCACCAGGCTCAGCTCCTGGAGCGTACGGATGGTCGTCGCGCCCTCCCGCCGCTTGCAGTACGCGGCGAAGTCGTGCTCCCCCAGCAGCCGGCCCGCCGCCTCGTTCATGGCGTCGACGTCGAGCGGCCAGTCGTGCCACAGCACATGGCCGCGCAGCAGCGGGTCCACCCCGCCGGGGTGGTCGGTGACGCGGTACGCGTAACGCCGCCAGACCGCGGAGAAGCGGGCGTTGAACCCCGCCGGGGCCTCGGCGAGGGACCAGATCCGCACATCGCGGGCCAGCCGCCCCGCGAGCCGCTTGAGCAGCTTCTCCCGGTGCTGCTCCCACAGTTCGGCGGGGAGGTCGACATGGGCCACCTGCCCGCGGGCGTGCACCCCGGCGTCGGTCCGTCCGGCCACGGTCAGTTCGTACGTCGTCCCCCCGGACCGCGTGACGGTCCGCAGGGCGTCCTCGATCTCCCCCTGCACGGTCCGCCTGCCCCCGGCCTGCTTGGCCCAGCCGGAGAACTCGGTCCCGTCGTAGGAGAGATCCAGGCGGATACGGACGTGTCCGGGCTGCGCTTCGTCACTCACGTACAGATCCTCTCAGGCATACGAAAACGGGCCCGCCCCGGGAAGGGCGGACCCGCTTCGGCGAGACAGTGCCTCAGGCGTCCTTGGACTCCTCGGCCGGGGCCTCGGCGGCCTCGTCCTTGGCGTCGTCCTCGGGCTTCGCGTCCTCGGGCTTCGCGTCCTCGACGGCCGCGTCCTTCTTGAGGGCGTCTTCCTTGACCGCGCGCTGGGTCGCGGCCTCGGCCTCACCGGTGGCCTCCTGGGCGACCGTCAGGGCCTCGACCAGCTCGATGACGGCCATGGGCGCGTTGTCGCCACGACGGTTACCGATCTTGGTGATACGGGTGTAGCCACCCGGCCGGTTCTCGTACCGCGGGCCGATCTCGGTGAAGAGCGTGTGCACGATGCTCTTGTCCGTGATGACCTGGAGCACCTGACGGCGGTTGTGAAGGTCGCCCTTCTTCGCCTTGGTGACCAGACGCTCGGCGTACGGACGCAGCTTGCGCGCCTTCGACTCGGTGGTGGTGATCCGGCCGTGCTCGAAGAGCGCCTTCGCGAGGTTCGCGAGGAGCTGCTTCTGGTGCGCGGCGCTGCCGCCCATACGGGTACCCTTGGCAGGCTTCGGCATGGTGTCTCTCCTAGGTGTCTGCCCCGGCCGTATCAGGTACCGGGGTCAGTATCCGAGCAGGCGGTCGCCTGTCGGAGATCCGGGGCGCCCCCGAAGGGAAGCCCCGGAAAGGGCTCAGTACTGCTCGGTCTCGACGAACCCGGCGTCCGCGTCGTCGTCCGCGCCGAACGCGTCCGCGGCCGCGGTGGGGTCGAATCCGGGCGGGCTGTCTTTCAGAGCCAGGCTCATGCCGGCCAGCTTCGCCTTGACCTCGTCGATCGACTTCGCACCGAAGTTGCGAATGTCGAGGAGGTCGGCCTCGGAGCGGGCGACGAGCTCACCCACGGAGTGGATGCCCTCACGCTTGAGGCAGTTGTACGAGCGGACCGTGAGCTCCAGCTCCTCGATCGGCAGCGCCAGATCGGCGGCGAGAGCGGCGTCCGTCGGGGACGGGCCCATGTCGATGCCCTCGGCGTCGATGTTGAGCTCGCGGGCCAGACCGAACAGCTCGACCAGGGTCTTACCGGCCGACGCCATGGCGTCACGCGGACGCATGGCCTGCTTGGTCTCGACGTCGACGATCAGCTTGTCGAAGTCGGTGCGCTGCTCGACACGGGTCGCCTCGACCTTGTACGTGACCTTCAGCACGGGGCTGTAGATGGAGTCGACCGGGATACGGCCGATCTCCTGGCCCACCTGCTTGTTCTGCACGGCGGAGACGTAGCCGCGACCGCGCTCGACGGTCAGCTCCATCTCCAGCTTGCCCTTGCCGTTGAGCGTGGCGAGGACGAGGTCGGGGTTGTGCACCTCGACACCGGCCGGGGGCGCGATGTCGGCGGCGGTGACCTGACCCGGGCCCTGCTTGCGCAGGTACATCACCACGGGCTCGTCGTGCTCGGAGGAGACGACCAGCTGCTTGATGTTGAGGATCAGGTCGGTGACGTCCTCCTTGACACCCGGCACGGTGGTGAACTCGTGCAGGACACCGTCGATGCGGATGCTGGTGACAGCAGCGCCGGGGATCGACGACAGGAGGGTGCGGCGGAGGGAGTTGCCGAGGGTGTAGCCGAAGCCCGGCTCCAGCGGCTCGATCACGAACCGGGACCGGAACTCGTCGACGACCTCTTCGGTCAACGAGGGACGCTGAGCGATCAGCATGTGTGGATCCTTCTTTCGTGGACGCCCGCTATTTGACGTCCGACGGAAACCGCACCCGGTGAAAAGTGCGGGCATTGCAAGGGTACGGGCGGTACGGTCCGTATACGGAGCGTACCGCCCGAAAAATCACTGCCTGCGTGGCGTTCGAGCCAAAGGCTCAGACGCGGCGACGCTTCGGCGGGCGGCAGCCGTGCTGCGACACCGCGGGGGACGACCCCCGCACCCCCAGCCGGAGGCCGACCACCGACACCGTCGACTCAGACGCGGCGACGCTTCGGCGGGCGGCAGCCGTTGTGCGGGGTCGGGGTGACGTCCTGAATGGAGCCGACCTCGAGACCGGTCGCCTGGAGCGAACGGATGGCGGTCTCACGACCGGAACCCGGGCCCTTGACGAACACGTCGACCTTGCGCATGCCGTGCTCCTGGGCGCGGCGGGCAGCCGACTCGGCGGCCATCTGCGCGGCGAACGGCGTGGACTTCCGGGAGCCCTTGAAGCCGACGTGGCCGGCGGAGGCCCAGGAGATCACGTTGCCGGACGGGTCCGTGATGGAGACGATCGTGTTGTTGAACGTGCTCTTGATGTGCGCGTGGCCGTGAGCGACGTTCTTCTTTTCCTTGCGGCGCACCTTCTTGGCAGCGCCCTGACGTCCCTTGGGGGGCATCTACTAACTCCTACGGGAGGTGGTCGGTCCTTCAGCGAAGACCGTGGACAGGTGTCCGCTGCGGACTACTTCTTGCCCGGCTTCTTCTTGCCGGCGATGGCGCGACGCGGGCCCTTGCGGGTACGCGCGTTGGTACTGGTGCGCTGACCGCGGACGGGCAGACCGCGACGGTGCCGCAGACCCTGGTAGGTGCCGATCTCGACCTTGCGGCGGATGTCGGCCTGGACCTCGCGGCGGAGGTCACCCTCGGTCTTGATGTTGTTGTCCACGAACTCACGGATCGCGACGAGCTGCTCCTCGGAGAGGTCGCGAACGCGGGTGTTCGGGTCGACGCCGACAGCGGCCAGCGTCTGCTGCGAGAGCGTTCGGCCGATGCCGAACACGTAGGTGAGGGCGATCTCCACGCGCTTTTCGCGCGGGATGTCAACACCGGAAACGCGTGCCATTCAATGGCTCCAGTTTGTTGTCGGAGGTCTTCCGCAGAACCGTCCCCCAGCCGCCGTCCTCGCCTGCTGTGGCGATTTGGTACGGACTGGGTCCCCAGCCTCCGAGCCGGGGGTGTCGAGCCGGAGGGCTCGGGCTCTGCGTATGAACATGTGTTGCTCGCGTCGCGCGAAGTTCTGCGGAAAGTCGCAGAGGGTGGATCGTGCGGTTCAGCCCTGGCGCTGCTTGTGGCGCGGGTTGTCGCAGATGACCATGACCCGGCCGTGACGGCGGATCACCCTGCACTTGTCGCAGATCTTCTTGACGCTCGGCTTGACCTTCATGGGATTGAAGTTCTCCGGGCTCAGTGCCCCCGCATCACAGGGAGAGGGGGCAAGATCTACTTGCTCACTTGTACCGGTAGACGATCCGGCCACGGGTCAGGTCGTACGGAGAGAGCTCCACCACGACCCGGTCGTCAGGGAGGATGCGGATGTAGTGCATACGCATCTTGCCGCTGATGTGTGCCAGAACCTGGTGGCCGTTCTGGAGCTCGACCTTGAACATGGCGTTCGGAAGAGACTCGACGACAGTGCCCTCGATCTCGATGGCACCTTGCTTCTTGGCCACGCTTCGCCCTTCGAATCGACTACCTTGATCGGCTCTGCCGCGCACCGTGTGTGCATGACGTGTATGCAGACATGCGGGTGCACAAGAGCCGACGAGTCAGTCTACGTCAGGGGCCCCCGGAAAGACGAATCGGGAAAGTCTGCCCCACCCACGAGATCCTTAACCCGCCGGCTTCCGCGAGCACCGGACCCATCCCGGCGGATCCGGCGCGGCGGACCCATCGCGGCGCATCCGGCGCGGCGCGGACGTGATCCTGTGCCCGGCGAGCCTCGGCCGGCCTCCGGCACCGCGACGGAGTGCTCCCCGCTCGAGGACCGGGGCCCGTCCGTCGTCATGACGTCCGGCCGGCCGGCGGTCGCGGCGAGGGCCGCCGTCAAGCGAGGGCCGCCGTCAGGCGAGGGCCGCCGTCAAGCGAGGGCCGCCGTCAGGCGAGCGGATCCGGCGCCGCCGTGATCCCGTACTCGGCCAGCTTCGCCTTCCCGCCGTCCGGGGCCGTCAGCACCAGCGGGCCCGCCTCCGTCACCGCCACGGAGTGCTCCCAGTGCGAGGACCAGGTCCCGTCCGTCGTGATGACGGTCCAGTCGTCCTCCAGCACCTGCGTCTTCGCCGTGCCCAGGGAGACCATCGGTTCGATGGCCAGGCAGAAACCCGGGACCAGCTTGGGCCCCTTGCCCCGGCGGCGTTCGACGTAGTTCAGCAGATGCGGGTCCATGTGCATCTCGGTGCCGATGCCGTGGCCGCCGTAGTCCTCGATGATCCCGTAGCGTCCGCCGCCGGGCTTCGGCTGCCGGCGGATGTAGGTCTCGATGGCGCGGGAGACGTCGACCAGCCGGTTGCCCTGCTTCATGGCCGCGATGCCGGCCCACATCGATTCCTCGGTCACCCGGGACAGCTCGACCAGCTCCGGCGCGTGCCCGGACCCGACGAAGGCCGTGTAGGCCGCGTCACCGTGCCAGCCGTCGATGACGGCACCGCAGTCGATGGAGATGACGTCCCCGTCCTTGAGGACGACCTCGTCGGAGGGGATGCCGTGGACGACGACCTCGTTGACGGAGGTGCAGATCGTCGCGGGGAAGCCGCCGTAGCCGAGGAAGTTCGGCTTCGCGTTGTGCTCCGCGAGCACCTTGCGGGCGACCTGGTCCAGATCCTTCGTCGTGGCCCCGGGCACGGCCGCCTCGCGGGTGGCCGCGTGGATGGCAGCGACCACCAGTCCCGCCTCACGCATCGTGGCGATCTGCTCGGGGGTCTTGATCTGCACCATGAGGACGACGGCCTTTCTGGACCGGAGAGAGTACGGACACCGTCAACGATACGGGGGACGGCATTCGCGCCCGCTTCCCCCCGCACACACGTCGGCCGCGGCTCCCCGCAGGGAACCGCGGCCGGACGGGCACAGCTACTGGTCCTGCTTGAGCGCCTCCAGCGCGCGCACGGTGACTTGGTCCACCGGGCCCATCGCCCCGATCGTCACTACGAGGCCCTGGGCCTTGTAGTAGTCGATGATCGGCTCGGTCTGCGTGTGGTAGACCTCCAGCCGGGTGCGCACCGTCTCCTCGGAGTCGTCGTCACGCTGGTACAGCTCGCCGCCGCAGAGGTCGCAGACGCCTTCTTTGACCGGCTTGCTGTACGTCACGTGGAAGACGTGACTGGAGTCTTTGCGGCAGACCCGCCGTCCGGCGATCCGCTTGACCACCTCGGCCTCGGGGGCCTCCAGGTCCAGGACCGCGTCCAGCGTGATGCCCTCGGTCTCCAGCAGCTCGTCCAGGGCCTCGGCCTGGGAGACGTTCCTCGGGAAGCCGTCCAGCAGGAAGCCGGCTTCGGCGTCCGGCTGTTCCATGCGGTCCTTCGCCATGGCGATGGTGACCTCGTCCGGTACCAGGTTGCCCGCGTCCATATAGGACTTCGCGAGCTTGCCCAGCTCGGTCTGCCGACTGATGTTGGCTCGGAACAGGTCGCCGGTGGAGATGTGGGGGATGCTCAGCTTCTCGGCTAGGCGGGTGGCCTGCGTGCCTTTCCCAGCACCGGGCGGCCCGACGAGGACGATTCGCATCAGCGGAGGAACCCTTCGTAATTGCGCTGCTGGAGCTGGCTCTCGATCTGCCTCACCGTCTCGAGACCGACACCCACGATGATGAGGATGCTGGTCCCGCCGAACGGGAAGTTCTGGTTTGCCCCGAAACCGGCCAACGCCATCGTCGGCACGAGAGCGATCAGGCCCAAGTACAGCGAACCCGGCCAGGTGATCCGGTTGAGTACGTAACTCAGGTACTCAGCGGTCGGTCGGCCAGCCCGGATGCCCGGGATGAAACCACCATACTTCTTCATGTTGTCAGCGACTTCTTCGGGGTTGAAGGTAATCGCCACATAGAAGAATGCGAAGAATACGATCAAGAAGAAGTACAGAATGATGTGCGCCGTGGCGCCGGTATCGGCCAGGTTCTTCGTGACCCACGTCGCCCAGCCCGCGGTGGAGCTGGAGAACTGGACGATCAGCGCCGGGATGTAGAGCAGCGACGAGGCGAAGATGACGGGGATGACACCCGCCTGGTTCACCTTGAGGGGGATGTAGGTGGACGTACCGCCGTAGGAACGGCGGCCGATCATGCGCTTCGCATACTGCACGGGAATCCGGCGCTGCGCCTGCTCGACGAAGACGACCAGGCCGACCATGGCCAGGCCGACGATCAGGACCGTGCCGAACTCGATCCAGCCGTCCGCCAGGGTGCCCTGCTCCTTGATGGCCCACAGGGCGGAGGGGAAGGTGGCGGCGATCGAGATGAACATCAGCATCGACATTCCGTTGCCGATGCCGCGGTCGGTGATCAGCTCACCGAGCCACATCACAGCGGCCGTACCGGCGGTCATCGTGATGACCATGGTGATGGTCACGAACATCGACTGGTCGGGGACGATCTCGCTCGCCACCGGGCAGCCCTGGAAGAGGGCGCCGCTGCGGGCGGTGGCCACCAGGCCGGTGCCCTGCAGGATGGCGAGGGCAATCGTCAGGTATCGGGTGTACTGCGTGATCTTGGCGGTACCGGCCTGGCCCTCCTTCTTCAGGGCCTCCAGCCGCGGGATCACCACGGTCAGCAGCTGCAGAATGATGCTCGCCGTGATGTACGGCATGATGCCCAGTGCGAAGACCGTGATCTGCAGCAGCGCGCCGCCGCTGAACATGTTGACCAGACCGAACAGGCCCTGGTTCGCCTGGGCCGCGTCGATACAGGTCTGCACGTTCCGGTAATCGACACCGGGAACCGGCACGTTCGTACCGATCCGGTACACCACGATGATTCCGAGCGTGAACAGCAGTTTCTTGCGCAGGTCGGGCGTCTTGAACGCCCGGGCGAACGCGGTGAGCACGGTGCCTCCTGCGACCCCCGCGCAACCGCGTCAAGGGTGATGGTCTTGAGGTTCGACGAATACGTAACGGTCAACCTTCGCCCAAAGTGCCCGTGTGGGGCGCCCGGGGAAAGTGGGCAGTGCAGGCCACCTTACCGGCGAGACCACCGCCCTAGGAACGACCAACCGGGGATACCCCATATGTGGGGTATCCCCGGTCGGGATCGCTCAAGTCATCGGCACGCCTGACTGATTCAGACGAGCTCGGTGACGGTACCGCCGGCGGCGGTGATCTTCTCCTTGGCGGAGCCGGAGACGGAATCGACCGTCACCTGCAGTGCCACGGAGATCTCGCCCTGGCCGAGGACCTTGACGAGGCTGTTCTTGCGAACGGCCCCCTTGGCCACCAGACCCTCGACGGTGACCTCGCCACCCTCGGGGTAGAGCGTGGCCAGCTTGTCGAGGTTCACGACCTGGAACTCGGTCTTGAACGGGTTCTTGAAGCCCTTCAGCTTCGGGAGACGCATGTGAAGGGGCATCTGGCCACCCTCGAAGCGCTCCGGAACCTGGTAACGGGCCTTGGTGCCCTTCGTACCACGACCGGCCGTCTTACCCTTCGACGCCTCACCACGACCCACACGGGTCTTGGCGGTCTTGGCGCCCGGGGCGGGACGGAGGTTGTGGATCTTGAGCGGGTTCTGCTCCGCCATGATCAGTCGACCTCCTCGACCGTCACGAGGTGGCGGACGGTGTGCACCATTCCGCGGAACTCGGGACGATCCTCCTTGACGACCACGTCGTTGAGCCTCTTCAGGCCCAGCGAACGCAGGGTGTCACGGTGGTTCTGCTTGCTGCCGATGTAGGACTTGACCTGCGTAATCCTGAGCTGCGCCATGATTACGCACCCGCCCCGGCACGTGCACGCAGGAGAGCCGCGGGAGCGACGTCCTCGAGCGGCAGGCCGCGGCGGGCCGCGACCTCCTCGGGGCGCTGCAGGCCCTTGAGGGCCGCCACGGTCGCGTGCACGATGTTGATCTGGTTGTCGGAGCCGAGCGACTTCGACAGGATGTCGTGGATACCGGCGCACTCGAGCACGGCACGCACCGGACCACCGGCGATCACGCCGGTACCCGGGGACGCGGGCTTGAGCAGCACGACGCCGGCAGCCTTCTCACCCTGGATCGGGTGCGGGATGGTGCCCTGGATGCGGGGGACCTTGAAGAAGTGCTTCTTGGCCTCCTCAACGCCCTTGGCGATGGCGGCCGGCACCTCCTTGGCCTTGCCGTATCCGACACCCACGGTGCCGTCACCGTCGCCCACCACGACCAGCGCGGTGAAGCTGAAGCGACGACCACCCTTCACAACCTTGGCGACACGGTTGATCGCGACGACGCGCTCAACGTATGCGGTCTTCTCGGCGGCAGATGCGCCACCGTCACGGCCCTTCCGGTCCCGCCGCTCGCCGCCACCGGCACCGCCACCGCGGCGCTGGGGTCCAGCCATTGGAATTACCTCTCTCTGTTTCCGCTAGCTACGGAACCGACTCAGAACTTGAGTCCGGCTTCGCGGGCGGCGTCCGCCAGGGCGGCGATGCGCCCCGCGTACTGGTTGCCACCGCGGTCGAATACGACAGCCTCGACACCGGCGGCCTTGGCGCGCTCCGCGACCAGGGCACCGACCTGCTTGGCCTGCGAGGACTTGTCGGCCTCGCCACCGCGGATCGATGCGTCCAGCGTGGACGCCGAAGCCAGCGTGTGGCCCTTCAGGTCGTCGATCACCTGTGCCACGATGTGGCGGTTGGAGCGGGTCACGACCAGGCGGGGACGCTCGGCGGTACCAGAGACGTTCTTGCGGATCCGGATGTGACGACGCTTGATAGCAGCACGCTTGTAGGCGTCGCCCTTGAGGATCTTCTGCCCGTATGCCATGGCTTACTTACCCGCCTTTCCGACCTTGCGCCGGATGACTTCGCCCTCGTACTTGACGCCCTTGGCCTTGTACGGGTCGGGCTTGCGCAGCTTGCGGATGTTCGCCGCAACCTCGCCGACCTTCTGCTTGTCGATGCCCTCGACCGAGAAACGGGTCGCGGACTCCACCTTGAAGGTGATGCCCTCGGGGGCCTCGACCAGAATCGAATGGCTGTAACCGAGAGAGAACTCCAGGTTCGAACCCTTGGCGAGCACGCGGTAACCGACACCGCTGATCTCGAGCTTCTTCACGTAACCCTGGGTCACGCCGGTGATCATGTTCGCCACCAGCGTGCGGGACAGGCCGTGGAGGGCCTTGTTCTGACGCTCGTCGTTGGGGCGGGTGACGCTCAGCACGCCGTCCTCACCCTTGGCGATCTCGATCGGCGCCACGACGGTGTGAGCCAGCGAGCCCTTCGGGCCCTTGACCTCGACCGTGCGGCCGTCGATGGTGACGTCCACGCCGGCGGGAACCGCGATGGGGAGCTTGCCGATGCGCGACATAGCTGTTTCCTCCGTTCCCTTCTGCTACCAGACGTAGGCGAGGACTTCCCCACCCACGCCCTTCTTGCCGGCCTGCTTGTCGGTGAGGAGCCCGTACGACGTGGAGATGATCGCCACGCCGAGGCCGCCCAGCACCTTCGGCAGGGAAGTGGACTTCGCGTACACCCGGAGACCGGGCTTGGAGATCCGCTTGATGCCCGCGATGGAGCGCTCACGGTTCGGGCCGAACTTCAGCTCGAGGACGAGGTTCTTGCCGACCTCGGCGTCCTCGGTCTTCCAGCCCGTGATGAAGCCCTCCTGCTGGAGGATCTCCGCGATGTGCGACTTGATCTTGGATGCCGGCATCGTCACAGAGTCGTGGTACGCCGAGTTCGCGTTCCGCAGACGAGTCAGCATGTCCGCGATCGGATCAGTCATGGTCATGAATTGGCCTTCGGCCTCTCTCGCCGTGGTTTCCTGGTGCGCCATCCCTCTCCCCGATCCGAGACGGGACGGGTGCGGCGCGGTGGACCTACGGCGTAGTAAGCAAACATTAGCGGGCGCGGCCCGCGTGCGTCCGGGCACGGCAGGTGCCCAACCCCACAAGCCTAAGCCATGCGGAGCGGGCCTCCTGCCGTCCCCCTTGCTTACCGAGAGCCCTGGGAGTCCGGAACTACCGGATTACCAGGAACTCTTGGTCACGCCCGGCAGCTCGCCACGGTGAGCCATCTCACGAAGGCACACGCGGCACAGGCCGAACTTGCGGTACACGGAGTGCGGACGACCGCAGCGCTGGCAGCGGGTGTAGCCGCGCACTCCGAACTTGGGCTTGCGAGCAGCCTTCGCGATGAGAGCTTTCTTCGCCATCTCGCTCACGCCTCCTTGAACGGGAAGCCGAGGTGACGGAGAAGGGCACGGCCCTCTTCGTCGTTGGTCGCCGTGGTGACCACGGTGATGTCCATACCCCGGACGCGGTCGATCTTGTCCTGGTCGATCTCGTGGAACATGACCTGCTCCGTGAGACCGAAGGTGTAGTTGCCACGGCCGTCGAACTGCTTGGGGGACAGACCGCGGAAGTCGCGGATGCGCGGCAGCGCGAGCGACAGGGTGCGGTCCAGGAACTCCCACATGCGGTCGCCACGGAGGGTGACGTGGGCACCGATCGGCTGACCCTCACGCAGCTTGAACTGCGCGATGGACTTGCGGGCCTTGGTGACGGCCGGCTTCTGACCGGTGATCGTGGTGAGGTCGCGCACGGCGCCGTCCATCAACTTCGAGTCGCGGGCGGCGTCGCCCACACCCATGTTGACCACGATCTTGACGAGGCCGGGAACCTGCATGACGTTCTCGTAGGAGAACTGCTCACGCAGCTTGCCCGTGATCTCCTCGCGGTACTTCGTCTTCAGACGCGGAGTGGTGGTGGTCGTCATCAGATGTCCTCGCCCGTCCGCTTGGCAACGCGGATCTTGTTGCCCTCGCCGTCGAAGCGGTAACCGACGCGCGTGACGACCTTGTTGCCGTCCTTCTCCACGACCAGCTGGACGTTGGAGACGTGGACCGGGGCCTCGGTGGTCACGATCCCGCCGGCCTGCGAACCGCCGGCGGTCGGGGCGGCCTTGGTGTGCTTCTTGACCCGGTTGACGCCCTCGACCAGGACACGGTCCTCGCGCGGGTAAGCGGCAATGACCTTGCCCTGCTTGCCCCTGTCCTTGCCGGTGACGACCTGGACCAGGTCACCCTTCTTGATCTTCATGCTCACAGCACCTCCGGCGCGAGGGAGATGATCTTCATGAACTTCTTCTCGCGCAGCTCTCGGCCGACCGGGCCGAAGATACGGGTGCCACGAGGGTCGCCGTCGTTCTTCAGAATGACGGCGGCGTTCTCGTCGAAGCGGATGTACGAGCCGTCCGGACGGCGGCGCTCCTTGACGGTGCGAACGATGACCGCCTTGATGACGTCACCCTTCTTCACGTTGCCGCCGGGGATCGCGTCCTTGACGGTGGCGACGATCACGTCACCGATGCCCGCGTAGCGGCGACCGGAGCCACCGAGTACACGGATGCAAAGGATTTCCTTCGCTCCCGTGTTGTCGGCGACGCGCAGTCGCGACTCCTGCTGGATCACGTCTGTCTCCTGTTTGTCTGCCGGTTCCCCGGGGGCCGCTCATCCACTTGGGCGAACGGTCCCCGGAGCCTGGCGGAACTGCCCTGCGAGGGGTGCCTCGCAGGCGTACTTGTCGGAATTCCCTTGCGGGAACTACCTACTTGGCCTTCTCGAGGACCTCGACGATGCGCCAGCGCTTCGTCGCGGACATCGGCCGGGTCTCCATCAGGAGGACACGGTCGCCGACGCCGGCCGAGTTCTGCTCGTCGTGGGCCTGGAGCTTGCTCGTGCTGCGGATGACCTTCCCGTACAGCCCGTGCTTCTTGCGGTCCTCGACGGCGACGACGACGGTCTTGTCCATCTTGTCGCCGACGACGATGCCCTCGCGGGTCTTGCGGAAACCCCGAGCCCCGGTGTTCGTCTCAGTCACATTGTTCTCGCTCATCAGGCGTTCTCCACCGTTTCGATGCCCAGCTCGCGCTCGCGCATCAGGGTGTAGATCCGCGCGATGTCCTTGCGGACGGCCTTCAGCCGACCGTGGTTCTCGAGCTGTCCGGTCGCCGCCTGGAAGCGGAGGTTGAACAGCTCTTCCTTGGCTTCGCGAAGCTTCGCCAGAAGCTCCTCGTCACCCAGTTCGCGCAGCTCGGACGCCTTGGTACCGGCCGACATCACGCTTCACCTGCCTCGCGCTTGACGATCCGGCACTTCATCGGCAGCTTGTGGGCCGCACGAGTCAGCGCCTCACGGGCGATCTTCTCGTTGGGGTAGGACAGCTCGAACATGACCCGACCGGGGTGCACGTTCGCGATCCACCACTCCGGAGAACCCTTACCGGAACCCATGCGGGTCTCGGCAGGCTTCTTCGTCAGCGGGCGGTCCGGGTAGATGTTGATCCAGACCTTGCCGCCACGCTTGATGTGGCGGGTCATCGCGATACGGGCCGCCTCGATCTGGCGGTTGGTCACGTACGCCGGCGTGAGGGCCTGAATGCCGTACTCGCCGAATGCGACCGTCGTACCACCCTTGGCCTGACCACGGCGCTTCGGGTGGTGCTGCTTGCGGTGCTTGACCCTACGGGGGATCAGCATGTCGGTCAGGCCTCCGTTCCGGTGCTCTCAGCCGGAGCGGCAGCCGGAGCCTCGGCCTTGGGGGCCTCGGCAGCGGCAGCCTGCTGCGGCTTGCGACCGCGACCGCCACGCTCACCACCGCGGCCACCACGGGCCGGGCGGTCAGTGCCACCACGGGCCGGGCGGTTGCCGGCGCGGGCAGCGGCGTTCTCGGCGCGGACCTCGGCGATGTTCTTGACGTCGCCCTTGTAGATCCAGACCTTCACACCGATGCGGCCGAAGGTCGTCTTGGCCTCGAAGAAGCCGTAGTCCACGTTCGCGCGGAGCGTGTGCAGGGGCACACGGCCCTCGCGGTAGAACTCCGAGCGGGACATCTCGGCGCCGCCGAGGCGGCCACCGCACTGGATCTTGATGCCCTTGGCGCCGGCCTTCATCGACGACTGCATGCTCTTACGCATGGCGCGGCGGAAGGAGACGCGGGAGGAGAGCTGCTCGGCGACGGCCTGGGCAACCAGCTGAGCGTCGGTCTCGGGGTTCTTGACCTCGAGGATGTTCAGCTGGACCTGCTTGCCCGTGAGCTTCTCGAGGTCGCCGCGGATGCGGTCGGCCTCGGCGCCACGGCGGCCGATGACGATGCCCGGACGCGCGGTGTGGATGTCCACCCGCACACGGTCACGGGTGCGCTCGATCTCCACCTTCGAGATGCCGGCGCGCTCCATGCCGGACGTCATCATCCGACGGATGGCGACGTCTTCCTTGACGTAGTCCTTGTACAGCTTGTCGGCGTACCAGCGCGACTTGAAGTCGGTGGTGATGCCGAGCCGGAACCCATGCGGGTTAACCTTCTGGCCCATTACCGGGTTCCTTCCTTGCTGCTGACGACCACGGTGATGTGGCTGGTCCGCTTGCGGATCCGGTAGGCGCGGCCCTGGGCGCGCGGCCGGAACCGCTTAAGGGTCGGGCCCTCGTCGACGTACGCCTCGGAGATGACGAGGCTGTCGGCGTCGGTGTGGTCGTAGTTGTGCGCGGCGTTGGCAATGGCGCTGTCCAGCACCTTGCCGACCGGCACGCTCGCGGCCTGCGGGGCGAAACGCAGGACCGCCTGAGCCTCCGTGGCATCCATGCCACGGATAAGGTCCACCACTCGGCGGGCCTTCATGGGCGTGACGCGGATGTACCGCGCCTGGGCCCTGGCTTCCATGGTTGTCCTTCCAGTGTTTGTCATGGTCATTCCACCCCGCGCTTAGCGGCGCTTCGACTTCCGGTCGTCCTTGACGTGACCCCGGAAGGTGCGCGTCGGCGAGAACTCACCGAGCTTGTGGCCGACCATCGCCTCGGTGACAAACACCGGAATGTGGGTCTTGCCGTTGTGCACCGCGATCGTGTGGCCGAGCATGGCCGGGATGATCATCGAGCGACGGGACCAGGTCTTGATGACGTTCTTGGTACCGGCTTCGTTCTGGACGTCCACCTTCTTGATCAGGTGGTCGTCGACGAAGGGCCCCTTCTTGAGACTACGCGGCATCTAAACCCGCTCCTAGCGCTTCTTGTTCGTCTTGCGGCGGCGGACGATGTACTTGTTCGACGCCTTCTTGGGCGAACGAGTACGGCCTTCCTTCTGACCCCACGGGGACACCGGGTGGCGACCACCGGAGGTACGGCCTTCGCCACCACCGTGCGGGTGGTCCACCGGGTTCATGACCACACCACGCACGGTCGGGCGGACGCCCAGCCAGCGCTTGCGCCCGGCCTTGCCCCAGTTGATGTTGCTCTGCTCGGCGTTGCCGACCTCACCGACGGTGGCGCGGCAGCGCTGGTCGACCAGGCGGATCTCTCCGGACGGCATGCGGAGGTGGGCCATCGAGCCCTCCTTCGCGAGCAGCTGCACGGAGGCACCGGCGGAGCGGGCGAGCTTGGCGCCGCCACCGGGACGGAGCTCGATCGCGTGGATCGTGGTACCGACCGGGATGTTGCGGAGCGCCAGGTTGCTGCCCGGCTTGATGTCGGCCCCGGGACCGTTCTCGACGCGGTCACCCTGCTGCAGGTTGCGCGGGGCGAGGATGTAGCGCTTCTCGCCGTCGGCGTAGTGCAGCAGCGCGATGCGCGCGGTGCGGTTGGGGTCGTACTCGATGTGCGCGACCTTCGCCGGCACGCCGTCCTTGTCGTGACGACGGAAGTCGATCACGCGGTAGGCGCGCTTGTGTCCGCCACCCTGGTGGCGAACGGTCACACGACCTGAGTTGTTACGGCCGCCCTTGCTGTGCAGGGGACGGACCAGCGACTTCTCCGGCGTGGACCGCGTGACCTCGACGAAGTCGGCGACGCTGGAGCCACGACGGCCCGGCGTAGTCGGCTTGTACTTGCGGATTCCCATTTCTCAGTCCTCGTCCGATTCCGGACGATCCGGACCTCCGTCAGGAGGTCGGACCGCCGAAGATGTCGATACGGTCGCCCTCGGCAAGGGTCACGATCGCGCGCTTGGTGCCCGCGCGCTGGCCGAAGCCGGTGCGGGTGCGCTTGCGCTTGCCCTGGCGGTTGATCGTGTTGACCCCGGTGACCTTGACCGAGAAGACCGCCTGCACGGCCTCCTTGATCTCCGTCTTGTTGGAGCCCGGAGCGACGATGAACGTGTACTTGTTCTCGTCGATGAGCGCGTAGCTCTTCTCCGACACAACCGGCTTGATCAGGACGTCACGGGGGTCCGTGTACGCCTTGCTCGCCGGGGTGACGACGGTGTTCTTGCCCTCGGTGGCGTGGCGGTGCGCCTTGGCGACGCGCGCGGCCTTGACCTTCTTCGCCGCCTTGGAGGCGATGGAGGGGTGACGGACTGCCATCAGACCTCGCTCCCTTCGTTGTCGTTGGCCTTGTTCGGGCCGGCGACGAAGGACTCGAAAGCGGCCTTGGTGAAGACCACGTCGTCCGAGACGAGAACGTCGTACGTGTTCAGCTGGCCCGGCTCCAGGATGTGGACCTGGGGCAGGTTGCGGGCGGACAGCCACGCGGCCTCGTCGGCGCGGTCGACGACCAGGAGCAGGTTCTTGCGCTCCGAGATCTTGCCGAACAGCGTCCGGGCGGCCTTCGTGGAGGGGTTCTCGCCCTCGATCACGCCGGTGACGACGTGAATGCGGTCGTGGCGGGCCCGGTCGGTGAGGGCGTGGCGCAGGGCCGCGGCCTTCATCTTCTTCGGGGTCCGCTGCGAGTAGTCGCGCGGCTGCGGGCCGTGGACGACGCCACCGCCGGCGAACTGCGGCGCACGGGTCGAGCCCTGACGGGCGCGGCCGGTGCCCTTCTGGCGGTACGGCTTCCTGCCGCCACCACGGACTTCACCGCGACGCTTGGTCTTGTGCGTGCCCTGGCGGGCAGCGGCGTTCTGCGCGACGACGACCTGGTGGATCAGCGGGATGCTGATCTTCTCCACGCCGAAGATCTCCGCGGGGAGCTCGACGCTTCCGGTCTTCTCGCCGGCAGGCGAAAGGATGTCAACAGTGCTCATCGGTTACCTCAGGCCCCCTTGGCCGCGGTGCGGACCAGGACGAGGCCGCCGTTCGGACCGGGAACCGCGCCCTTGATGAGCAGCAGACCCTTCTCCGCGTCAACGGCGTGGACGGTCAGGTTCTGGGTGGTGACCCGCTCGTTGCCCATGCGGCCCGCCATGCGCTGGCCCTTGAACACACGACCCGGGGTGGCGCAGCCGCCGATGGAACCGGGCATGCGGTGCACACGCTTGGCACCGTGCGAGGAGTTGTTGCCCTTGAAGTTGTGGCGCTTCATGACGCCGCTGAAGCCCTTGCCCTTGCTCTTCGCGGTCACGTCGACCTTCACGCCGGCCTCGAACACCTCGGCGGTGACTTCCTGGCCCAGCGTGTACTCGGAGGCGTCCGCGGTGCGGATCTCGACGAGGTGACGACGGGGGGTGACGTCGGCCTTGGCGAAGTGGCCCTTGAGGGGCTTGTTCACCTTGCGCGGGTCGATCTCACCGAACGCGATCTGGACGGACTCGTAGCCGTCGGCGTCGTTCGTACGGACCTGGGTGACGACATTGGGCCCGGCCTTGAGCACGGTGACGGGAACAACGCGGTTGTTCTCGTCCCACACCTGCGTCATGCCGAGCTTCTCGCCCAGGATGCCCTTGATCTGCTTGGTCATCTCTCAGATCACCGGCCCTCAGAGCTTGATCTCGATGTCGACACCGGCCGGGAGGTCGAGTCGCATCAGGGAGTCAACGGTCTTGGGCGTCGGGTCGAGGATGTCGATCAGGCGCTTGTGCGTGCGCATCTCGAAGTGCTCGCGCGCGTCCTTGTACTTGTGCGGCGACTTGATGACGCAGTACACGTTCTTCTCAGTGGGCAGCGGCACCGGGCCCGCGACCGACGCACCAGTACGCGTCACCGTCTCGACGATCTTCTTCGCCGAGGAGTCGATGACTTCGTGGTCGTAGGCCTTGAGCCGGATGCGGATCTTCTGTCCCGCCATGGCTGCTTCGTAGTCCTGTCTCTAGTAACGCTCCGGAACCCGATGGTTTGCCTGCTCTGTCACTCACCCTCCCCTCCTCCGACCCACGCGGTCGGGCGTGTCGCGCTCCCGTCGACATGAATGTCCCTTGTCGGAACTTCCCTGCGTGGGAGTGCGGGCCCTTCCGGAACCGCGGGCGGGGGCGAGAGGCCCACCGGGCGCCTGGTCTGCACCCCGCTGACACTTCCCGGAAGATTCCCGTACGTCCGCCCCTACATCTCTCGATGTAATGCATGGGACGACGAGTACTGTGGGACTCGCTTCCGGTCCCCCCGGCGGGGGGCGCACAGCATCGGCACTCGACCGAGCAACCCCGTTAGTCTGCCACAGCGGGCAGCGGCCTGGCCAATCGGGCCGGAGAGAATACCCCGAGGGCGACGCAGACCAAACACTGATCGCCCCAGGTCGGGGGCGGAGCCCTGTAACCCTGATCATGACAGGCATGTCGAACACTTCACGGCGCAGCGTGCTCGCCGTCTTCGCCGCCTCCGCCGCCTCGCTCCCGCTGGCCGGCACGGCCACCGCACCGGCCCATGCCGCCGGTGCGACCTCACCGGCCGAGCTGCTCGCGGCTCCGGCGGGACTGGGTTCCGCCCCCTCCTCCGTCACGATGGCGCCGCTGGACGCCACCCACTTCATCCGCGAGACGCTGCGGTCGCCCCTCACCGCGACCGTGCTGCCGGGCACCCCGGCCCGCACCGAGATCACCTCGGACGGCAGACGCGTCGCCCTCCTGACGCGCGGCGCCCGAACCGTGCTGCTGCCGGGGCCCGAGCGGACGTTCACGGAGAACAAGAGACCCTTCGACGACGTCTTCTATCGCACCCTGCCCGACCTCGACCTCCCCGCGGACAAGCGCTCGTACTGGGGCAGTTCCCCGGGCGGCGGCAGCTGGTCCACCCTCGGTCCCGTCGACTCCGACTACTCGACGGTGCGGGGAACCGGGGGGCGGGGCACCGGCGTCATCAACCTGACCACCGCCAACGCCAGCCGCCACGCCAGCGTCCGTGACGACGCCGTCACCGACGTGGACGTCCAGTCCGTCGCACGCTTCGACAAGGTGCCCACCGGAGAGGCCTGCTCCTACGCGCTGTCCTTCGGCTACCTGGACCCCCGCAACAACTACCGGGCCCGGCTGTCCTTCGTCACCTCCGGCGCGGTGCAACTGAGGGTGGAGAAGGAGGTCGAGGACGCCGTCACCCAGCTGACCCCGGCCCTCACCCTCGCCACGACCGTGCCCGCGGGCACGGACTGGACGATCCGCGTGCGCCGCGAGGGCAGCCGGATCCGGGTCAAGGCCTGGCCGTCCACCATCTCCCAGCCGTCCGGCTGGGAGGTCGACGTGAACGACTCGGCCCTCGGCGCCGGACGGGTCGGCCTGCGCGCGCTGGCCAACCAGGGCTGCACCAGCCTGCCGATGAAGCTGCTCGTCAGCCGCTTCCGAGTGACCGAGGGCACCTGGGCCGAACCCCCGACCGTCACGCACGGGGACTGGGTGCGGGTGCTGCCCGAGCCCTTCGACGGGAACTGGACGCCGGAGCTGGAGAGCACCATCCGTGCCTGGTCCGGCTCCACCGCGCCGGACGTCCTGGCCTACGCGGCCATGTTCCTGCCCGGCGCCCCCGCGGTGATCTCCGGCTCCGGACCGGCGGCGGGCAAGAAGGTCCTGGGCGCGGCGAAGTACGGCTACTCGAACGAGCGGGGCCACCGCGTCGAGGGCGCCGACTTCCACGAGTACATGGACACCGGCTGGACCTTCCCCGACGGCACCTACAGGGGTCCGGACAGCGACGAGGACAGCGATCAGAGGAACTCCCTCGACTGCTCGGGCTACACGCGCATGGTGTACGGCTACCACATGGGGGTGCCGATGGCCGCGAGGGCGGACACCTCCGGCACCCGGATACCCCGGATCTCCCGCGACATGGCCGACCACACCCCGGGGGTGCGCATCGCCCGCACCGACGGGACGAACCCGCCCGCGGCGGCGCAGCTCCAGCCGGGTGATCTCGTGCTGTTCAACGCGGACTCGGGCGACGACGGCCCCACGGCCACGGCGGACCACGTAGGCATCCACCTCGGCACGGACACGGACGGCAAGCGCCGCTTCCTGTCCAGCCGCAAGACGATCGACGGCCCCACCATGTCGGACCTGGGAGGCGCGTCCCACCTGGACGGCACGGGCACGTACGCCCGGACCCTGCACACCGTCCACCGCATCTGACGTCCCCGCCGGCGCTGCCGGGCCTCACGCCGTACCTGCTCCCGGTCGTCCGGGAGCGCGGGTACGGGAGCGGGTACGGGAGCGGGTCGCCCCCGCTCGTACGGCCGCCGACCGGCGAGACCGTCCCGAGCCGGTGATCGGGACGTCCCCGCCGAAGCCCTCGGCCATGCAACCGCATTACAGCGCGCCCGACTTCCAGGCGTCCGCCGCCGCTTTCCGCAGGAACGTGGTGTACGTGTCCCGGTGCGGCTCCCATTCCGGTTGCCGGCGCAGGCGTTCGGTGACCATCCGGTGGATCGAGTCGTCCCGCGACTCCGGCCGGACGTCGAAATCCCACCAGGACTCCGGCGTCTTGATCCGGAAACCGCCGCGCTCGACGGTCAGCGCCTCCGCGCAGCGGGCCACGACGCCGCACTCCCCCGTTCACGGTTCGATGATCCGCGCCGGCATCGTCCCGCTGTTCGATGCGGCTCCGTGGTGGGGAGGGCTCGGTCCTCGGTCTCGCCCCTCAGTTCGGCTTGGCGACGGTGAGGAGGACGGCCGCGTCCTCCAGGGCCTCCAGGGCGTGCCGGGCCGGCGGGATGACGATCAGGTCGCCGTCTCTGCCCTCCCACGCGGTGTCGCCGCTGGTGAGGCGGACCCGGCCGCGCAGCACCAGCAGGGTCGCCTCGCCGGGGTTCTCGTGCTCGGCGAGGGAGGTGCCGGAGGTCAGGGCGAGGAGGGTCTGGCGCAGGGTGTGCTCGTGGCCGCCGTAGACCGTGCTCGCGCTGCGGCCGGTGGAGGCGGCGGCAGCGCGTTCCAGGTGTTCGCGGGCGAGGGCGTCGAGGGAGAGCTTCTGCATGGGTCCGAGTCTCCACGGCCGGGCCGTGCGGGCGCCAGGGCCATGTGGGGTACTCCGGTACTCCCCCGGTCCGAGCGTCCGAGCGGGGGAAGGGCCTTCGCCCTCCCCCCGCCGGTGACGGTCCGGCACCGTCAGATGACGCCCTGCGCCAGCACCGCGTCCGCGACCCGCTCGAAGCCGGCGATGTTCGCGCCCGTGACGTAGTCGCCGGGGGCGCCGTAGCGCTCGGCGGTCTCGGCGCAGGTGCGGTGGATGTCGGTCATGATGCGGGCCAGCTCGTTCTCGACCTGGTCGGCCTTCCACGTCGTACGCGACGCGTTCTGCGTCATTTCCAGGGCGCTGACCGCGACCCCGCCCGCGTTGGCGGCCTTGCCGGGGCCGAAGGCGACTCCGGCCTGCTGGAGGAGCTGCACGGCCTTCGGTGTCGTGGGCATGTTCGCGCCCTCCGAGACGGCCTTCACGCCGTTGCGGACGAGCGTGGCGGCCGCGTCCTCGTCCAGCTCGTTCTGCGTGGCCGACGGGAGGGCGATGTCGGCCGGGACCTCCCAGACCCGCCCGCCGGGCACGAACCGCGCGGAGGAGCCGCGCCGCTCGGCGTACGTGCCCACCCGGCCGCGCTCGACCTCCTTGATCTGGCAGAGCAGCTCCAGGTCGATGCCCTTCTCGTCGACGACGTAGCCGCTGGAGTCGGAGCAGGTCACCGGGTTGGCGCCGAGGGCGATGAGCTTCTGGATGGTGTAGAGCGCGACGTTTCCGGAGCCGGAGACCACCGCGGTCTGGCCCTCGAGGTCCTCGCCGCGCTCGTGCAGCATCGCCTCGGCGAACAGCACGTTGCCGTACCCGGTCGCCTCCGGCCGGATCAGCGAGCCGCCCCAGCCGGCGCGCTTGCCGGTCAGGACGCCGCCCTCCCAGCGGTTGGTGATCCGCCGGTACTGGCCGAACAGGTAGCCGATCTCGCGCGCGCCGACGCCGATGTCGCCCGCGGGGACGTCGGTGTACTCGCCGATGTGCCGGTACAGCTCCGTCATGAAGGACTGGCAGAAGCGCATGACCTCCGCGTCGCTGCGGCCCTGCGGGTCGAAGTCGCTGCCGCCCTTGCCGCCGCCGATGCCGAGGCCGGTCAGCGCGTTCTTGAAGACCTGCTCGAAGCCGAGGAACTTGATGATCCCCAGGTTCACCGAGGGGTGGAAGCGCAGGCCGCCCTTGTACGGGCCCAGGGCGCTGTTGTATTCGATCCGGATTCCGCGATTGACGTGAACGCAACCCTGGTCGTCCTGCCACGGCACCCGGAAGATGATCTGCCGCTCCGGCTCGATCAGCCGCTCGACGAGCCCCGGGTCCCGGTACTCGGAGCGCGCCGCGAGCGCCGGTCCGAGGCTGTCCAGCACCTCGCGTGCGGCCTGGTGGAACTCGGGTTCGGCCGGATTGCGGCGGACGATTTCGGCATGCAGGTGGGCGAGCGCTGTGCTGCGGTCGGGTCGTGAGGTCACGGGGTCCCTTTCTGGCGCGGCTGACACCGGAGCGAGCCCGGTGATGGGCGCGCGGCGCCATTGCCTCGCGCGGGGACGGCGACTGCCCGGGGGGCTTCGGCACAGCAGTCGACCCTTCAGTGTTACTCATGTGTTAAGCGGAAGGCCAAGGGCCCCGCACGATTGTCCGCCATTCGAGACCCTTCGCGCGGAATATGGGACAGCGGCCCGGCGCTCGACTTCCCCCTCGCCGCCCCTTCACCACGCGTAGCCGATCGGCCACAACTCACGCCAGATCGCGACAGGAGCCCCCGGTGAGCCAAACGCATGATTCGCACTTTCGAGCATCACCACGTCATACCGGGCACCCATGGTCGGCGCCCCGTCCCATGCCCACACCCGCCGAAAACCGTGAACACTTCCCCAAGAAGTGTTCACGACCCGCTCATCCGAGTCCCACCTCAACAGAGTCGGCCGAAATGCTCACACAATCCCGGCAGCCCCCTCCCCCTTGCCCCAGCGCCCCTCCAGATCACCGTCGGCCAAGAGACGGGCAACACCCCCTTCGGCAGAGACAAGTCGATATACGACTGGCGTGATACAAGAACCCGGCTGCGGGAGGTCTGCGAAGCTCGCAGGGGGTCAGGGCGTAGCGGGCCAGAACTGCACGAGATGCCGCTCCACGCCCTGACCACCGGCCTGCCCGACGACCCCCTGCGCCGCCCCGCCGCCCTCCTCGCCCACCGCCTCACCTCCCAGTTGCCGCCTCCACCCCCGTTCCGTGCCCCGGCCGACCCACCCGCCGAGTGGCACCGCATGCGGAACCGCGACGGCTGCGACCGCGGCTTCCGCGCCCCCGAAACCGAGGCCCGCTGCCCCGACTGCCGAACGGCAACAAGCGGGGAAAACATCGCGGGACCGTCTGGCCGTGCCTTCTCACACACCCGTTGAGCAGGAGAAACACACTTCGATGTTCGCGTCTCAGCACCCCGACCGGCTCGGACGGCCACCCTGGCCGGCGCACTCCCGAAAGGACTCCATGAGCGCACAGGCCGACCACGGACACGAGCTGGTTCCCCGCCCCGAACAGACCCCCGACGCCTTGCGGGCCGCGCTCACCACCGTCGATCCGGGGCGCCTGCCGGAGATGCAGCGGACCAAGGACGAAGCCTTCGCCAAGGCCGTGGAGTGACAGTCCCTCAGCCCGGTACGGAGCTGGGCCCTGACCTGGGCCAGGAACATCGAGATCGCCCGTCGCACCGACCTCACCGTCCGCCATGCCCGCGCCGAGGGCAACCTCGAACACGAGGACGCGACGGTTGCTCGCGAGGCTCTGCCGGAGCTGAGCGCCGTCCTCGACGAGACCCTGAAGGCAGTACACACTTGAAGCTGGGCCTATGCCTGGGCCTGGGGGTACGCCTTCGACGCGGAGGAAGCCTCCCGTAGCGTTGCGTCCTCACCTCCCTCACCGTCCTCGCCGTCCTCACGCACCTGGACAACGCCTGACACGCCTCGGCCCCACCGCAGAATGTTGCCGCTGCTCGGAAGATGCGTGGCGCCGTGTGGGAGTCGTACCCGCAAAATCAGGCCAGCAGGATCAGGCCCGCAGATACGCCAGGACCGCCAGCACCCTGCGGTGGGTCTCGGCCGCCGGGGGCAGGTCGAGCTTGGTGAGGATGCTGCCGATGTGCTTGCCCACGGCCGCCTCGGAGACGACGAGTTCACGGGCGATGGCGCCGTTGGACCTGCCCTCCGCGATCAGGGCCAGCACCTCCCGCTCTCGCGGGCTGAGCCGCTCCAGGGGGTCCCGGCGGCGGCGCAGCAACTGGCGTACCACCTCCGGGTCGACGACCGTGCCGCCGTCCGCGACCTCGGCCAGCGCGTCGACGAACTCCTCGACCTGGCCGACGCGGTCCTTCAGCAGGTAGCCGACGCCCGTGCCGTCTCCGGAGTCCAGCAGTTCGACGGCGTACGCCCGCTGCACGTACTGGCTGAGGACGAGGACGGGCAGGGCGGGGCGCTTCTCCCGCAGCCGTACCGCCGCGTGCAGGCCCTCGTCCTGGAAGCCGGGCGGCATGCGGACGTCCGTCACGACGATGTCCGGGGCGTGTTCCTCCACGGCGGCAACGAGCCCCTCCGCGTCGCCCACAGCCACCACGACCTCGTGGCCGAAGCGGGTGAGCAGGCCGGTCAGGCCGTCCCGCAGCAGCACACTGTCCTCGGCCAGTACTACGCGAAGCGTTCGGTCCACTCGCAAGGAATCTCCACGCACAACAGGGTCGGGCCGCCCGGCGGGCTGGACAGGGAGAGTCTGCCATCCAGGACGGACACCCGGTCGGCGAGTCCGGTCAGTCCACTGCCCGCCCCGGCCTCGGCGCCGCCCCGGCCGTCGTCGCGGATCTCCAGGAACAGCCGGCCGTCGCGGTGCCCGCCGGTCACCTCCGCGCGGTCGGCGCCGCTGTGCCTGGCCGTGTTGGCGAGGGCCTCGCAGACCACGAAGTAGGCGGCGGCCTCGACCGCTTGGGGCAGCCGCCCGGACAGCTCCACACGGACGTCGACGGGGACGACGGACCGGTCGGCGGCATCGTCCACGGCCGCCTTGAGGCCGTAGTCGGCGAGTACCTTGGGGTGGATGCCGTGGATCAGCTCACGCAGTTCCTCCAGCGCCTTGCCCGCCTCCCCGTGGGCCTTGGCCAGCTGGTCGGCGAGAGGGCCGGGCGGGGCGTCGAGGCGGGCCAGGCCGAGGGCCATCGTCAGGGCGACGAGGCGCTGTTGGGCGCCGTCGTGCAGGTCGCGTTCGATCCGGCGCCGTTCGGCTTCGAAGGCATCCACCAACCGCACGCGGGACCGGGTGAGTTCGACGACCCTGACGCCCAGGTCGCCGCCGCGCGGGGCGACCAGGACGCGGGTGAGTTCGGCCCGCGCGCCCGCCGCCAGGCCCAGCGCGTAGGCGCCCAGGGCGAGGAGCAGCAGGCCCAGCACCGCCATGCCGAACGCGGTCGGCCAGGTGGTGACCGTCCACTGCTTGAGCACCTTCGCCTCTTCGCCCTCGCCGACGGTGGCCATCAGCACCGGCGTGGCGACCGTGGAGAGCGGTAGGGCCAGGGCGGCGGTGACGACGAGGGCGTCCACCGGCCAGAGCAGGACGGCGAACAGCAGGGCGTAGCCGAGCTCCCGCCAGGTCGCCCGCTCCCGCAGCCGGGTGGTCAGCCAGGCCCACAGGCCCGCGGCGGTGGGCTGCAGGTGCCGGCCGGGTGCTGGATCACGGTCGACCAGACGCAGGCGCCACCGTTCCACCTGGGCGACGGGGATGCCCGCAAGGGCGGTGAGGACCAGCAGCGGCAGACCCACCACGACGACGGCGAGGACACCGCCGGCGGCAGCCGCGGCCACGATCCCCACCAGGGTCACCGCACCGGCCACCGCCCCGGTCACCAGGTAGGCGGCCGCACGCCACGGCCACGCCGACAGCAGGAAGCCGGGGCCGGACACGGCCTGCCACACATTCCGAGGGTGCATGCGGATCACCGTAGAACTGCCGCGTACGGCGGGCCATCGGGCCAGGGGGCCTCCCCGGGGTAGGGCCGGCCCTACCCCGGTTCTCGCCCCTGCCGCACTGCGCCGGGATGATCGCAGACGGTTTCGTGGGGTCATCGACAAAGGAGCCGCCCGCCGGATGCGCGGGAGGCCCGGCACCCGACGAGTGGGGACGAATGAACGACGACGCGATCCGGTTGCGCTCCGTCAGCAGACGGTACGGGTCGGGCGACAGCGCGGTGACGGCCCTCGACGAGGTCTCTCTCGCCTTCCCCCGGGGCACTTTCACCGCCGTGATGGGCCCCTCCGGCTCAGGCAAGTCGACCCTCCTGCAGTGCGCCGCCGGTCTGGACCGGCCCACGTCGGGATCGGTCGTCGTCGGCGGCACCGAGCTGACCGGGCTGAGCGAGAGGAGGCTCACTCTGCTGCGCCGTGAGCACATCGGGTTCGTGTTCCAGGCGTTCAACCTGCTGCCGTCGCTGACCGCCGAGCAGAACGTGGCGCTCCCCCTGCGCCTGGCCGGCCGCCGCCCCTCCCGGGCCCGGGTGTGCGAGGCGCTCGCGCGGGTCGGCCTCGGCGACCGGGCCCGGCACCGGCCCACGGAGATGTCCGGCGGCCAGCAACAACGCGTTGCCTTGGCCCGCGCGCTGATCACCCGCCCCGAGGTGCTGTTCGGTGACGAGCCGACCGGCGCCCTGGACTCGCGGACCGGCCGCGAGGTGCTGGCGTTGCTGCGCGACATGGTCGACCGCGAGGGGCAGACCGTCATCATGGTCACGCACGACCCGGTGGCCGCCTCCTACGCCGACCGCGTGGTCTTCCTCGTCGACGGCCGGGTCCACGGCGAACTGGCCGGGGCCGGAGCCGACGGCATCGCCGCGCACCTGACCCGGCTGGAGACCGTTCCGTGCTGAGCGTCACCCTGTGCACCCTGCGCACCCGCTGGACCACCTTCGCCGGCAGCTTCGTCGCGCTGTCGCTGGGTGTCGCACTGCTCGTCGTCATGGGGCTGGCCCTGGCCTCCTCGCTGGACGCGCCGAACCGCGCGCCGGAGCGGTTCGCCGCCGCGCCGGTCGTGGTCCGGGGCCAGGACACCCTGCGGGTGCCGACGCCGATCGGCGACCGTACGCGGGAGCTCGCACAGCCGCGTGCCGTGCCCGCCGGGACGGTCTCGAAGCTGGAGAAGCTCGGCCGGGTCGTCCAGGACCGGTCCTTCGCGGTACGCGCCGAGGACGCGCCCGGTGTCCTGGTGGGTCACCCGTGGTCCACCGCCGCGTTCGCCCCGTACGGGATCGCGGCGGGCCGCGCTCCTCGCACGGCCGACGAGGTCGTCGTCACCGGCGGCTGGGCCGAGCCGGGCGAGCGGGTCCGCACGGACCGGGGCACCGTACGGGTCGTGGGCACCGTGCCCGACCGCGGCTTCGAGGACGCCGTCTTCTACACCGACGCGCGCGCCGCCCGGCTCTCCCCGCTCAGCGTGCAGCTGGTCGTCGACGCGGACGCGCCCGCGGTGCGGGACGCGGTGCGGGACGCGGTGCGCGGCAGCGCGGGCGTGCGGGTGCTCACCGGGGACGACCGCCGGTACGCCGACGCAGACCCCGACCGGGACAGCGAGGCGCTGACCGCGATGAACTCCCTGTTCGGCACGGCCGGCGGCGTCACCACGTTCGTCTCGGTGTTCGTCGTGGCGTCCACGTTCGCCTTCGCGGTCGCCCAGCGGCGGCGGGAGTTCGGGCTGCTGCGCACGGCCGGGGCGACACCGGGGCAGATCCGCAGGATGGTGCTGGCCGAAGCCCTCGGGGTCGGCGTGCTCGCCTCCGCGGCCGGCTGTGTGCTCGGCTCGTACGGCGCGCCGCACCTGGCCGCGTGGGTGGTCGACGGCGGACTGGCACCGGCCTGGTTCACCATCGGCGACCACACCTGGCCCTACCACATGGCCTTCTGGACAGGGCTTCTCGTCGCCCTGTGCGGCGTGATCGCGGCCTCCTGGCGGGCCGGCCGGACCAGCCCCGTCCAGGCACTGCGGGAAGCCTCCGTGGACACCAGGGCCATGACCTGGGGCCGGTGGCTGTCCGGCGCGGGGCTGCTGCTGACCGCCCTGGTGACGCTCGGCATCGCCCTGGCCGACGACCCCGGCGACCTGCTGCACCGCAAGACCTATGTGACCCGGCCGATGCTGCTGATCACCGCGGTGGCGCTGCTCGCGCCGGCCCTGATGCGTCCACTGACCCGGCTGCCGGCCTGGCTGCCGGCCCAACTGCCCGGTGCGGCGGGCATGCTGGTGCGCGAGAACGCGGCCGCCGGAGCGCGCCGTACGGCCGCGATCGCGGCACCCGTGCTGGTGACGGTCGCCCTCGCGGGCTCACTGCTCGGCGCCACCGCGACCCTGAACGAGGCCAAGGTCACCGAGACGCGCGAGCGGATCACCGCCGCCTTCGTGGTCACTGCGCCGGACGGCGCGGGCTTCGACGCGCGGACCGTGGAACGGCTGCGCGCCGTGCCCGGCGCCGAGGTGTCACCGACCTCGGCGAGCGCGGTGTACGTCCTCGAGGAGGGCACGGTCCTCCTCGAGTCCGACGCACGCGCCGCCGTCCCCGAGGCCCTGGCCGCCACCACCCGACTGCCGCTCGCCGCGGGGAAGGTGTCCGACCTCGACGACGGTTCGATCATCGTCAACGAGGAGTGGGAACGACACTCCCCCGGCCGGAACGTGCGGGTGTGGCTCGGGGACGGCACCGAAAAGACGCTGCGGATCGCCGCGGTGATGACCACCGGCACCGGTGACAACGGCGTCTACGTCACTCCCGCCAACGCTCCCGGCGCTCCCGTCGACCGGGTGGACGTGGCTCTGGCCGACGGCGCCGACACCGGGGCCATGGCTGCCGGGCTGCGCGAGGCGGCGCGGGCGGCCGGCGGACAGGTGCTCGGTAAGGACGAATGGGTCGCGGCCACCTCTCCGGAGACCAACCGTCCGACCCGGCTCGGCCTTCTGCTGGTCCTCGGCATCGCCCTGCTCTACACCGGCATCTCCCTGGTCAACACCATGGTGATGGCGACTTCCGACCGGGGCCCTGACCTGGCGGTGCTACGGCTGGCCGGAGCCACCAACGGGCAGGTGCTGCGGCTGGTCGGTGCCGAGTCACTGATGGTCGTGGGGGTCGGCGCGCTCCTGGGACTGGTCGTCGCCGGAGTCAACCTGGCCGGGATGTGGGCGGCGTTGGGGCTGCTCTCGGTGCGCCCCGTACTCGAACTGCCCTGGGCGACGATCGGCGCGGTAGTGGCCGCCTGCGCGTTCCTCGCGGTGCTCGCGTCGGTCGCCCCGGCCTGCCTGGTCCTGCGGCGTCGTGCGGTGGAACTCGCGGGCATCCGTGAATGACCGCCATGCGACACCTCGCTGCCGCGCCGCCGGACCTCCCGCCCTACGCGGTCTCTGGGTCCCCATCCGGCGCGAACAGCTCTGTCGCCGCTGTGGCCGTGATCGCCCGCATGAACCAGACATCCAGCACGCCCAGATCACCGCACCCGGCGATACGCTCCCGCTCCTCCTCCGACACCTCGACCCCCCGGCCGTCGAGCAGCCGCAGGATGTCCTCCACCCGGCCCTCCGCCCGGCCCTCGTCACGGCCCTCCGCCCGGAGCCTCTGAGCAGTCTCCGACTGGAAGAAAGAGAGGTCGACAGCCATCAGGTGCCTCCAGAGATCCGCGGCCGGCGTCTTGCCGAGGCCTTGTTCGGTGAGTTCGATGAAGGTGCCCGCGGTGTCCTCGTCGTCGGCCGACAAGCCCTTCAGTGCCTTTGCCAGCGCATTCAGTATGGCATCGGCGTCCGGATCCCGGCGGTGCAGCGCCGCCGACAGGACCGTGAGCGGAATGTCGCGAGCGGCCTCTTCGGGGCTGGCGATCACCGGCAGACTGTCCGGCCCCAGGACCAGAGGACGCAAGGTGAGCGAGGGCCACTGCGGCGGGCCGATGTCGACCTGCCGGGCCGCCCAGGCCGCGGTGGACCGGTCCGCGCAGACGACGAGGAGGACCGGGGGAATGCCGTACTTGGCGTACAGGTGGGAGAGGTAGTACGCCCAGTTCGCGGGTTTGTCGGGGGCCCGTTTCCCCTGGGACTCGACCGCCAGGATGAACTCGCCGTCCTCGGTGTCCATCCTCAGCAGCGTGTCCACCCGCCGCTCCATCGGACGGTTCTCCGTGAGGTCGGTGGGAAGCGGGGAGGCGGAAACAGGCGGCGGAAAGAAAACACCGAGCCCTCTGACGGCACGGGCGAAGAGGCCCGGATCCTCTTGGAAGATCCGGTGCAAGGCCTCATGGGATGAGCTGAGCATGATCCGAAACTAGGGCCGTGTCCCGCTCTACAGCGCGCATATGCCAACTCTTCCCGCGGTCGAGTGACAGTCAGGACACGGAGGTTGACACCACCGGCCACCGGCGACACGAAAGGGCCCGCACGACCGAAGTCGTGCGGGCCCTCTCAGGTGCTCGCAGAAGAGCTACCAGGTCGATCGGCAAGCAGCCGGAGCTTACTTGTTGATCTTGGTGACCTGGCCAGCGCCCACGGTCCGGCCACCCTCACGGATGGCGAACTTCAGGCCCTCTTCCATGGCGATCGGCTGGATGAGCTCCACCTTCATCTCGGTGTTGTCACCCGGCATGACCATCTCGGTGCCCTCGGGGAGGGTCACGACGCCGGTCACGTCCGTCGTACGGAAGTAGAACTGCGGGCGGTAGTTGTTGAAGAAGGGGGTGTGACGGCCACCCTCGTCCTTCGACAGGATGTAGGCCTGGGCCTCGAACTCGGTGTGCGGGGTGACCGAACCGGGCTTGATGATGACCTGGCCGCGCTCGACGTCCTCGCGCTTGATGCCGCGGAGCAGCAGACCGACGTTCTCACCGGCCTGGCCCTCGTCGAGCAGCTTGCGGAACATCTCGATACCGGTGACCGTGGTGGTGGTCTTGTCCTGCTTGATACCGATGATGTCGACGGTCTCGTTGACCTTCAGGACACCACGCTCGATACGGCCGGTGACGACCGTACCGCGACCGGTGATCGTGAAGACGTCCTCGATCGGCATGAGGAACGGCTTGTCGACGTCACGCTCGGGCTGCGGGATGGCCTCGTCCACGGCCTTCATCAGGTCGAGGACGGTGTTGCCCCACTCCTTGTCGCCCTCGAGCGCCTTCAGCGCCGAGACCTTGACGACCGGAACGTCGTCGCCCGGGAACTCGTACTCGGAGAGCAGCTCACGGACCTCGAGCTCGACGAGCTCCAGGATCTCCTCGTCGTCCACCATGTCGGCCTTGTTCAGGGCGACGACAATGTACGGAACACCGACCTGGCGGGCCAGGAGCACGTGCTCCTTGGTCTGCGGCATCGGGCCGTCGGTGGCGGCGACCACGAGGATGGCGCCGTCCATCTGCGCCGCACCCGTGATCATGTTCTTGATGTAGTCCGCGTGACCGGGGCAGTCGACGTGGGCGTAGTGACGCGACTCGGTCTGGTACTCGACGTGCGAGATCGAGATCGTGATACCACGCTGACGCTCTTCGGGCGCCTTGTCGATCATGTCGAAGGCCGAGGCCTCGTTCAGGTCAGGGTACGCGTCGTGCAGCACCTTGGTAATGGCGGCCGTGAGGGTCGTCTTACCGTGGTCGATGTGACCGATGGTGCCGATGTTGACGTGCGGCTTAGTCCGCTCGAACTTCGCCTTCGCCACTGGGGTCCTCCTGTGGAGTGGTTCTGTACGCCTTACTCATCGGCGCCAGGTGATCTTTGCTGGAAAGCCCGGGGCCGGGGGCATTCCACCGGTTCGCGGTGAAATGCCCCAAGCAGGCTCCGGGGTCAAGCCTAAAGCGTGTGAACGGAGACCGTTACTCGCCCTTGGCCTTCGCGATGATCTCCTCGGCGACGTTCCGCGGAACCTCGGCGTAGGAGTCGAACTGCATCGAGTAGCTTGCGCGACCCGACGTCTTGCTGCGGAGGTCCCCGACGTAGCCGAACATCTCCGACAGGGGCACGAGCCCCTTCACGACACGAGCACCCGCGCGCTCGTCCATGGCCTGGATCTGGCCACGGCGGGAGTTGATGTCACCGATGACCTCACCCATGTAGTCCTCGGGCGTGGTGACCTCGACGGCCATCATCGGCTCGAGGAGCACGGGCGAAGCCTTGCGCGCGGCCTCCTTGAAGGCCTGCGAACCGGCGATCTTGAAGGCGAGCTCGGAGGAGTCCACCTCGTGGTAGCCACCGTCGATGAGCGTGACGCGAACGCCCGTCATCTCGTAGCCGGCGAGGATACCGAACTGCATGGCCTCCTGCGCGCCGGCGTCCACCGAAGGAATGTACTCCTTCGGGATGCGGCCACCGGTCACCTTGTTCACGAACTCGTACGAGGCGTCGCCGCCCTCGATGGGCTCGATCGCGATCTGCACCTTGGCGAACTGACCGGTACCACCGGTCTGCTTCTTGTGGGTGTAGTCCACGCGCTCGACGGCCTTGCGGATCGTCTCACGGTAGGCGACCTGCGGCTTACCGACGTTGGCCTCGACCTTGAACTCACGGCGCATACGGTCGACCAGCACCTCGAGGTGCAGCTCGCCCATACCACCGATGATGGTCTGGCCGGTCTCCTCGTCCGAGTGGACCTGGAAGGACGGGTCCTCCTCGGCCAGGCGCTGGATCGCGACGCCCAGCTTCTCCTGGTCACCCTTCGACTTGGGCTCGATGGCGACCTGGATGACCGGCGCCGGGAAGTCCATGGACTCCAGGATCACCGGCTGCTTGTCGTCGGACAGCGTCTCACCGGTGGTGGTCTGCTTCAGGCCCATGACGGCGACGATGTCACCGGCGCCCACCGACGCGATCTCCTCACGCTTGTTCGCGTGCATGCGGTAGATCTTGCCGATGCGCTCCTTCTTGCCCTTGACGGAGTTCAGCACGGCGGTGCCGGACTCCAGGCGGCCCGAGTAGACCCGGACGTAGGTGAGCTTGCCGAGGTGCGGGTCGCTCGCGATCTTGAACGCGAGGGCCGACAGCGGCTCGTCCTCGGACGGCTTGCGCTTGATCACTACCTCGGGGTCCTTGACGTCGTGGCCCTCGATGGCCTCGATGTCGAGCGGGGTCGGGAGGTAGCGCACGACCGCGTCGAGCAGGGGCTGGACGCCCTTGTTCTTGAACGCGGTGCCGCAGAACACCGGGGTGACCGTGGTGTCGCTGGACTTGCCGGACGCGATGGTGATGCGACGGATCGCGGCGTGCAGCTGCTCCTCGGTGGGCTCCTGGCCCTCCAGGTACAGCTCCATGATCTCTTCGTCGTTCTCCGCGACGGCCTCGATCAGCTTGCCGTGCCACTCCTCGGCGGCCTCGGCGTGCGTGGCCGGGATGTCGACGACGTCGTACATCTCGCCCTTGGCGGCCTCGGCGGACCACACGAACGCCTTCATGCGGACCAGGTCCACGACGCCGTTGAAGTCGGCCTCGGCACCGATCGGCAGCTGCATGACCAGCGGCTGCGCGCCCAGGCGGTCCTTGATCATGTCGACGCAGCGGTGGAACTCCGCGCCGGTACGGTCAAGCTTGTTGACGAAGCAGATACGCGGCACGCCGTAACGGTCGGCCTGACGCCACACCGTCTCGGACTGCGGCTCGACACCGGCGACACCGTCGAACACGGTCACGGCACCGTCGAGCACGCGCAGGGAGCGCTCCACCTCTACGGTGAAGTCGACGTGCCCCGGGGTGTCGATGATGTTGATCGTGTAGTCGTTGTCCTCGAGCGGCCAGTGACAGGTGGTCGCAGCAGAGGTGATCGTGATGCCACGCTCCTGCTCCTGCTCCATCCAGTCCATCGTGGCGGAACCCTCGTGGGTCTCGCCGATCTTGTACGACACGCCGGTGTAGAACAGGATCCGCTCGGTGGTGGTCGTCTTGCCCGCGTCGATGTGGGCCATGATCCCGATATTGCGGACATGGGCCAGGTCAAGTGAAGTAGTAGCCATAAGGCTTCGGTCTTCTCTCGGTCTCGATGTGGGTAGCGACTACCAGCGGTAGTGCGCGAAGGCCTTGTTGGACTCGGCCATCTTGTGCGTGTCCTCGCGCTTCTTCACCGCGGCACCGAGGCCGTTGCTGGCGTCGAGGAGTTCGTTGAGCAGACGCTCGGTCATGGTCTTCTCGCGACGGGCGCGGGAGTAACCCACCAGCCAGCGCAGCGCCAGGGTGTTGGCACGGCCGGGCTTGACCTCGATCGGCACCTGGTAGGTGGCGCCACCGACACGGCGGGACTTGACCTCGAGGGTCGGCTTGATGTTCTCGAGCGCGCGCTTCAGCGTGATGACCGGGTCGTTGCCGGTCTTCTCGCGAAGGCCCTCCATGGCGCCGTAGACGATGCGCTCGGCGGTGGAGCGCTTACCGTTCATCAGCACCTTGTTGATGAGCGACGTGACAAGAGGAGAACCGTAGACCGGGTCGATGATGACCGGGCGCTTCGGGGCGGGGCCCTTACGAGGCATTCTTACTTCTCCTTCTTGGCGCCGTAGCGGCTGCGGGCCTGCTTGCGGTTCTTGACACCCTGAGTGTCGAGCGAACCGCGGATGATCTTGTAGCGAACACCCGGCAGGTCCTTCACACGGCCGCCGCGCACGAGCACGATGGAGTGCTCCTGCAGGTTGTGTCCCTCACCCGGAATGTAAGCAGTGACCTCGATACCGCTGGTCAGACGCACACGCGCGACCTTGCGCAGGGCCGAGTTCGGCTTCTTCGGGGTGGTCGTGAACACGCGCGTGCAGACGCCACGACGCTGGGGCGAACCCTCGAGCGCGGGCGTCTTGTTCTTCTCGACCTTGTCCTGCCGGCCCTTCCGGACCAGCTGCTGGATCGTAGGCACTACTTCTCCGGTTTCTGTGTGCCGAATGGTGAAGCTAACCTGGAACATTCACCGACCCACGCGGTCGGGTGTGTCGAATCTCGCGGACTCCCGCCGCACGGCAGGAAGAAACGCATGATCGCGATGGCCGTTCACAGCCCCCGATACGGGTGATGGCACGCACGGAGACCAGGGCACACCCCAGGCACAAGGTCTGAGCGTACCTATAGCATTGGCTGCGGTCAAAACAAATGGGCCCTCACCCCATCGCCGCGCGAAGCGAGTGAAGCCCGAACACGGGTAATGATCTTCGAATGGGCGGTCTCCGGCCCTTCGGTCCCCCACCGGACGCCGGCCATACATCGCCCACACGTCGGCCGGATCCCAGCCACACGCCGACCGGGCTTCCCCTACACGCCGGCGGCCAGGATCATCAGCATGATCAGCAGGGCCCAGCCGACCGTGGACAGCCAGCCGAGCACCAGCCCGGTCAGCGCGTACGTGTCGCCGGCGTCGCCCGTCCGCCGGATCTCCGCGCGGGCCGTGTGTCCGAGGATCACAGCCGGAATGCCGGTCAGGCCACCCGTCGCCAGGCACAGCACCCCGCACACCATGGCCCCGACCGCCTTCTCGTTGGTCTTCGGCGGTCGGGGCAGGAACGTCGCCGGCGCCATGGGAGCGACGTACTGCACCGGCGCGGTCTGCGGTACGGGGCCCTGCGGCAGATCGGACACCAGCAGCGCCAGATCCGCCACCGTGCGCGCCTGGTAGGCCCGGGCCACCCGCCGCTCGAGCTCCTGCTGGTCCAGCCGGCCCTCGGCGAACCCGGCGCGGAGCACGTCCACGGTGCGCTCCCGGTCCGCGTGGGAGGCCAGCATCGGAGGCCCGCCCTGCGGCGGTCCGCCCGGCCCTACCGGCCCTACCGGTCCCCCAGGTCCGCCCCACGGCTGCGGAACACCCCGCCCCTGCCAGGGCTGCCACGACGGATACGGCGACTGCGACACCAGGTACCTCCCCCGACTGCACACGTCATCCCATCATGCGCCCCCGCGACGCCTTCCGGCACCGCAGCGCGTCACGAAACCGGTACAGGTCATGAGAACGCCGCAGGGGCGGCCACCCCGTACGAAACGGGAGTGACCGCCCCTGCGGTACGTCGGGCGACTCGCTTACTGGTTGTACGGACCGTAGTCGTAGTCCTCCAGCGGAACGGCCTGGCCGGAGCCCGTGCCGAACGGCGAGTAGTCGATGTCGTCGTAACCGACGGCCGAGTACATCGCGGCCTTGGCCTCCTCGGTCGGCTCGACCCGGATGTTGCGGTAACGGGACAGACCCGTACCGGCCGGGATGAGCTTACCGATGATGACGTTCTCCTTGAGGCCGATCAGGGAGTCGGACTTGGCGTTGATCGCCGCGTCCGTGAGGACCCTGGTCGTCTCCTGGAAGGACGCCGCCGACAGCCACGACTCGGTCGCCAGCGAGGCCTTGGTGATACCCATCAGCTGCGGACGGCCGGAAGCGGGGTGACCGCCCTCCTGCACCACACGACGGTTCTCGGTCTCGAACTTCGACCGCTCGACCAGCTCGCCGGGCAGCAGCTCGGCGTCGCCGGACTCGATGATCGTCACCCGGCGGAGCATCTGCCGGATGATGATCTCGATGTGCTTGTCGTGGATCGACACGCCCTGCGAGTTGTAGACCTTCTGAACCTCGCCGACCAGGTGGACCTGGACGGCCCGCTGACCCAGGATGCGCAGCACGTCGTGCGGGTTGGTGGCACCCACGGTGAGCTTCTGGCCCACCTCGACGTGATCGCCCTCACCGACCAGCAGACGGGCACGCTTCGAGATCGGGAACGCCGTCTCGTCGCTGCCGTCGTCCGGGGTGACGACGAGCTTCTTCGTCTTCTCGGTCTCCTCGATCCGGACGCGGCCGGCCGCCTCGGAGATCGGGGCGACACCCTTCGGGGTACGGGCCTCGAAGAGCTCGACGACACGCGGCAGACCCTGGGTGATGTCGTCACCGGCCACACCACCGGTGTGGAAGGTACGCATCGTCAGCTGGGTACCGGGCTCACCGATGGACTGGGCGGCGATGATGCCGACCGCCTCACCGATGTCGACCAGCTTGCCGGTGGCCAGCGAACGGCCGTAGCACATGGCGCAGGTGCCGACGGCGGACTCGCAGGTCAGGATCGAACGGGTCTTGACCTCCTCGACGCCGTGGTGCACCAGCTGATCGATGAGCACGTCGCCGAGGTCCACGTTGGCCGGCGCGATCACCTTGCCGTCGATGACGACGTCCTCGGCGAGCATGCGGGCGTACACGCTGGTCTCGACGTCGTCCGCCTTGCGCAGCGTCCCGTCGGCGTCGCGCCTGGCGATCCGCAGCTTCAGACCGCGCTCGGTGCCGCAGTCCTCCTCGCGGATGATGACGTCCTGGGAGACGTCGACCAGACGACGGGTGAGGTAACCCGAGTCGGCGGTACGCAGAGCGGTGTCCGCCAGACCCTTACGGGCACCGTGCGTGGAGATGAAGTACTCCAGCACGGACAGACCCTCACGGAACGAGGCCTTGATGGGCCGCGGGATCGTCTCGTTCTTCGCGTTCGACACCAGACCACGCATACCGGCGATCTGACGCATCTGCATCATGTTGCCTCGTGCACCCGAGTTCACCATCATGAAGATCGGGTTGGTCTTCGGGAAGTTTTCGTTCATCGCCTCGGCGACCTCGTTGGTCGCCTTGGTCCAGATCGCGATGAGTTCCTGCGTGCGCTCGTCCTTGGTGATCAGACCGCGCTCGTACTGCTTCTGGACCTTCTCGTCCTGCGCCTCGTAGCCCTTGACGATCTCCTTCTTCGCCTCGGGAACGACGACGTCGGAGATGGCCACGGTGACGCCGGAACGGGTCGCCCAGTGGAAGCCGGACGCCTTCAGGTTGTCGAGCGTCGCCGCCACGATGACCTTCGGGTAGCGCTCGGCGAGGTCGTTGACGATCTCGGAGAGCTGCTTCTTGCTGACCTCGTAGTCGACGAACGGGTAGTCCTCGGGCAGCAGCTCGTTGAAGAGCGCGCGGCCCAGCGTGGTGTTCAGCCGGAAGCTGTCACCCTGCTGCCACTCCGGCTCGCCCTCCTCGCGCGCCGGCGGCATCCAGCCACGCGGCGGGATGGTGCCGACCGGGAAGCGGACGTCGATCCTCGACTGGAGCGACAGCTCGCCCGCGTCGAAGGCCATGATCGCCTCGGCGGCCGAGGAGAAGGAACGCTCCTCGCCCTTGAGCTCGCGCATCTCGCCGTCGGTGGTGAGGAAGAACAGACCGAGGACCATGTCCTGGGTCGGCATCGTCACCGGACGACCGTCGGCGGGCTTGAGGATGTTGTTCGAGGACAGCATCAGGATGCGGGCCTCGGCCTGCGCCTCCGCGGACAGCGGCAGGTGCACGGCCATCTGGTCACCGTCGAAGTCCGCGTTGAACGCGGTGCAGACGAGCGGGTGGATCTGGATGGCCTTGCCCTCGACCAGCTGCGGCTCGAAGGCCTGGATGCCGAGGCGGTGCAGCGTGGGCGCACGGTTCAGCAGAACCGGGTGCTCCGCGATGACCTCTTCGAGCACGTCGTACACGACCGTGCGGCCGCGCTCGACCATGCGCTTGGCGCTCTTGATGTTCTGCGCGTGGTTCAGGTCGACCAGACGCTTCATCACGAACGGCTTGAACAGCTCCAGCGCCATCGCCTTCGGCAGACCGCACTGGTGCAGCTTCAGCTGCGGACCGACGACGATCACGGAACGCGCCGAGTAGTCCACGCGCTTGCCGAGCAGGTTCTGACGGAAGCGGCCCTGCTTGCCCTTGAGCATGTCGGACAGCGACTTCAGCGGACGGTTGCCGGGGCCCGTCACCGGGCGGCCGCGACGGCCGTTGTCGAAGAGCGCGTCGACGGCCTCCTGAAGCATGCGCTTCTCGTTGTTCACGATGATCTCGGGCGCGCCGAGGTCGAGAAGCCGCTTCAGGCGGTTGTTGCGGTTGATCACGCGGCGGTACAGGTCGTTCAGGTCGGAGGTCGCGAAGCGGCCACCGTCCAGCTGCACCATCGGACGCAGGTCCGGCGGGATGACCGGCACGCAGTCCAGCACCATGCCCTTGGGGCTGTTGCTGGTCTGCAGGAACGCGGAGACGACCTTGAGGCGCTTGAGCGCACGGGTCTTCTTCTGGCCCTTGCCGGTACGGATGATCTCGCGGAGACGCTCGGCCTCCTCCTCGAGGTCGAAGGACTCCAGGCGCTTCTGCAGCGCCGCGGCACCCATCGAACCGTCGAAGTACGTGCCGAAGCGGTCACGCAGCTCGCGGTAGAGCAGCTCGTCGCCCTCCAGGTCCTGGACCTTGAGGCTCTTGAACCGGTTCCACACCTCGTCGAGGCGGTCGATCTCGCGCTGCGCACGGTCGCGCAGCTGCTTCATCTCACGCTCGGCACCCTCGCGCACCTTGCGGCGCACATCGGCCTTGGCACCCTCGGCCTCGAGCGCGGCCAGGTCGGTCTCGAGCTTCTTGGCCCGGGCCTCCAGGTCGGCGTCGCGACGGTTCTCCACCTGCTGACGCTCGACGGAGACATGCGCCTCCAGCGAGGGCAGGTCGCGGGTGCGGCGCTCCTCGTCGACGAACGTGATCATGTACGCCGCGAAGTAGATGACCTTCTCCAGGTCCTTCGGGGCGAGGTCGAGCAGGTAGCCGAGGCGCGACGGAACGCCCTTGAAGTACCAGATGTGCGTGACGGGCGCGGCGAGCTCGATGTGGCCCATCCGCTCACGGCGCACCTTGGCGCGCGTGACCTCGACGCCACAGCGCTCACAGATGATGCCCTTGAAGCGGACACGCTTGTACTTGCCGCAGTAGCACTCCCAGTCCCGGGTCGGACCGAAGATCTTCTCGCAGAAGAGTCCGTCCTTCTCGGGCTTGAGGGTGCGGTAGTTGATGGTCTCGGGCTTCTTGACCTCGCCGTGGCTCCACTGACGGATGTCGTCCGCGGTGGCCAGGCCGATCCGGAGCTCATCGAAGAAGTTGACGTCGAGCACTATGCGTCAATCCCTCTCAGGGTTGTAAGTCATGGGGTCTGATACGGGGGTCCTGGGGCCGGCCGGAGGTTCAGGGATCTTCATCGCCGAACCTCCTGGCCGGAACTCCCGTCAGACCTCTTCGACGCTGCTCGGCTCGCGCCGGGACAGGTCGATGCCGAGCTCCTCCGCAGCGCGGAAGACGTCCTCGTCGGTGTCGCGCATCTCGATGGACATGCCGTCCGAGGACAGCACCTCCACATTGAGGCACAGGGACTGCATCTCCTTGATGAGGACCTTGAAGGACTCGGGGATGCCCGGCTCGGGGATGTTCTCGCCCTTGACGATGGCCTCGTAGACCTTCACGCGGCCGGTCACGTCGTCGGACTTGATGGTCAGCAGCTCCTGGAGGGCGTAAGCGGCGCCGTACGCCTCCAGCGCCCACACCTCCATCTCACCGAAGCGCTGGCCACCGAACTGGGCCTTACCACCCAGCGGCTGCTGGGTGATCATCGAGTACGGACCGGTCGAGCGGGCGTGCAGCTTGTCGTCGACCAGGTGGTGCAGCTTGAGGATGTACATGTAGCCGACCGAGATCGGCTCCGGGAACGGCTCGCCGGAGCGGCCGTCGAACAGCCTCGCCTTGCCGGTCGGGAGCACCATGCGCTCGCCGTCCCGGTTCGGGACGGTGTGCTGCAGCAGGCCGGCCAGCTCGTCCTCGCGCGCACCGTCGAAGACGGGGGTGGCGACGTTGGTGCCGGGCTCGACCTTGTCGGCGCCGATGAGCTGCAGGCGCTCGGCCCATTCCTCGGCGAGACCGGAGACGTCCCAGCCGCGGCTGGCGAGCCAGCCGAGGTGGATCTCCAGAACCTGTCCCGGGTTCATTCGGGACGGCACACCGAGGGGGTTGAGGATGATGTCGACCGGGGTGCCGTCCTCCATGAACGGCATGTCCTCGATCGGCAGGATCTTCGAGATGACGCCCTTGTTGCCGTGACGGCCGGCGAGCTTGTCACCGTCGGTGATCTTGCGCTTCTGCGCGACGTAGACGCGCACCAGCTGGTTCACACCGGGGGGAAGCTCGTCGCCCTCCTCGCGGTCGAAGACACGCACGCCGATGATCTTGCCGATCTCGCCGTGCGGCACCTTCAGCGAGGTGTCGCGGACCTCGCGGGCCTTCTCGCCGAAGATCGCGCGCAGCAGGCGCTCCTCCGGGGTCAGCTCGGTCTCACCCTTGGGCGTGACCTTGCCGACGAGGATGTCACCGGCGACGACCTCGGCACCGATGCGGATGATGCCGCGCTCGTCGAGGTCGGCGAGGACCTCCTCGGAGACGTTCGGGATGTCCCGGGTGATCTCCTCGGGGCCGAGCTTGGTGTCACGGGCGTCGACCTCGTGCTCCTCGATGTGGATCGAGGAGAGGACGTCGTCCTGGACGAGGCGCTGCGACAGGATGATCGCGTCCTCGTAGTTGTGACCCTCCCACGGCATGAACGCGACCAGCAGGTTCTTGCCGAGCGCCATCTCGCCGTTCTCGGTGGCCGGACCGTCGGCGAGGACCTGGCCCTCGATGACGCGGTCGCCCTCGTTGACGATGACCTTCTGGTTGACCGAGGTGCCCTGGTTGGAACGGGCGAACTTGGCCAGGCGGTACGTGATGTACGTGCCGTCGTCGTTGGTCGTGGTGATGTAGTCCGCGGAGACCTCCTGGACCACACCCGCCTTCTCGGCCTTGACCACGTCACCGGCGTCGGCGGCGGAGCGGTACTCCATGCCGGTGCCGACGAGCGGGGACTCGGACCTGATCAGCGGCACGGCCTGACGCATCATGTTCGCGCCCATGAGGGCACGGTTGGCGTCGTCGTGCTCGAGGAAGGGGATCATGGCGGTCGCGACCGACACCATCTGGCGCGGCGAGACGTCCATGTAGTCGACCTCGTCGGGGCTGACGTAGTCGACCTCGCCGCCCTTGCGGCGGACCAGCACGCGGGCCTCGGCGAACCGCATGTCGTCACTCAGCGGGGCGTTGGCCTGCGCGATGACGAAGCGGTCCTCCTCGTCGGCGGTCAGGTAGTCGACCTCGTCGGTGACCTGACCGTCGATGACCTTGCGGTACGGGGTCTCGACGAAACCGAACGCGTTGACCCGGCCGTAGGAGGCGAGCGAGCCGATCAGACCGATGTTCGGGCCTTCGGGCGTCTCGATCGGGCACATGCGGCCGTAGTGCGAGGGGTGCACGTCACGGACCTCGAAGCCGGCCCGCTCACGGGAGAGACCACCCGGGCCGAGCGCGGACAGACGACGCTTGTGCGTCAGCCCGGACAGCGGGTTGTTCTGGTCCATGAACTGCGACAGCTGGCTGGTGCCGAAGAACTCCTTGATGGAGGCGACGACCGGCCGGATGTTGATCAGGGTCTGCGGCGTGATCGCCTCGACGTCCTGGGTCGTCATGCGCTCACGCACGACGCGCTCCATCCGGGCCAGACCCGTACGGACCTGGTTCTGGATGAGCTCGCCGACGCTGCGCAGGCGGCGGTTGCCGAAGTGGTCGATGTCGTCCGTCTCGACGACGATCGTCTGGCCGCTGTCACCGACGGCGGTCTCGATCTCGCCGGCGTGCAGCTGCACCAGGTACTTGATCGTCGAGAGGACGTCCTCGACGGTCAGCACGCCCGCGTCGAGCGGCGCGTCGGCACCCAGCTTCTTGTTGACCTTGTAGCGGCCGACCTTGGCCAGGTCGTAGCGCTTGGGGTTGAAGTAGAGGTTCTCGAGCAGCGTCTGCGCGGCCTCCCGGGTGGGGGGCTCGCCCGGACGCAGCTTGCGGTAGATGTCGAGCAGCGCGTCGTCCTGGCCCTGGGTGTGGTCCTTCTCCAGGGTGGCGCGCATGGACTCGTACTCGCCGAACTCCTCGAGGATCTGCTCGGTGGTCCAGCCGAGCGCCTTGAGCAGGACGGTGACGGACTGCTTGCGCTTGCGGTCGACGCGGACGCCGACCATGTCGCGCTTGTCGATCTCCATCTCCAGCCAGGCACCCCGGGACGGGATGATCTTGGCGGAGAAGATGTCCTTGTCGGACGTCTTGTCGATGCTGGAGTCGAAGTAGACACCCGGCGAACGGACCAACTGCGACACCACGACACGCTCGGTGCCGTTGATGACGAAGGTGCCCTTGTTCGTCATGAGCGGGAAGTCGCCCATGAAGACGGTCTGGGACTTGATCTCGCCGGTCTCGTTGTTGGTGAACTCGGCGGTGACGAAGAGCGGCGCCGCATACGTGAAGTCGCGGTCCTTGCACTCGTCGATGGAGTTCTTGGGCGGCTCGAAGCGGTGGTCGCGGAAGGTCAGCGACATCGACCCGGAGAAGTCCTCGATCGGCGAGATCTCCTCGAAGATCTCTTCAAGACCGGACTTGGTGGGGACGTCCTGACCGTTCTCCAGAGCGGCCTCGACGCGAGCCTTCCAGGCATCGTTGCCGAGCAGCCAGTCGAAGCTCTCGGTTTGCAGCGCGAGAAGGTTGGGAACCTCGAGGGGCTCCTTGATCTTTGCAAAAGAGATGCGCAGCGGGGCAGTGCTGGCAACGTTGTTCGTATTCGCGGTCGAGGCATTGCGCGAGGCGGCCAAGAGGGGGTCCTTCCGAGGGCTCGGACTCACTACGCGCGTACCGGCCCCCCACGGGACACCACGGCAGACACTTCGCTTCCCGGCAAGAAAGGCCAGGTCAGAGAGGATCTGATCGTCAGTGCTCAAGTGGGGGCATGCCCCTGGTGACGGGCAGGGGACAGCTAACAGGCAGCGCAAAGGGTCAGTGTAGCCACTTGGCACACTGATGTCCAGTACGGGTTTTCGAGATCCTCGAAGGCCCTCGTTGCTCTCAACTCCTGTGACACGGTCTTGCCATCAACGCACCGTGATACTGCCCTCTTCGACGCCGATCCATGCCTCGGATTCGGATCCTTGTGACGACGCGTCCTGAGAATTGCGCGCCACGTGCGGTTCGTCAAGGCCCCCTTGCGCGATACCGCCCTTCGACAGGCGGCCCGCCGTGGCCCGCACAGGGCCACGACGAAGATCACCCTACCCCCCGCCGTCCCAGGTTCGAGGCAACCGCCACCGGTCCCGGAGACACCGAAGAGCGACCACCCGGATGGATGATCGCTCCTCGGCGCTTGCGCGTTACACGCCCTGGTGGACGCGGTGCGGATCCGGCGCTGCCGGGCCGCGGGGGTCCTGTCGGACCCGAAAGGTCTTACTTGACCTCGACGGAGGCACCGGCGCCCTCGAGGGCCTCCTTGGCCTTCGTGGCGGCTTCCTTGTTGACCTTCTCGACGACGGCCTTCGGCGCACCGTCGACCAGGTCCTTGGCCTCCTTCAGGCCGAGGGAGGTCAGCTCGCGCACGACCTTGATGACCTGGATCTTCTTGTCGCCGGCGCCGGTGAGGACGACGTCGAACTCGTCCTGCTCGGCCTCGGCCTCGACCGGGGCGCCCGGGGCGGCCGGACCGGCCACGGCGACCGCGGCGGCGGCGGTGACGTCGAACTTCTCCTCGAAGGCCTTCACGAACTCGGAGAGCTCGATGAGGGTCATGCCCTCGAACTGGGCCAGCAGCTCGTCCTGGGTGAGCTTCGCCATGATGGCGGTCCTTCCACTAAATCGGCAGGTGCCGGGTGTACTGGGTGAGGCGGGCGTACAACGGGCCCGCTATGACCCTTGCCTCATGTCGGCAAGGGCCGGAAAGCGAGCCGAATTACTCGGCACCGCCCTGCTCGTCCTGCTTGGCGCGAAGCGCGTCCACAGTGCGGACGAGCTTCGACGGAAGCGCCTGGAAGAGCTGAGCAGCCTGGGACTGCTTGCCCTTGAAGGCACCCGCCAGCTTGGAGAGCAGAACCTCGCGGGACTCGAGGTCCGCGAGCTTCTTGATCTCGTCGGCGGACAGCGCCTTGCCGTCAAGGACACCGCCCTTGATGATGAGATTCGGGTTGTCCTTGGCGAAGTCACGAAGACCCTTCGCCGACTCCACCGGGTCACCGGTGACGAAGGCGACTGCCGTCGGACCAGCGAAGAGCTGGTCGTCCAGCGTGATCCCGGCCTCGTTGGCCGCAATCTTGGTCAGCGTGTTCTTCACCACGGCGTACTGGGCGTTCTCACCGAGCGAACGACGCAGCGTCTTGAGCTGCGCCACGGTGAGACCGCGGTACTCGGTCAGCATGGCGGCGTTGGAGCTGCGGAACTTGTCCGTCAGCTCGGCAACCGCGGCAGCCTTGTCGGGCCTCGCCATAGAGTCTCGGCCTCCTTCCGGGTGATTCGGACCGCGCGGACCCGAAGGAGGACTGGGAAAAACGAAACGCCCCGGGCGCAGGCGCACGGGGCGAGGCTCAACCGGTGATTCGCATCCTCGCGGCCGCGAATTTCCGGGAACTCTTCCACAGTCACCTGCGCGGGTCGTCCGCAGTTCAGCGGATCCTTCGGCCACCGCACCCTCTTGCGAGTGCACGGCAACGACCAGCGGTCTTTGGCTTCCTGTGGAGAGTACGGGAACGGATCGCCGCGAGGCAAATCCGTTCCCGTCGGGACGTTCGGGACGGACCGCCGGGAGGGACGCCAAGACGGACGCCGGACCATCAGGACGTTCAGGACGGACCGTCAGGACGGTCGAGCCGTCGGGAGGGACACGCCACTCAGACGTCGGCGTCGGCCCCGGCTTCCGCTCCGATGTCCGAGAACCCTTCCTCAAGGCCCTGCAGCATCTCGAAGAGATCGACCGTGTCCTTGGCCGGCGGCGCCTCGACCTTCGCCCGGGCCCCGTAGTCGGAGTAGTGCGCCGTGATGTCGACCGTGCCCTCGTCCGACTTCATGCCGAGGACCATCTTGACCGGGTAGTCGTCCTCGTTGACCCAGACCTCGGTGTCGTAGCCCTTCACGCCCGACTTCTCGGCGTTGGCGATGAGCTCCTTGCGTTCCTTCTCGGAGAGGAATTCGAGGGACTCGTTGCCCTTGAGTATCTCCTCGAAGGTCAGCGTGCCCTTGTAGTGCTGCGCCTGGACGCCGTCCACCTTCTGGGGGCCGACGTGCTTCAGGTTGGGCGACTCGAGCAGCAGGGCCAGCTGCTGGGCCGGGTCCTGGTTCATGCTCTCCAGGCTGCCGGTGATCTGCTTCTGCAGTTCCTTGCTCCCGGCCTCCTCGGCCATGACCTGGAAGTCCAGCTTCATCCAGCGCTTGCCGTCCATCTCGGCGGCCTGCTCCGCACCCATGTCCGCGTACATGACGTTGTCCAGCATGATCATGCGGATCTCGGAGGGCGCGTCGGGATCGAGCCCCGCGAGGTCGGATCCCTTGATGGTCATATCCATGACCCCGGGGTCCCAGCCCTGGACTCCGGTCATCTCCATGGTGTCGGTGCCCGCCGCACCCACCATGTCCCCCATGCCCTGCATGCTCGCGGGCATCGACATGGTCATCCGGACCTTGGCGGACTTCGCCTCCGTCGTCTTCTTGAAGGCGGTCTGAAGGACCTCGGCCGCCTCGCCCCTGGACAGGACCTTGGGCTCCGCCGTCTTGGCCTTCGCTCCCCCGTCACTGTCACCGGCCTGACAGCCCGCGGCCCCCGCGACGACCGTCACGGCCGCCACGCAGACACCCGCGCGCTTCCATGCGGACATGCCCATACATCCCACCCCTGGTTGTTTCGCCTGCTCGGTGAAGTCCGTCGAACCGTAGCCCGCCTGACTGACACCGCTATATGAAAAAACCCGTTCCCGCGCCTTGGAAGGCGCGGGAACGGGTTCGGGGCGTGCTCGGTGAGCCGCGGGGCCGGACGGGCCGGCCCGACAGGCTCAGACCGCCGCCGGGTCCTCCTCGACGAGGAGGTTGCGGGTGCGGTTCGAGTCGAGCGGAATGCTGGGGCCGATCGTGGTGGTGATCGTGGCCTTCTTGATGTACCGGCCCTTCGCGGCGGACGGCTTCAGACGGAGGATCTCATCCAGCGCGGCGCCGTAGTTCTCCACCAGCTTGGTTTCGTCGAAGGACGTCTTGCCGATGATGAAGTGCAGGTTCGAGTGCTTGTCGACGCGGAACTCGATCTTGCCACCCTTGATGTCGTTGACAGCCTTGGTGACGTCCGGGGTGACGGTGCCGGTCTTGGGGTTCGGCATGAGACCACGGGGACCGAGCACGCGGCCGAGGCGGCCGACCTTGCCCATGAGGTCCGGGGTGGCGACGACGGCGTCGAAGTCCAGACGGCCCTTCGACACCTCGTCGATCAGTTCGTCGGCGCCGACGATGTCGGCGCCCGCGGCACGCGCGGCCTCGGCACGGTCGCCGGTCGCGAAGACCAGGACCCGGGCGGTCTTGCCGGTGCCGTGCGGGAGGTTCACGGTGCCACGGACCATCTGGTCGGCCTTGCGCGGGTCGACGCCCAGGCGGAAGGCGACCTCGACGGTGCCGTCGAACTTCGAGGTGGAGGTCTCCTTGGCGAGACGGACGGCCTCGAGCGGGGCGTACTGCTTCTCCCGGTCGATCTTGGCGTCCGCAGCGCGGAGAGACTTGCTGCGCTTGCTCACGTGTAGCTCCTGTGGGTTCTTAGGAGTTGTGGTCCGGGCCGAGCGGGCCCTTCCACACTTCTGCTTGGCTTACGGGGGTGGAGGTCAGCCCTCGACCGTGACGCCCATGGAACGGGCGGTGCCGGCGATGATCTTCGACGCGGCGTCCAGGTCGTTGGCGTTGAGGTCGGGCATCTTGGTCGTGGCGATCTCACGGACCTGGGCAGCGGTGATCTTCGCGACCTTGGTCTTGTGCGGTTCGCCGGAGCCCTTCTCCACACCCGCGGCCTTGAGGATCATCTTCGCGGCCGGCGGGGTCTTGGTGATGAAGGTGAAAGTACGGTCCTCGTAGACCGTGATCTCCACCGGGATGACCCAGCCACGCTGCGACTCGGTCGCGGCGTTGTAGGCCTTGCAGAACTCCATGATGTTGACGCCGTGCTGACCCAGCGCGGGGCCGACCGGCGGAGCCGGGTTGGCGGCACCGGCCTGGATCTGGAGCTTGATGAGCCCCGTGACCTTCTTCTTCTTCTTGGGAGGCATGACTCTCCGGGTCCTTTCGATTCGGGTCCTGCCCGCGTACCGGGAATCACCCCGGACACAGGCATACCGCACAACGATAGCGGGTATGGATGTGCGGCCAAAAACCGAGCAGGTCAGGCAGACGCCTGAGCGTTCACCTGACCTGCTCGGAAGCTGTGGTCCAGACTGTCCTGGCTGTCCGGTCTGTCCGGAACCGGGTCAGTTCTTCTGGATCTGGTCGAAGGAGAGCTCGACCGGCGTCTCGCGGCCGAAGATCTCCACCAGGCCCTTGACCTTCTTGGAGTCGGGGTTGATCTCGTTGATGGTCGCCTGGAGGGTGGCGAACGGGCCGTCGGTGACAGTGACCGAGTCGCCGACCTCGAAGTCCAGCACCTGGACCTCGACCTTGCGCTGCGGAACCGGCTTGCCCTCGGCCTCGGCGGCCTCGCGGGCGGCCTTCTCCTCGGCCTCCGGGGCGAGCATCTTGACGATCTCGTCCAGGGTCAGCGGGTACGGGTCGTAGGCGTTGCCCACGAAACCGGTGACACCGGGGGTGTTACGGACGACGCCCCAGGACTCGTTCGTCAGGTCCATGCGGACCAGGACGTAACCCGGGAGCTTGTTCTGCTTGATCGTCTTGCGGTCGCCGTTCTTGATCTGGACGACCTCTTCCTGCGGCACCTCGGCCTGGAAGATGAAGTCCTCGACGTTCAGCGAGACGGCACGCTGCTCCAGGTTGGTCTTCACCCGGTTCTCGTAGCCCGCGTACGTGTGGATGACGTACCACTCGCCGGGCAGCGTCCGCAGTTCCTGGCGGAGCTCCTCGACCGGGTCGCGCTCGGCCGCGGCCTCTTCGGGCTCTTCGGCGTCGGTCTCGTCCGCGGCGTCCTCGTCGGAGTCCGCGTCTTCGGCCTCGGGGGTCGGATCGGCCGCCGTCTCGGACTCGTCCGCGGCGGCATCGGCAGCCTCGACCTCGGCGGAGGCCTCGGAGGCCTCACTGTCCGCGCCCCCGACGGTGTCGAGCTCGTCCTCGACGGACTCGACCGGCTCGATGGCGTCGTTCACGTTCGGGTCAGACACGGTGGCTGCTTCTTCCTGGATACATAGGGGTGGAACGCGCGAAAGGAGCGCCGGGTACCTCGGCGCTCTTCGCAGGCGGCTCAGCCGAATACGTACTTGGCGACGTGACTGAGCCCGTAGTCGATCAGAGTGATCATGCCGATCATGACGACCACAAAAATGATCACTGCGGTTGTGTACGACGTCAGCTGGTTCCGGGTCGGCCAGACAACCTTGCGAAGCTCCGCCACGATCTGGCGGTAGAAGAGCGCGAGGCGCTTCAGCGGACCCTTCTTGGCCCGCTTGCCGCCCTTACGGGTCTTCTTGGAGTCCGGCGCCTCGTCCTCGGCATCAGGCATGTCGATGGAGCCCACGGCGTCCGTCACTCGTCCTCACCTGATTCCGGGTCATGGCCGTGCCGCGCCCGGTATGAGCCGCACGGCGGTGCATTGCTGTACATACATGCGTACATATCCTGGCTAAGGCTGTGTGTAGCAGGGCCGGAGGGACTTGAACCCCCAACCGCTGGTTTTGGAGACCAGTGCTCTACCAATTGAGCTACGACCCTTTGTGTGTCCCCCAACGTACCGCATCCAACCGGATGCTCGGTGTGCACCCGGTGAGCGCGGCCGCAGAAGGCCAACGAGGTGTGAGTGTACGTGTTCCGGGGCCGGGCGTCGAACAGAAAGGACCCGTGCCCGGCCTCCCGGCCGAAGATCGTCCTGACGGAGGAGGCCGGCGGGACGGACCCGGACTGGTGTTCAGAAGTTGGCCAGGACCCGTTCAGTCCGTGAAACCCCCGTGCCGGACAGGTCGCCGGTCTGGAACGATGGGGCCATGAGCGCTGCAACCCCTCCCACCGAGCGCCGGGTCTCCGCCCGGGTCGGTGCGATCTCCGAGTCCGCCACCCTCGCCGTGGACGCCAAGGCCAAGGCCCTCAAGGCCGCCGGGCGACCGGTGATCGGCTTCGGCGCCGGTGAACCCGACTTCCCGACTCCGGACTACATCGTCGACGCCGCGATCGAGGCGTGCCGGAACCCGAAGTACCACCGCTACACGCCGGCCGGCGGGCTGCCCGAGCTGAAGGCCGCGATCGCCGCGAAGACGCTGCGCGACTCCGGCTACGAGGTGGACCCCGCCCAGGTCCTCGTCACCAACGGCGGCAAGCAGGCCATCTACGAGGCCTTCGCCGCGATCCTCGACCCGGGCGACGAGGTCATCGTCCCGGCCCCGTACTGGACGACGTACCCGGAGTCGATCCGTCTGGCCGGCGGTGTCCCGGTCGAGGTCGTCGCCGACGAGACGACCGGCTACCGCGTCAGCGTGGAGCAGCTGGAGGCCGCGCGGACGGAGAGGACCAAGGTCGTCCTGTTCGTCTCCCCCTCGAACCCCACCGGCGCGGTCTACAGCGCCGAGGACGCCGAGGCGATCGGCCGCTGGGCGGTCGAGCACGGTCTGTGGGTGCTGACCGACGAGATCTACGAGCACCTGGTCTACGGCGACGCCACCTTCACCTCGCTGCCCGCCGTCCTGCCGGAGCTGCGGGACAAGTGCATCGTGGTCAACGGTGTCGCGAAGACGTACGCGATGACCGGCTGGCGGGTCGGGTGGATCATCGGTCCGAAGGATGTCGTGAAGGCCGCCACCAACCTGCAGTCGCACGCCACGTCCAACGTGTCGAACGTCGCCCAGGTGGCGGCGCTGGCCGCGGTCTCCGGCTCCCTGGACGCGGTCGCCACGATGCGCGAGGCCTTCGACCGCCGGCGCAGGACCATCGTCCGGATGCTCAACGAGATCAACGGCGTGGTCTGCCCGGAGCCCGAGGGCGCGTTCTACGCCTACCCGTCGGTGAAGGCCCTGATCGGCAAGGAGATCCGGGGCAAGCGGCCACGGAACTCCGTGGAACTGGCCGCGCTCATCCTCGAGGAGGTCGAGGTCGCGGTCGTACCCGGCGAGGCCTTCGGTACCCCGGGATACCTGCGGCTGTCCTACGCGCTGGGCGACGAGGACCTGGCGGAGGGCGTGAGCCGGATCCAGAAGCTGCTGGCGGAGGCACAGGACTGAGTTCAACCTGCTCACGAGAGCAGGTCGCGGGCCGTTTCCCTCGGGGGCGGCCCGCTTCCGTTTCCCTCGTACTGACGTGCGAGCAAGACCACGTTCGGGGAAAGCGCTACCGAGGTCCCCGGGATGTGCGGCAGGATTTTGGAATGGAACGTGTACGTGACCTCTCCCTGCTGCCGAAGGCCCATCTGCACCTGCACTTCACCGGGTCGATGCGCCCCACCACTGTGCTGGAACTGGCCGACAAGTACGGCGCGCGCCTCCCCGAGGCACTGACCGACGCGCTGACCAGCGGGGAACCGCCGAGCCTGCGGGCCACGGACGAGCGGGGCTGGTTCCGGTTCCAGCGGCTGTACGACGCGGCGCGCTCGTGTCTGAGGGAGCCGGAGGACATCCAGCGGCTGGTGCGAGAGGCCGCGGAGGAAGACCTGAAGGACGGGTCGGGCTGGCTGGAGATCCAGGTCGACCCGACGTCGTACGCACCGCGGCTGGGCGGGCTGATCCCGGCGCTGGAGGTCATCCTGGACGCGGTGGACTCGGCGCGGCGGGACACCGGGCTCGGGATCCGGGTGCTGGTCGCCGCGAACCGGATGAAGCACCACCTGGACGCGCGCACACTGGCCCGGCTGGCGGTGCGGTACGCGGACCGGGGGGTCATCGGCTTCGGGCTGTCCAACGACGAGCGGCGTGGCATGGCCCGGGACTTCGACCGGGCGTTCGCCATCGCGCGCGAGGGCGGACTGCTGTCCGCGCCGCACGGGGGTGAGCTGTCCGGGCCCGCGTCCGTGCGGGACTGCCTGGACGATCTGGAGGCCGACCGGATCGGGCACGGGGTGCGGGCTGCGGAGGACCCGCGGCTGCTGCGGCGGCTCGCGGACCGGCAGGTGACGTGCGAGGTGTGCCCGGCGTCGAACGTGGCGCTGGGCGTGTACGAGAAGCCGGGGGACGTGCCGCTGCGGAAGCTGTTCGACGCGGGCGTGCCGCTGGCCCTGGGGGCGGACGACCCCCTGCTGTTCGGCTCGCGGCTGGCGGCCCAGTACGAGATCGCGCGTGAGCACCACGGGTTCACGGACGCCGAGCTGGCGGAGCTGGCACGGCAGTCGGTGCGCGGGTCGAGGGCTCCGGAGGCGGTCAGGGCGGAACTCCTGACGGGGATCGACCGGTGGCTGACGACTCCGACGGGGTGAATGCGGGAGCTGACGACTCCGACGGGGTGGGAGCGGGAGCTGACGACTCCGACGGGTGAACACGGGAGCTGACGACTCCGACGGGGTGGGAGCGGGCGGTCCGTGGCCCCTCAGAGGCCGACCCCTACCGTCACCGGCTCGTTGACCAGGGTGATGCCGAAGGTTTCGCGCACGCCGGACACCACCTCGCGGGCGAGTGCCAGCAGGTCCTCGGTGGTCGCCTCGCCACGGTTGGTGAGGGCGAGGGTGTGCTTGGTGGAGATGCGGGCCGGGCCTTCGCCGTAGCCCTTGGTGAAGCCGGCCTTGTCGATCAGCCAGGCGGCGGAGGTCTTGGTGCGGTCCTCGCCGGCGGGGTACGCGGGGGGTTCGGTGTCGGGGCCGAGGTGCTGCTTCGCCCGGGCCCGGAAGGCCGTGAACTCCTCGCCCGTGAGGATCGGGTTGGTGAAGAAGGAGCCGGCCGACCAGGTGTCGTGGTCCTCGGGGTCCAGGACCATGCCCTTTCCGGCGCGGAGCTTCAGGACCGTCTCACGGGCCGTGGGCAGGGAGACGCGGTCGCCCGGTACGACGCCGAGGACACGGGCCGTCTCGGCGTACCGGATGGGGCCGGAGAGGCCGTCGGCGTCCTCCAGGCCGAAGCGGACGCGCAGGACGACGTAGCCCTCGGGGTCGGCCTTGAAGCGGCTGTGACGGTAGGAGAAGGCGCACTCCTCGTTCGTGAGGGTGACCGTCTCGCGGGACCGGCGGTCGTAGGCGACGACCTCGGTGATGGTGGAGGAGACCTCCTGGCCGTACGCGCCGACGTTCTGGATGGGGGTCGCACCCACCGAGCCGGGGATGCCGGCCAGACACTCGATCCCGGCCAGGCCGGCCTCCACGGTGCGGGCGACGGCGTCGCTCCACACCTCTCCGGCCGCCAGTTCCAGGCGCGTGCCGTCCAGGGTGAGGCCCCGGGTGGCGATGACGAGTGCGGTGCCGTCGAAGCCCTTGTCGCCGATGACCAGGTTCGAGCCACCGCCGATGATCAACAGGGGCGTACCGCTGTCGTCGGCCTCACGGACGACGGCGATCACTTCCTCGTCGGTCGTCGCGGTGACCAGCCGGGTCGCGGGGCCGCCCAGGCGGAACGTGGTCAGCGGGGCGAGGGGGGCGTCGTGGAGTTCCTGCACGGGCTCAAGACTAAGGCCCCCGCCGGGCGGGGCGGCGGGGACCGTGTACTGGTGTCCGCGCGGTGCGGACCGTGCGCACGCGCGGACGTGCGTTCAGCGGACGTGCGTTCAGGTGAGGCGGCGCCGTACTTCGGTCCAGTCGACGGGAAGGTCCTCGCTCTTCGCGGTCCAGCCGGCGAACTTGGCGTCACGCATCCGCGGGACGAGCCCGCGGGCGGTCGGCGCGTGCGGGCCGGTACGGGCGAAGGCGCCGAGGGCCTTCGGGGACTCCCAGGCGGACACGGTCCAGAACGTCCGCCGCAGCGGCTGTGCCTTCAGGGAGGCTCCGTACGCGCCGGGAGCCCTGCTCACCTGTCGCCGGACACCGGGTGTCCTGAGGAAGAACCGCAGGGCTCCCCAGAGGGTGCGGGTCTCGAAGCGGGAGGCGAAGACGTGCACTTCGGTGTGGGGCGGCGGGGTGTTCGGGACGGTCCAGGGAAGCGTGGGCATGCCCGGGTCCTTCCGTGGTGGGTGGGAGCCCCTGGGGGCCATGGCATTCCGAGAGGCTCAGGAGGCCGTTTCCAGCGAGCTCAGGAGGCCGTTTCCAGTACCGGTTCCGGCGCCGGACCGGCCGGGGGCGTGGTGGGCCGCCTGCGGGCCGGTATGAACAGGGTCGCGACGCCTGCGAGGGCGACCGCCGAGGCGCCGACCACCAGCGCCGGACGCATACCGTCGACAAAGGCCTGGCCGGATTCGTAGCCGCCCCGGGACGCGAAGACCGACGCCATGATCGCGATGCCGAGGGCACCGCCCACCTCACGCAGGGCGTTGTTGGCTCCGGAGGCGATGCCCTGCTCCTTCGGGCGGACGCTGGACATCACCAGGTGGGAGGCCGGGGCGAAGTACAGCGCCATACCGATGCCGCTGATGATCAGGGCGGGCAGCTGGGCTGCGTAGGAGGCGTCGGCGGTCGCCACCACGGCCAGGTGACCGAGGCCGAGGGCTTGCAGGAAGAGGCCGGTGGCGACGACCGGACGGCCCCCGACGCGGTCGGAGAGGATGCCTGCGATCGGGGCGACGAGCATCGGCATGCCGGTCCAGGGCAGCATCCGCAGGCCCGCCTCGGTGGGCGAGTAGCCGAGCACGCCCTGCATGTACTGGGTGAGCAGGAAGATCGAGCCGAACATGCCGAGGAACATCAGCAGGCTCGCCGCGTTGATGCCGGAGAAGGCGCGGGAGCGGAACAGCCGCATCGGCAGCATGGGGTTCTTGGCGCGGATGCTGTAGAGCACGAAGCCCACGAGCAGCGCCGTCCCGGCGAACAGACCGGTCAGGACGACGGTGCCGTTCCAGCCGTCGACGGGTCCACGGATCAGTCCGTAGACGATGCCGAAGAGTCCGCCGCTGGCGAGCAGGGTGCCGGGCAGATCGAGCGGGGCTCCGGTGCCGTGGGACTCGCTGAGGCGCAGGCGGGCGAGCGGGATGAGGATCAGGCCGAGCGGGACGTTCAGCCAGAAGATCCACTGCCAGGAGACGTGTTCGGTGAGGCTGCCGCCGACCAGCGGTCCGGAGGCCACCGCGAGGCCGTTCACGGCGCCCCAGATGCCGTATGCCATGCCGCGCCGCGCCTCGGGTACGGCTGCGGTGAGCAGGGTCAGGGTGAGGGGCATCATGACCGCGGCGCCGGCGCCCTGCACCGCGCGGGCGGCGATCAGAGAGTCGATGCCGGGGGCCATGGCCGCGGCGGCGGAGGACGCGGTGAAGACGGTGATGCCGGCGATGAAGAGCCGGCGGCGGCCGAAGCGGTCGCCGAGTGCCGCGCCGAACATCAACAGGACGGCGAAGGTGAGCGTGTAGGCGCTCACGGTCCATTCCAGGTCGTGCAGGGCGCCGCCCAGATCCTTGCGGATGGAGGGCAGTGCGGTGGTGACGACGAGGTTGTCGAGGGCCGCCATGAAGCCGGCGACGCTGGTGATGACGAGTGCCCAGGCGGCCGAACCGCCGCGTGCGTTCTGTTGTGACATCGCTCCCCCAGGAGATGATTTTGTTAGTTATTGATGACTAACTTTCACGCGCAGAAAAAGGCGGCACCATAACGCCTTCCTTCACTTCGGCCGCTTCCACCGGAGCCACCGGAGCCACCGATGGCGCTGCTTCTCATTCCTTCCGCGGGCCCTCGACCCGCGTCGACAGGTCCAGCCCTTCCCAGATCCGGTGTTCGGCCGGGAACCCCATGGCGGACAGGCAGTTGATGAGCATGCCGTACGCCATGAAGTTCGTCGTCTCATGGACGTCGGCCCCCAGGGCGAGGTGGACGGTGTCCCACAGCCTCAGCCAGCCGGCACGCACGCTCGCGCCGAACTCCTCGTCGCCCTCCTGCTCGGCGGCCGCGACGGCGAGGTACATCTGCATCTGCATCATGAGCAGTTCGGGCCGCTCCGCGATGGTCCGGGTATAGGCCATCGCCATGGCCTGCAGGGCGCCCTCACCCCTCAGCCCTTCGGACGCCTCCGTGAACATGCGGATGGTGTCCTCCACGCAGTGTTCCGCCGCCGCCAGGAAGATGGCCTTCTTGCCCGGGAAGAGCCGGAAGAGATACGGCTGCGAGACGCCGACCCGCTTGGCGATCACCTCGGTCGATGTGCCGTGATAGCCACCGCGGGCGAACTCGGCACTCGCCGCGCGGACGATACTCTCGCGCCGCTCCGCCGCACTCATCCTGGCCATGCCAGTAAGTTAGTACTCAATCACTAACTACGTCAAGGGGCGGGCCGGCATGCCGTAAGGGGCGCCTTCCCTAGAGAGCGCCCCTTACGGCATGTCACGCGATGCGGTGTTCGGTCAGGCGAGTCGTACGACCGCCCGAGACATCCCCAGCACCTTCTGCCCGGCGCTGGTCGCCGTGAGGTCGACGCGGACGGTGTGGTCGTCGAGCTTGGCCGCGACCTTGCCGGCGACCTCGATGGTGGCGCCCTGATCATCGTTGGGGACGACGACCGGCCTGGTGAAGCGGACGCCGTACTCGACGATCGCGCCCGGGTCGCCCACCCAGTCGGTGACCACGCGGATCGCCTCGGCCATGGTGAACATGCCGTGCGCGATGACGTCGGGCAGGCCGACGTCCTTGGCGAACTTCTCGTTCCAGTGAATGGGGTTGAAGTCGCCGGAGGCGCCCGCGTACTGAACGAGGGTGGCCCGGGTCACGGAAAACGTCTGCGCGGGCAGCTCGGTGCCGACCTCGACGTCGGCATAGGAGATCTTCGCCGTCATGATGCTGCTCACGCCCCCTCGGCGGCACGGGCCACCAGCTTGGTCCAGGCGGTCACGACGTGCTCGCCGGCCTCGTCGTGCACCTCGCCGCGGACGTCCAGGATGTCGTTGCCCGCCATCGACTTGATCGCCTCGATGGTCGAGGTGACGGTGAGCCGGTCACCGGCGCGCACCGGGCGGCGATAGGTGAACTTCTGGTCGCCGTGCACCACCCTGCTGTAGTCCAGGCCGAGCTGGGGGTCGGTGAAGACCTGCCCGGCGGCCTTGAAGGTGATCGCGAACACAAAGGTCGGCGGGGCGATCACATCGGGATGGCCGAGCTTCTTGGCGGCCTCCGCGTCCGTGTACGCCGGGTTGGTGTCCCCCACCGCCTCGGCGAACTCGCGGATCTTCTCCCGGCCCACTTCATAGGGAACGGTGGGCGGGTAGCTCCGCCCCACGAAGGACTGGTCGAGCGCCATGCGCGCGGCACCTCCTGTGTCTCGTGCGGCCCTCGTCGGCCGGCGGGAAGAACAACGCGAGGCCGCCCCCCGACAAGGGGGACGGCCTCGCGTACGAGCCTGATTTATCGCGTTTCGCGGTGCGCGGTGTGCGCCTTGCAACGCGGGCAGTGCTTCTTCATCTCCAGACGGTCCGGGTTGTTACGCCGGTTCTTCTTGGTGATGTAGTTCCGCTCCTTGCACTCCACGCAGGCCAGCGTGATCTTCGGGCGGACGTCGGTGGCAGCCACGTGAGTGCTCCTTGGACGAACGGGATAATGAAACTGAATGAACGCAGAAAGAGTAGCCGATCGAAGGACCGACCCCGCAATCGGCTACTGTATGTAGCGGTGACCGGACTTGAACCGGTGACACAGCGATTATGAGCCGCTTGCTCTACCGACTGAGCTACACCGCTGTGATGCGATCGGTTCCCGCCTCGCGACGGGAACCTCACACACCAGAGCCCCAAAACGGAATCGAACCGTTGACCTTCTCCTTACCATGGAGACGCTCTACCGACTGAGCTATTGGGGCGAGCGAGGAAGACATTACACGCTCCGCCGCCGTTCACCCAAATCCGTTTCGCGGCCCCTGTCCCACCCTGTCGGTCACTCCCTCCCGATGGTCCCGGACGTCCCCCTCCGGCCCTCCGCGACACCCCCACCGGACCACGGTGACCCCTGCCCGGCCACGCCAGTACGACTATTGCTGACTCTTACGCTCCTCCCGGCGAGGAACGGGCCTCCGCCCTAGGCTCGACTCACTCTGCGTGATCTTCCCTCTGTGTGATCCTGCGACGACCGTGCGCAGTCCGAGCCTCAGGAGCGCGATGCCCGACAACCGGCCGCAGCCGCCACCCCCCTCGTCACCCGTACCGTCCCCGGACCCGTCCGACCCGGCGCCGCTCCTGCTGTGCGGCGCGCGGCTCACCGACGGCCGGACCGTGGACGTACGGCTGGGCGGCGGGCGCATCGAGGCTGTCGGCACGGCCGGCAGCCTGACCGTGGACGGCACCCGTACGGGCGGCACCCGGGTCGACCTGGCCGGCCATCTGCTCCTCCCGGCCCCCGTCGAGCCGCACGCCCACTCCGACACCGCCCTGTCCGCGGCGTCCGACGGCCCCGTCTCGTACGACACCCACGACGTCCGGAGCCGGGCAACGGAGGCCGCACTGCTCCAGCTCGGGCACGGGACGACGGCACTCCGGGCGCACGTGCGCGTGGACGACATGACCGGACTCGGCGCGCTCACCGCCGTACTGCAGGCGGGGCGTTCGCTGCGCGGGCTGACCGAGCTGACGACGGTGGCGATGCCGCGCGTACTGACCGGGGTGGCCGGGGCCGACGGGATCGCGATGCTGCGGGACGCGATGAAGATGGGCGCGTCGGTGGTGGGCGGCTGTCCGGACGTCGACCCCGACCCCACGGGGTACGTGGAAGCGGTCCTGGAGGTCGCCGCCGAGCACGGCTGCCCCGTCGACCTGCACACGGACACCGCCGACCCCGCCCGCGTGGCCCGGCTCGCCGCGATGGCGGGCGGGCTGCGGCCGGGTGTGACGCTCAGCCCGTGCGGCGGCCTCGGCCGGCTGCCCACCGAGACGGCCGCGCGTACCGCGGACCAACTGGCGGCGGCCGGGGTGACCGTGGTGTGCCTGCCCCAGGGCGGCTGCGGAGGCCTCGACCGCCGGGGCACGGGCACGGCTCCGGTACGGCTGCTGCGCGCGGCGGGCGTACGGGTGGCGGCCGGGAGCGGCTCCCTGCGGGACGTGTCGAACCCGGTCGGCCGTGGCGACCCGTTGGAGGCGGCGTACCTGCTGGCCTCCCGCCACGGGCTGTCCCCCGAGGACGCCTACGAGGCGGTGAGCACGTCGGCTCGCGCTGCCCTCGGACTGCCCGAGGTGCGGGTGGAGGCGGGTTTCCCCGCCGAACTGCTCGCGGTCCGCGGCGACCGGCTGCCGGCTGCACTGTCCCTGGCGTACAGCCGGATCGTGGTGCACCGGGGACGCGTGGTCGCACGGACGAGCGCGGTACGGGAGTACTGCGGTTCGTCGACGACGCCCACGGACCCGGCAGCAGACCCGGCAATAGACCCGGCAACGGACCTGCCCCGGCAGGGCCGGGCAGGAATCACATAGCCCTTCCGCCGGCCCCTTCCTCGCTTCCTGTTGTTCCCCCCTGTTCCTGCTGCTGCTCCTGCTCCTGCTCCTTTCGTTCCTCTCCTTCCGGGCCGTGCCGTGCGGCGGATGCGATCGTCGCGGCGTACGGTCGAAGGCATGCGCATTGTCATCGCTGGTGGTCATGGTCAGATCGCGCTGCGGCTGGAGCAGTTGCTCGCCGCGCGCGGGGACGAAGTGGCGGGCATCATCCGCAAGCCCGAACAGGCCGACGCCCTGCAGCAATTGGGTGCCGAGCCGGTCGTACTCGACCTGGAGTCGGCGTCGGTGGCGGACGTCGCGGAGCAACTCCGGGGCGCGGACGCCGCGGTGTTCGCCGCAGGCGCCGGCCCGGGGAGCGGCGCGGCACGCAAGGAGACGGTGGACAAGGCCGCGGCGGTCCTCTTCGCCGACGCCGCGGTCCGCGCGGGCGTACGGCGGTTCGTGGTCGTTTCGTCGATGGGCGCGGACCCGACCCATCAGGGGGACGAGATCTTCGACGTGTACCAGCGCGCCAAGGGCGAGGCCGACGCGTACGTCCGCGGCCTGGGCAGCCTCGAATGGACGATCCTGCGACCCGGCATGCTCACCGACGACGCCGGCACCGGCCTGGTCCGCCTGGAAGCCCACACCGGCCGCGGCCCGATCCCCCGCGACGATGTGGCCGCCGTCCTGGCCGAGCTGGTGGAGGGCTCCTCGACGGCCGGCCTGACCCTGGAACTGATCAGCGGCCCCGTGCCGATCCCGGTGGCGGTGAAGGCGGTGGCGGGCGAGTGAGCCGCGAGAGGGACTCGGGAGGATACGGAAGCTTCCCGAGAACAGCTAGAACAGCGGCATCTGCCCCGGGAAATCCGGTACGACGTACCCATCCAGCGACGGCTGTTCGGCGCCGGCCCGGGCATACCGGCGGGACCCCGGGCACGAGGTGAGCTCCCCGCTCCCCCTGACACCGGGCGGATCGTGACGCGCGTACCGCCCGGCCACGACGGCGATCTCACGACGACACTCGGGACAACTCCTACGACGCGACGACATCCCGCCAGTCTCCCCGAGCGACCCGCCCCGCACATACCCCACAACAAACGCGAAGACCCCCTCCGGACTGCGTCTCGCAGTCCGGAGGGGGTCTTCCCCTGTGGCGGCGCCAGGATTCGAACCTGGGAAGGCTGAGCCGGCAGATTTACAGTCTGCTCCCTTTGGCCGCTCGGGCACACCGCCAAGGTCGCTGCCCTCGAACCACCTTGCGGTGGCGCTCCGTGGCAACGACGTAAACGATACCTGATGGGGAGGGGTGGTTCGCCACCCGATTGATCGCCACCCGGGGACTCCGGGGTGGCTAGGCTTGTGCGGATGCGGCCCGGGACCGATGCCGGGCTCGACGGCCGCCCACATACACCGGTAGCCGGTGCGCATCCGGCTCTCAGCCCTATACGCAACCCGATACAAGGAGCCACAGGACATGGCCGACTCCAGTTTCGACATCGTCTCGAAGGTCGAGCGGCAGGAGGTCGACAACGCCCTCAACCAGACCGCCAAGGAGATTTCACAGCGCTACGACTTCAAGGGCGTGGGTGCCTCGATCTCGTGGTCCGGGGAAAAGATTCTTCTGGAGGCGAACTCCGAGGACCGGGTGAAGGCTGTCCTCGACGTCTTCCAGTCCAAGCTGATCAAGCGGGGTATCTCGCTGAAGTCCCTGGACGCCGGTGAGCCGCAGCTCTCCGGCAAGGAGTACAAGATCTTCGCGTCGATCCAGGAGGGCATCTCCCAGGAGAACGCGAAGAAGGTGGCGAAGCTCATCCGGGACGAGGGCCCCAAGGGTGTGAAGGCTCAGGTGCAGGGCGAGGAACTCCGGGTCTCCTCCAAGAGCCGTGACGACCTTCAGGCCGTCATCTCCCTGCTCAAGGGCCAGGACTTCGACTTCGACCTGCAGTTCGTGAACTACCGCTAGGTCCGGGCGGAGAACGAAGCCGCGTGCGCCCTGGGCGTCGCGTGCATGCGTGTACGCGGGAGGGTGGGTGTCTCCGGACACCCTCCCTGCTCGGCCGGCGGCTGTTTCCCGGGATGCCGGTGGCGTCAGTTGCGTGAGTTTCCGAAGAGAAGTCGGTAAGCGATCAGGAGGACCAGGGAGCCCCCTATTGCGGCGGCCCAGGTGGCACCGTCGTAGAAGTCCTTGGTGATCGGGTGGTCCAGCCAACGGGCCGAGACCCAGCCGCCGATGAACGCTCCGGCGACGCCGATGAGGGTCGTCCCGATGAAGCCGCCCGGGTCGCGGCCCGGCAGCAGGAACTTCGCGATCGCTCCGGCCAGTAGCCCCAGAATGATCCAGCTGATGATCGTCATGCCCTGCCCCTGCCCTCTCGTGCCGTGCTCTCACCCGGCACGGCCTGTGAAACCCGCGCCCGGTGTTCCGTTCATGTCGTGTTGGGACGGAGGACGGCGTGGGCATGTGTGACGGTTCCCGCGATCAGTAGGGTGCGGCCTCATGACAGCCCGTTCCGGTCCCGGACTGCGTCGCACGCTCGGCGTGGGGGACGCAGTCGTCATCGGTCTCGGCTCCATGGTGGGAGCCGGGGTCTTCGCCGCTCTGGCACCCGCGGCGCAGGCGGCCGGCTCCGGGCTGCTCCTCGGGCTCGCGGCTGCCGCCGTGGTCGCCTACTGCAACGCCACATCGTCGGCACGCCTGGCCGCGCTGTACCCCGAATCGGGCGGCACCTATGTCTACGGGCGGGAGCGGCTCGGGGAGTTCTGGGGGTACCTCGCGGGCTGGGCGTTCGTGGTCGGGAAGACTGCCTCCTGCGCGGCGATGGCACTCACCGTCGGCGCGTACCTCTGGCCGGGGCAGGCCCACGCCGTGGCGGTCGCCGCTGTCGTGGCGCTGACCGCGGTGAACTACGGCGGTGTGCGGAAGTCCACGTGGCTGACGCGGGTGATCGTGGCCGTTGTCCTTGCTGTCCTCGCTTCCGTGGTGGTCGTGTGCCTGGCCTCGGGGCAAGCCGATGCCGGGCGACTCTCCTTCGCGGCGCCGAGCGGCGCGGGCGGTGTGCTCCAGGCCGCCGGTCTGCTGTTCTTCGCCTTCGCCGGGTACGCGCGGATCGCGACCCTCGGCGAGGAGGTGCGGGATCCGGCGCGCACCGTCCGGCGCGCGATCCCGCTGGCTCTGGGCATCGCACTGGTCGTGTACGTGGCTGTCGCGGTCGCCGTCCTTTCGGTTCTGGGGGCCCAGGAGCTGGGTGACTCGGGCGCGCCGCTGGCCGACGCGGTGCGGTCGGCCGGGGTTCCGGAACTGACGCCGGCGGTACGGATGGGTGCGGCCGCGGCCGCGCTGGGGTCGTTGCTCGCCCTGATCCTGGGTGTCTCGCGGACGGTGCTGGCCATGGCCCGGGACCGGCATCTGCCGGGTTCCCTGTCCGCCGTCCACCCCCGCTTCCAGGTGCCGCACCGGGCGGAGGCGGCCGTGGGAGTGGTGGTCGCCGTCCTGGCCGCCACGGTGGACGTAAGGGGCGCGATCGGGTTCTCCTCCTTCGGGGTGCTGGTGTACTACGCGGTGGCCAACGCGTCGGCCTGGACGCTTCGGCCGGGGCCGGCGGCGCGGGTACTGCCGGCGGCCGGGCTTGCCGGGTGTCTGGTCCTGGCGTTCTCGCTGCCGGGGATGTCCGTGGCCCTCGGCGCGGGAGTGCTGGCGGTGGGTACGGCCGCCTACGCGGTGCGGCGGTGGAGGGCCGCCGGGCGGTAGACCGCCCGGGTCCGGACGGGCGGGGGCACGACGGGGCGGCCCTGCCGTGGGGCAACCCCCTGGCGGGGCAGGAACAGGTGGCGTTCCGGATGGGGCGCGGCCTTCCGGCCCACCTGGAATCCGGGCACCACCAAGTGTCAGCGGCTGCTCACAATCGGTCATGGATTCATGATGCACGCCGCCACTGACAGTCGCGGAACCCTGTGGAAAACCCTCGTCGGCACGCTCGCGGGCTGTGGAAGACCCTGTCGATCCAGCGGGACCAGCGGGACTAGCGGGACGCGAACGGCTGGTCGGTGCGTACGATCTCGCGGCCCATCGGGAGCAACGAAACAGGAATCAACTTGAAGTTGGCGATGCCGAGCGGGATGCCGATGATCGTCACGCACAGGGCGAGACCGGTGACGATGTGGCCGATGGCCAGCCACCAGCCCGCGAGGACCAGCCACAGCACGTTGCCGACGCAGGAGGCGGCGCCCGCGTCCCTGCGCTCGACCGCCGTGTACCCGAACGGCCACAGGGCATAGACACCGATCCGGAAGGCGGCAATGCCAAAAGGAATACCGATGATCGTGATGCACAACAGGACGCCGGCGAGCAGGTAGGCGAGGAACAGCCAGAAGCCGCTCAGCACGAGCCATATGACATTCAGGATGGTCTTCACTGCGTGCGACCTGCCATCTTCTCGAGTCGGGCGATGCGTTCCGCCATCGGCGGGTGGGTCGAGAACATTCTCGTGAATCCCTGCCCCTGACGAAACGGGTTCGCGATCATCATGTGGCTCGCGGTCTCGATGCGGGGCTCGGAGGGCAGGGGAAGCTGCTTGGTGCCTGTTTCCAGCTTACGCAGGGCGCTTGCCAGGGCGAGCGGATCGCCGGTCAGCTGGGCGCCGGAGGCATCGGCCTCGTACTCGCGGGAGCGGCTGACGGCCAGCTTGATGAGGGAAGCGGCGAGCGGCCCCAGGATCATGATCAGCAACATGCCGAGGATGCCGGGACCGTCGTCGTCGTTGGAACGGCCGACCGGGATCAGCCAGGCGAAGTTGACCAGGAACATGATCACGGAGGCGAGGGCGCCGGCGACCGAGGAGATCAGGATGTCCCGGTTGTAGACATGGCTGAGCTCATGGCCGATGACGCCGCGCAGTTCGCGCTCGTCGAGCAGGCGCAGGATGCCTTCGGTGCAGCACACGGCGGCGTTGCGCGGGTTGCGGCCGGTGGCGAAGGCGTTGGGCGCCTCGGTCGGGGAGATGTACAGGCGGGGCATGGGCTGGCGGGCCTGGGTGGAGAGCTCGCGGACCATGCGGTACAGGCCGGGGGCCTCGAACTCGCTCACGGGGCGGGCCCGCATCGCGCGCAGGGCGAGCTTGTCGCTGTTCCAGTACGCGTACGCGTTGGTGCCCAGCGCGATCACGACAGCGACAACGAGGCCCGTACGGCCGAAGAAGCTGCCGATGACGATGATGAGTGCGGACAGTCCCCCGAGGAGGACCGCGGTCCTGAGCCCGTTGTGCCGGCGGTGCACGGTACGCCCTCCAAATCGTGCGGCAGGGGACCCTCGTCTGCCGATCTTCCTTCTGACCTGCGATGGCCCCGGGTGCTTCGGCCTCACGTCCAGTGGACCCTCCCGTATTCGTCAACGCCAGACGAGCGGCACAGGTTCCCCGAAGCACGTGGTGGCGCGTGTAAACCGTCCGGGTGACGGCCTTCCTCGGCCACCGCGCGGGCCGCGCCCGTCCGGTGGCCGAAAAGCGCCGGGCCGGTGGATGCGGGCAGGGCGCCGGAGGAGACCTGGAAGGCCTCGGGACCTCGGGGCGCCGAGGGTCGGCGTGACCCAGGAGGTGATCGTGGCCCCGGAGGTCGGGTCAGAAGAGCCCGGTGCCGGTGAAGCGCAGGATCAGTTGGGGTGCGCCGGACAGGGCGATGCCGAGGACTCCGGTGAGGACGATCGCGGCGGTGAGCGGGACCGGGACGCGGTGCACGGCCGGTTCGCCGTCGGGGGCACGGAACAGCAGGGCCGTCCAGCGGAGGTAGTAGACCAGCGCGATGACGACGTTGACGGCCATGACGACGGCGAGCCAGCCGAGTCCGGCGTCGACGGCCGCGGAGAAGACGGTGACCTTGGCGAAGAGGCCGATGATGCCGGGCGGGAGTCCGGCGAGGCACAGCAGGAAGAAGGCCAGGAGCAGGGCGGTGAGCGGGCTGGAGGCGTACAGGCCACGGTAGTCGGAGACCCGGTTGAGGACCTTCGTACGGCCTACCAGGGCGGCGACGGCGAAGGCACCGAGGTTCACCGCGCCGTACATGAGGGCGTAGGCGAGGGTGGAGCCGATCGACTTCTCGGCGTCGCCGGAGTACGCGGCGGCGGCGATCGGCACCAGGAGGTAGCCGGCCTGGCCGACGGATGACCAGGCCAGGAGGCGTACCGCGCTGTACGCGCGCGTGGCCTGCTGCCCGAGGGCGCCGACGTTGCCGACGGTCATGGTGAGGGCGGCGAGCGCGGCGAGGGCCGGGCCCCAGACCTCGGCGTACGACGGGAGGGCGACGACGGTGACGAGGATCAGGCCGGTGAAGCCGACCGCCTTGCCGATGACCGACAGGTAGGCGGCGATCGGCAGGGGAGCGCCCACGTAGGTGTCGGGCACCCAGAAGTGGAAGGGGACGGCGGCCGTCTTGAAGGCGAAGCCGACGAGGGTGAGGACGACTCCGGTCTGGGCGAGGGTGTGGAGCTGTCCGTCGACGGTCTGGACGCGTTCGGCCACCAGGGTGAGGTGGAGGGTCCCGGTGGCGGCGTAGACGAAACTGATGCCGAGGAGGCTGACCGCGGTGGCGGTGACCGAGGACAGGAAGAACTTCAGTGCCGCTTCGGACGACTTCCGGTCGCCGTGTCTGAGGCCGACCAGGGCGAAGGCAGGCAGGGAGGCGACCTCCAGGGCGACGACGAGGGTCGCGAGGTCGCGGGAGGCGGGCAGGAGGGCGGCGCCCGCGACGGAGGACAGGAACAGGAACCAGTACTCGCCCTCGGGAAGCCGTTTGTCGGCGTCCTTGAGGGCGGTGACCGACAGGAGGGCGGTCAGGAGCGCGCCGCCGAGCACCAGGAACTGGATGACGAGGGTGAACCGGTCGGCGGTGTAGCTGCACACTCCGAGGTCGTCGACCAGGCAGAACGTGCTGCGGTCGGCGCCGAGGAGAGGCAGCAGCATGAGCGTGGCGGCGGCGAGTCCGGTCACCGCGAACCACCCGAGGAGCGGTTTCCTGGCCTCGCCGACGAACAGGTCGGCGACGAGGACGGCGAGTCCGACGACGGCCGCGATGACGGGCGGCGCGATGGCAAGCCAGTCGACGGACTGGACGAGGGAGCTCATCGGGTGCCTCCTGTGAGGAGCTGCTGCACGGCCGGATCGGTCAGTCCGATCAGGGCCCCGGGCCACAGTCCGGCGACGACGGTGAGGACGACGAGCGGGGTCCAGGCCGCGAACTCGTAGCCGCGGACGTCGGGGAGCGCGGGGGCCTGTTCCGGCAGCGCGCCCATGCAGACCCTACGGACCACGACGAGCAGGTACGCCGCGGTCAGCAGGGTGCCGAAGGCGCCGATCGACATGAAGACGAGGAAGGCGGGACGGCTGAGTCCGGCGGCGGGGTCGAACGCGCCGAAGAGGGCGAGCATCTCTCCCCAGAACCCGGCGAGGCCGGGCAGGCCGAGGGAGGCGACGGCGGCGAAGGCGAGCAGTCCGCCGAGGCGCGGCGCCCTGCCGTAGAGGGCGGCGCCGGCCGGAAGCCGACCCGGTGCGGCGGAGCCGCTCGTCGAGGAGCGGAGGTCGGATGACAGGCGGGAGAGGGTGTCGAGGTCGACGGTGCCGGTGCGGTCCTTGAGGGCGCCGACGAGGAAGAAGAGCAGGCCGGTGATGAGGCCGTGGGCGATGTTGGCGAAGAGGGCGCCGTTGACGCCGGTCGGGGTCATGGTGGCGATGCCGAGGAGGACGAAGCCCATGTGGCCGACGGAGGAGTAGGCGATGAGGCGTTTGAGGTCGCCCTTGGCGCCCTCCTTCGCGAGGGCGAGGCAGGCGAGGGATCCGTAGATGATGCCGACGACGGCGAAGGCGGCGAGGTAGGGCGCGAACGTGCGGAAGCCGTCCGGTGCGGCGGGGAGCAGGATCCGCACGAACCCGTACGTGCCCATCTTCAGCAGGACGCCGGCCAGCAGGACGGAGCCGACGGTCGGGGCGGCGGTGTGGGCGTCGGGCAGCCAACTGTGCAGCGGCCACATCGGGGTCTTGACCGCGAGCCCGATCCCGATCGCCAGTACGGCGATGATCTGCACGGATACGGTCAGTGACCGGCCGTTGTCAGTGGCGAGTGCCACCATGTCGAATGTGCCCGCCTCGATTCCGATCAGGAGCAGGCCGAGCAGCATGACCACGGAGCCGAGCAACGTGTAGAGGACGAACTTCCAGGCGGCCTCGGCCCGGCCCTCGCCGCCCCAGCCGGCGATGAGGAAGTACATCGGGATCAGGACCATCTCGAAGGCGAGGAAGAACAGGATCAGGTCGAGGACGGCGAAGGCCGCGAGGGTGCCGGACTCGAGGACGAGCAGCAGGGCGACGAAGGCCTTCGGGGACGGGCCCGCGGGCGGTTTGAAGTATGTGTGGAGCGCGCTGAGGAAGGTCAGCAGTGCGGTCAGGACCAGAAGGGGGAGGGAGATGCCGTCGGTGCCGAGGTGGATCCGCACGTCGAGTGCGGGGATCCAACTGATGTCGGTCGTGGCCTGCATCGTCGACGGTTGGTCGTGGTCGAAGCCGAGCGCGAGGACGATCGCCGCGATGAGGACGGCGCCGGTGACGGTCACGCCGTGCCGGAGCACGGCCTGGTCGGGTGACTTTCCCTTGAGTCCCGGCGGGGCCGGGAGGAGAGCGGCGACGGCACCCAGGAGCGGGCCGACGACGAGGAACGCCAGAAGGAACTGCATCACGGACTCGCTGATATCGATCACGTCTGGTCACGCTCCCGTGGCGGCGAGGACGACGGCGACCGCGAGGACGACGGTGCCGGCGAGCAGCGCGCTCACATAGGTCTGCAGATTGCCGGTCTGGGCACGTCGTACGGCGGTGCCCAGCCACCGGGGCAGCGTTCCCGCGCCGCGCACGTATGTGTCGACGACCTCGCGGTCGAGGAACCGGACGAGTCCGGCCGCGGCCTGGACGGGCCGGACGAAGAGGGCTGTGTACACGGCGTCGAGGTGGAAGCCGACGGCCGCGTGGCGGTGCAGGGGGCCGAGCAGCAGCCGCCCGGGATCCGACGGGTCGGGTGCGGAGGCGATGTCTCCGTAGACGGGCTCGTGACTGGCGATCGCCTCCGCCTCGACCTGTCCGGCGCCACGTTCCGGGTGGGCGGCGACGGCACCGAGGGCGAGGCGGGCGGCGTGGGCGGTGGTGTGCCGCCAGGTGGAGTAGGTGACGATGCCGCCGACCAGGGCCACGCCGGTGCCGAGCACCGAGGTGGTGAGGGTCGGTGTGAGGTCGTGGCCGTCGAACCAGCCGGGGAGCACGCGGAAGGCGAGGCCGCCCAGTGCGAGGGAGGGGATCGCGAGCACCCACAGCACGACGGTCATGGTGAGGGGCTGTCTGGCGTGGTCGGGGGCCTCGGTGCCGTGTCCGCGGAAGGTCAGCAGCCACAGCCGTGTCGCGTATGCGGCGGTGAGCAGGGCGGTGACCAGGCCGGCGAGGAGGACGATCCAGCCCGCCGCGGCGGGGGCCTGCTCCGTGTGGCCGGTGACGACGTGTTCGGCGGCTCCGAGGACGGCCTCCTTGGAGAAGAAGCCGCTGAACGGCGGGATCGCGGCCAGCGCGAGGAGCGCCACGGTCATCGTCCAGTAGGCGTCGGGGACGCGGTCGCGCAGGTGGCTCATACGGGACATGGCGGCCAGCGAGTTGGTGCCGGCGGCGTGGATGATCACGCCGGCGGCGAGGAACAGCAGCGCTTTGAAGGCGCCGTGGGACAGGAGGTGGAAGACGGCGGCTCCGCGTTCGCCGACGGCGAGGGCGCCGGTCATGTAGCCGAGCTGGCCGATCGTCGAGTAGGCGAGGACGCGTTTGATGTCGTCCTGTGCGAGCGCCGCGAGCGCCGAGCCGGCCATGGTGACGGCGGCCATGACGGCGAGGACGGTCATCGCGGCCCGGGAGGCCGCGAAGAGCGGGAGGAGACGGGCGACGAAGTAGACACCGGCGGCGACCATCGTCGCGGCGTGGATCAGCGCGGAGACGGGGGTCGGGCCCGCCATCGCGTCGGGAAGCCAGGTGTGCAGCGGGAACTGCGCCGACTTGCCCGCCACGCCCGCCAGGAGGAGCAGGGCGATCAGGGTGGGGTGCTCGATGCCGCCGTGCGCGACGGCGTCGAGGATGTGTGTGATCCGGAAGGAACCTGTCTCGCCGGCGAGGGCGAACAGGCCGATGAGGAAGGGGACGTCGCCGAGCTTGGTGACCAGGAAGGCCTTGAGGGAGGCGGCGCGGGCCTCGGGGGTCTCCCAGTAGTGGCCGACGAGGAAGTAGGAGCAGATGCCCATGACTTCCCAGCCGACCAGCAGCACCATCAGGTCGCCGGAGTAGACGACGAGGAACATCGCGGAGGTGAACAGGGACACGAGGGCCGCGTAGGAGGGGTAGCGCGGGTCGTCGCGGAGGTAGCCCGTCGAATAGATCTGCACGCAGGTGGCGACGACGCCTACGACCACGGCGGTGAGGGCGGCGAAGCCGTCGATGTGCAGGGCGAGTTCGACGGGGACGGAACCGGTGGGGGTGAGCTCGGTGGCGGCGTCGACGGCCCGGCCGCCGCCTTGGCGCACGGCGACCACGACGGCCAGTGCGAGAGCGGTGAGCGTGGGCAGGACGGCGAGCGGGCGGACGAACCCCGGGGCCGTTCGGCCCAGGAGCAGTCCGGCGACCGCGCCGAGGAACGGAAGGAGGGGGACGAGGACGGCGAGGGTGGTCGTGGTCACGCGGTGGCCTCGGCCTTCGTGACGGCCGCCCGGGTGGTGAGGACGTCGTCGCTGTCGGATACGGGGCCGCCCGGCCCGCCGGGGTTGCCCGTGCCGTCGGGGTCTTCGGGGTCGTGGCCCTCGGCTGTGTCGCGGAGCTTGTCGATGTCCGCGGTGCCGCGGTTGCGGTGGACGGCGAGGACGATCGCCAGACCGATGCCGATCTCGGCGGCGGCGATGGCGATGGTGAACAGGGCGAGGGCCTGACCGGAGTGCAGGGTCTCCTCGGCGGTCCTGCTGAGCCAGACGTCGAAGGCGACCAGGTTCAGGTTGACGGCGTTGAGCATCAGCTCGACCGACATCAGGACCAGGATCGCGTTGCGGCGGGCGAGGACTCCGTACAGGCCGGTGCAGAAGAGGAGGGCGGACAGCACGACGGGATAGGCGAGGTGCATCAGCGGTTCCCTTCCGCGTCGCGGCGGCGGGCGGTCGACGCGCGGGCCGGGCCAGGGGGTGGTTCCGGGGCTGGTTCCGGAGCCGGCCCCGGGGGCGATCCGTCGGTGGCTCCGGCGGCCGTCTCCCGGGCCCCGGCTTCCCGGGCCGCGGCGGCCGTGTTCGCCCTGCGGGAGAGGACGATCGCGCCGACGAGGGCGGCCAGGAGAAGGACCGAGAGGGCCTCGAAGGGGAGAACCCAGTGCTGGAAGAGGCTGGCACCGGTCACGTCGGTGGAGCCGGCGGGCGGGCCGTCCAGGTCGATCCAGGTCGTGCGGAAGGCGTCGACGACGACCCAGATCAGGGCCACGGCCGCGGCGACGGCCACGGCGAGGGCGATCCAGCGGTTGCCGGAGTCGGCATCCGGGGAACGGCCGACGGGCGCTCTGGTGAGCATCAGGCCGAACAGGAGCAGGACTACGACCGAACCCACGTAGATCAGGACCTGCACCCAGGCGATGAACTCGGCGGTGAGCAGGAGGTATTCAACGGCGATTCCACCGAGGGCCACCACCAGCCACAGGGCGGCGTGCACCAACTGTCTGGTGGTGACGGTGACGACGGCGGCACCGAAGGTGACCAGGCCGACGAGGAGGAAGGCGACCTCCACACCGGTCGGGGAGAGGAAGCCCTGCGCCTCGGCGGTGGTGGTGACGGTGGTGGTCGTGGCGTGCGCGACCGTGCCGGCGACTGCGGCGAGGGTCACGAATCCTCCCCCTTCGGGTCTGCCTTCGGGTCGGGCTGGGCAGCGGCCTGGGTGGCGGCCAGCTTGTCGGCTGTCTTGCGGGCGGCGGCGAGTTCCTTCGGTTCCTCGGCGGCGGGGTCGAGGGCCGGCGGTGCCGGAACCGTCCACATCCACTCGCGGAGTTTGTCGCGTTCGTGGGTGAGTTCGCGGATGTCGGTCTCGGCGTACTCGAACTCGGGTGACCAGAACAGGGCGTCGAAAGGACAGACCTCGATGCAGATACCGCAGTACATGCACAGGGAGAAGTCGATGGCGAACCGGTCGAGGACGTTGCGGCTGCGGTCACGGCCGCCTGGCGCCGTCGCCGGGACGGTCTCCTTGTGGGAGTCGATGTAGATGCACCAGTCCGGGCACTCGCGGGCGCACAGCATGCAGACCGTGCAGTTCTCCTCGAACAGACCGATCACCCCTCGGGTGCGGGGCGCGAGGTCGGGCTGGGTGTCCGGGTACTGGGCGGTGACGGACTTCTTCGTCATCGTCCGCAGGGTGACGGCCAGACCCTTGGCCAGGCCGGAGCCGGGGAAGCCAGGAAGAGGGGACATGGCTAGGAGATCACCACCTTGACGACGCCGGTGAGGGCGATCTGGGCGAGGGCGAGGGGAACGAGGAAGGTCCAGGACAGTTTCTGCAGCTGGTCCTCGCGCAGGCGGGGGTAGCTGACGCGGAGCCAGATGATGACGAAGGCGAGGACCGCGGTCTTCAGCAGGGTCCAGACCCAGCCGAGGCCGTCGGCGCCCCATGGGCCGTGCCAGCCGCCCAGGAAGAGGACGGTGGTCAGGCCGCACAGGACGACGATCCCGGCGTACTCGGCGAGGAGGAAGAACGCGAACCTCAGGCCGGTGTACTCGGTGTACGCACCGAAGATGATCTCCGAGTCGGCGACGGGCATGTCGAAGGGCGGCCGCTGGAGTTCGGCGAGGCCGGCGACGAAGAAGACGATCGCGCCGACGATCTGCCAGGGCAGCCACCACCACTCGAACGCGTCGAGGATGCCGACGAGCGAGACGGTGCCGGCCGCCATCGCCACCGAGGCGGCAGTGAGCAGCATCGGCAGTTCGTAGGCGAGGAGCTGGGCGGCGGTGCGCAGGCCGCCGAGGAGGGAGTACTTGTTGGCGGAGGCCCACCCGGCCATGAGCGAGCCGAGGACGCCGACGCCCATCACCGCGAGCACGAAGAACACGCCCGCGTCCAGCGCCTGCCCGACGGCGCCCTCGCCCGGTCCGACCGGGATGGCGAGCAGGACGAGGAGATACGGCAGGAGGGCCACGACGGGGGCGAGTTGGAAGATACGGCGGTCGGCACCGGCCGGGACCACGTCCTCCTTCTGCGCGAACTTCACGCCGTCGGCGACGAGCTGGGCCCAGCCGTGGAAGCCGCCCGCGTACATCGGGCCCAGGCGGCCCTGCATGTGCGCCATCACCTTGTGCTCGGTCTGGCCGACGATCAGAGGGAAGGTGAGGAAGACGACGAAGACGATCAGGAGTCGCAGGGCGACGTCGAGTACGTCGTTCACCGCGGGCCTCCTGAGGGGGTGCCTGGGTCCGCGGGGCCCGAGGAACCCGGCTCCGGGTCGGGGCCCGGGTCAGGGGCCGGGGTGGACTCGGGTTCGGTCTGCGCTTCGGCCTCGGGTTCGAGTTCACCTGCCGCGTCGGACTCGGGCTCGGCATGGGCCGGGCGGGCGTTGTGCCAGGGGGCGTCCGGGCTGCGCGGTGCGGTGGAGGGCTTGGTGCTCGATGCTCCGGTCCGGTCCGGCTTCTCCGTCTCTTTTGACGTCCCGGTCGTGTCCGGCGGCGTGGCCGTACCCGGCGTCCCGGTCGTGTCCGGCGGCGTGGCCGGACGACTTGCGGAGCCTTCCGACGCGCTGCGTGCCCGGCGGGGACTCCGTTCATCAGTGGGCTTCGACGGTGACGCCTGGGGTCGTTGGCTCGCGGAGCCTTCGGATTCGCTTCGGGTGCGGCGTCCGACGGCCGGCGCTTCGGGTGCGTCGGTGCCGGGACCGGGGCCGGGACCGGGGCCGGGACCGGCAGCAGAGCCGACAGTGTCTTCCGCGGCCTTCTCCGCCTCCTCGGACGTCCCGGACGCGGCTGCCGTCGACTGCTCGCGCTGGGATGCCGAGCCCTCGCTCGCGCTCCGGGCACGGCGCGTCCGGGGCGCGGCCGACGGGGGCGTCCCGGGCTGTGCCGCGGCGTCGGCGGCCGGGGGCTCGAGGGCGGGCGCGGCCTGCCGGCTCGCGGAGCCCTCGGCCGCCGTACGGTTCCGGCGCGGCGGCGGTGCGGGACGGCCCTCGTCGTCGGTCCCCGCGGGGACCGACTGACTCGCGGAGCCCTCCGCCGCCGTACGGGTCCGGCGCGGTGGACGGTCGCCGGGTGCTCGTCCTGCGGCGGGCCCGGGGCCGGTGCCCGTGCCGGTGGCCGTCCTGCCCGCGCCCCGGGCCGGACGGGACGGGGCCGGGGGAAGCCGTCCCTTCAGGGGGCCCCACTCATTGGGGTCGGGAACCCCCGGGGGAAGCATCTGGCGGCGCTTGGGGCCGCCGTGTTCGGACTCGCCGGGTTCCTTGGCGCCGGGCCAGGCCTTGGCGACGCGGGCGGCGAGGACGAAGTCCTTGCGCAGGGGGTGGCCCTCGAAGGTGTCCGGCAGGAGCAGGTGGTCGAGTGCGGGGTGGCCGGTGAAGTCGACGCCGAACATTTCGTACGTCTCGCGCTCGTGCCAGGCGGCCCCCGCGTAGACGCCCACCGCGGAGGGCAGCGCCGGGGCCTCGTGCGGGACGGTCGTACGCAGGAGCAGGCGCCGTACCGGGGCGAGGGCCACGACGTGGGCGGTGACATGGAAGCCCGTGCCGGGCTCGTCGACCGCGCTCAACCAGTCGAAGTACGTGCAGCCGAGCCGGTCTCGCGCGGTCTCCAGGGCCAGGAGCCAGGAGGCGGGCGGGACGTCGACGGTGAGGACGTCGTACGACTCCTCCGCCGTGGCCTCCGTACCGAACAGTTCCTCGGCGTCGGCGGGGAGCCAGCCGGCCGCGGTCATCGGTCCTCCCCCCGGCCGGGCTTCACCGCACCGGACTGCACCGCACCGGACTCCCCTGGCGCCGGCGGCTTCACCAGCCCACTCTGCAGTGCCGTCGCCGAAGCACCTCGCCCACCGGACCCGTACCGCTCCCCCAGCGACTCCCGTGCGATCTTCTCCTGAAGTTTCAGAATCCCCTGGAGCAGTGCCTCGGGCCGCGGCGGGCAGCCGGGAACGTAAACGTCGACCGGGATGATCTGGTCGACGCCCTTGGTGACGGAGTAGGAGTCCCAGTACGGTCCGCCGCAGTTGCTGCACGCGCCGAAGGAGATGACGTACTTCGGCTCGGGCATCTGCTCGTACAGACGCTTCACCGCGGGTGCCATCTTGTCCGTGACCGTTCCGGAGACGATCATCAGGTCGGCCTGGCGCGGTCCCGGTGCGAAGGGGATGACACCGAGACGGATGAAGTCGTGGCGGGCCATCGACGCGGCGATGAACTCGATCGCGCAGCAGGCGAGGCCGAAGTTGAAGACCCAGAGGGAGTAGCGGCGGCCCCAGTTGAGGATCACCTTCATCGGCTCGGGGGCGAGCCGGGCGAGCGCGCCGAGCTTTCCGCTGCCTTCGGCGGGGAGCACGACGGGTTCGGGCAGCAGCACCGGTCCGGAATCCGGGCCCGGGGCCGAACCCGTGCCTACGCCCGCGCCCGACGGGGTGGCGGCGCTTGGTGAGTCGGTGGGGGTCACGTCCATGTCAGGACGCCCTTCTTATATGCGTACAGCAGGCCGACGGCGAGGAAGCCGAGGAAGATGAACATCTCCACGAGCGTGGTCGCGCCGTAGCCGTCGGCGGCGAAGACAGTCGCCCAGGGGAAGAGGAAGATCGAGTCGACAGCGAAGATCACGTAGAGGAAGGCGTAGACGTAGTAGCGGACCTGGGTGTGGGCCCAGCCCTCGCCGACGGGGTCGACTCCGCACTCGTACGTCATGAGCTTCTCGGGCGTGGGCACCACCGGCCGCAACAGGCGTCCCGCGCCGAAGGCGAACGCGACGAACAGCACGCCGACGACGGCGAGCAGTCCGACGACCGAGTACGCCTGGAAGTAGTCTGCCGCCGCGACCTGGTGCGAAGCAATCGCGGCAGCCGGATCTCCGCCGGTCATGCCGAAGCCGGCCGCGCCGAAGCCTGTCGGATCGACGCCGGTCGGGTCGAAGTCGGTCGGATCGACGCCGGTCGGTTGCCGCACGTCCGCCCCTCGCTGTTCGACGATCTGCACGCACGGGAGTCTAGGCCCTGATAAGTGCCCCGTAAGCAGCCTGTCATCCCCTGGCACGGGGGGTGGGGATTTCCCCAGTGGATATCAGGGGTCCACCTCATGGCGTGGGCATCCGCGGCCGTGCACGCTATGACACATGACCGAACCCTTCCCTTCTCCCACCGATCGCCCACCACCTGCGCGTTTCGCCTACGACCGGCACACCTGGAAGGAGATCGCCCACCTGCTGGCGAACCTTCCGGTGTCGCTGGTGGGCTTCACCTATGTCGTGACCGTGCTGCTCCTGGGTCTCGGGCTGACCGTCACGGTGGTCGGGTTCCCGCTCCTCGCGGCCGGTCTGATGGGGACGCGGCTGCTGGGCAGGGGGGAGCGGGCGCGGGCCAGGGCGCTGCTCGGGGTGCGGGTGGAGGAGCCGAGCCGGCTGCCGCTGCACGGTGCCGGAGGGCTCCTGCCGCGGCTGTGGATGGCGCTGAAGGACCCGGTGGGCTGGCGCACCGCACTGTACGAGGTGATACGCCTGCCGTGGGGCATCGTCACCTTCACCATCACGCTGACCTCGCTGTTCGTGCTGTGGCCGGTGCTGCCGTTCATCGCGCGAGGTCTGGCCAACGCGGACCGGGCGATGGTGCGCGGCCTGCTGTCGCCGTCCGACGAACTGGAGCGACGCATAGCCGAGCTGGAGTCCGACCGGGGTGTCGTGGTCGACACGGCCGCGGCGGACCTGCGGCGGATCGAGCGCGATCTGCACGACGGCGCGCAGGCCCGGCTGGTCAACCTGGCCATGGGGCTGGGCCTGGCCAAGGAGAAGCTGCTGGAGGACCCCGACGCGGCGGCGTCGATGGTCGAGGAGGCGCACGGCGAGGTGAAACTGGCGCTGCAGGAGCTGCGGGACCTGGCCCGCGGCATCCACCCGGCCGTACTGACCGACCGGGGTCTCGACGCGGCACTGTCCTCGGTCGCCTCGCGCTGCACGGTGCCGGTGAGGGTGACGGTCGATCTCACCGAGCGGCCGGCTGCGGCCATCGAGGGCATCGCCTACTTCACCGTCTCCGAGCTGCTGCAGAACGTCAGCAAGCACAGTGCGGCGCGTACGGCCTCGGTCGAGGTGTGGCGTTCGGACGGCCGCCTGCTCATCCAGGTGGAGGACGACGGCCACGGCGGCGCGAGTCTGGACGGGGGCACGGGGATGCGGGGTCTCGCGGACCGGCTGGGCGCGGTCGACGGTCTGTTCGTCCTGGAGTCGCCGGAGGGCGGTCCGACGACGGTGACGGCCGAGCTGCCGTGGCGCGACCGTTCCGGCGCCCTCGCCGAGGACACGCGTACGCCCGCGCCCACGCGGAACTCCGTACGGCCGGCCACGTAGCCGCGCCCGGCACGACCCCCGCACGACCCCCGCACGGCCGTCCACCCCGGTCGGAGGTAGGGAAAACCCCCCGTCCAAGACTGCGACGTACTCCATGGTCCACCGGCCTGCTGCGGAGGAGTCTGTAGGCACGACAGCACAGCCGCCGGACGAGGAGAAGGACGACGTCGATGGCCACCGAGTACGGACAGGGCTACGGGCTCTACAGCACGCCCACCGGACACCCCGGGAGTACCGGCGGCGCCGGGAGGACCGGTGAGCGACGGCACCGGGTGCCGGCCGTGCTGCGGGCGCCGGTCGAGGGACGGACCTGGCGCGAACTGGTGTACGTCCTGCTGAGTCTGCCGATCAGCATTCTGCTCTTCACCTACGCGGTCACGATGGTGTCGCTGGGAGCCGGTCTGCTGGTGACGTTCCTCGGCGTACCGGTGCTGGCCGCCGGGCTCTCCGGATGCCGCGGGTTCGGGGCGTTGGAGCGGATGCGGGCGCGAGGGCTGCTGGACCTGGACGTGGCCGAGCCGGAGCCGCTGCGGATGAAGCGTCAGGGGTTCGTGGCCTGGATGGGGGCGGTGCTGAAGAGCGGCACCTCGTGGCGGTCGCTGCTGTACGCGGTACTGCATCTGCCGTGGGCGGTGTTCGCCTTCAGCGTCGCGGTGACCGTCTGGTCGATCGGCTGGTCGCTGCTGACGTACCCCCTGTGGTTCTGGGTGTTCCCGATGTACGCCGGCCAGGACGGGATACAGCTGTACGGCGACGGGCAGCACCAGATCTATCTGGACAACCCGTTCGAGATCACGGTGACCGCGCTGATCGGACTGCTGTTCACCATCGCCACGCCGTGGATCGTGCGGGCGCTGACCATGGTGGACCGGCTGCTGGTACACGGGCTGCTCGGGCCGTCGCGGCTGGCGACGCGAGTGGTCGAGCTGGAGTCCGACCGGGGCGCCGTGGTGGACACGGCGGCGGCGGACCTGCGGCGCATCGAGCGCGATCTGCACGACGGGGCGCAGGCCCGGCTGGTGGCGCTGGCCATGGACCTGGGGCTGGCGAAGGAGAAGCTGAGGGAGGACCCGCAGACCGCGGCGCACATGGTCGAAGAGGCGCACGGCGAGGTGAAGACGGCACTGCAGGAGCTGCGGGACCTGGCGCGCGGCATCCACCCGGCCGTGCTGACCGACCGGGGTCTTGACGCGGCACTGTCGTCGGTGGCCTCCCGGTGCACGGTCCCGGTACAGGTGGAGGTGGATCTGACGGAGCGCCCGGCGCCGGCGATCGAGGGCATCGCGTACTTCACGGTCTCGGAGCTGCTGCAGAACATCAGCAAGCACGCGCGGGCGACCCGGGCGACCGTGGAGGTGTGGCGGACGGAGAACCGGCTGATGGTGCAGGTAGAGGACAACGGCGTGGGCGGCGCCGACGTGTCCGAGGGTTCCGGACTCGCCGGTCTCGCGGAGCGGCTGGACGCGGTGGACGGAATCCTGGTGGTCGACTCACCGGCCGGCGGCCCGACCCGGGTGACGGCGGAACTGCCCTGGCGGGCGGAGCGAATGCGGTGACCTGGTGAGCGCGCCGGTGGGTGAGCAAGTTCGCGGTCAACACATCAGCACATCAGCAGGCCAACAGGCCAACAGGCCAACAGGCCAACAGGACGAAGGATGAGCGAGTGAGCGGCGGCTGACGACACGGAAGCGACCGACAGGTGTGCGGGTACGGGCGGTGGGCCCGTACCCGCACACTCCTGTGCCAGGAAGTGCCTCTGCCCCATGCCGGGAGATGGGTCCTGCGACCGGTGTGTGCCCCTGCCCGCGAAGACTTCTCTCCTACGCCTCTCCGCATCGCCCACCGGATGCTGGGATGCTGGTCCCCGTCAGCCGGGCCCGCCGCACGGGCGGGCGCGGAGGAGGGGCGTGGGGGGCCGAGGAATTATGGAGAACAAGGTGCGCGTGGTCATCGCCGAGGATTCAGTGCTGCTGCGGGAGGGCCTGACCCGGCTGCTGACCGACCGGGGCCTCGATGTCGTGGCCGGGGTCGGCGACGGCGACGCGCTGATCAAGACGGTCACTGAGCTGAACGATCAGGGGGAGTTGCCGGACGTCGTGGTGGCCGACGTCCGGATGCCGCCGACGCACACCGACGAGGGGGTGCGGGCCGCCGTCCAACTGCGCAAGACACATCCGGGTGTCGGAGTGCTGGTGCTGTCGCAGTACGTGGAGGAGCGCTACGCCACGGAGCTGCTCGCCAGTTCCAGCCGAGGCATCGGCTACCTGCTCAAGGACCGGGTGGCCGAGGTGCGGGAGTTCGTGGACGCGGTGGTGCGAGTGGCCGAGGGCGGTACGGCACTGGACCCCGAGGTGGTGGCGCAGCTACTCGGCCGCAGCCGCAAGCAGGACGTTCTCGCGGGACTCACCCCGCGTGAGCGGGAGGTCCTGGGACTGATGGCCGAGGGGCGGACGAACTCGGCGATCGCCCGGCAGCTGGTGGTGAGCGACGGAGCCGTGGAGAAGCACGTCAGCAACATCTTCCTGAAGCTGGGGCTCTCCCCGAGCGACGGCGATCACCGCCGGGTGCTCGCGGTCCTCACCTACCTCAACTCCTGAGCACCTGTCCCCCTGCCCCGCGCCCCCGCACCCCTGCACCGGAACCCCCTGACCCACCTTCGGGTGACGGTGGCAGGGCCCGGCCGACGTCGGCGGGTGCCGGTTGAACCGTCGGCGGGCGGGGGGCGTCCTGGAAGGCAGGAGCCGGTGGGTCGGCGACCAGGGGGAATCCGGGCAGGAGGCGGGACACGTCGGTGCTCCGAATGTCGTGCCGACGTCGCGCGGGACGTCGCGAAGTCGTGTCCAAGATGCGAATGACCCGAGGAAGGCGACCCTTACGGACGTAGGGTTGATCCAGGGACGGCCCGCGGGAGGGCCGGTCCCGGACAGCCGCCCTCGAGGAGGTCCAGTTCAGTGACCAGCCAGGTCAGCAGCCCAGCGGAGCAGACCGACGGAACAGTCCTAGGAGAGCAGCGCAAAGCGGCGGGCGGGAAGGACGTCCGCCGCCTGGACCGGGTGATCATCAGGTTCGCGGGGGACTCGGGTGACGGTATGCAGCTCACCGGTGACCGCTTCACCTCGGAGACGGCCTCCTTCGGCAACGACCTGTCGACCCTGCCGAACTTCCCCGCCGAGATCCGCGCCCCGGCCGGCACCCTGCCGGGTGTCTCGTCCTTCCAGCTCCACTTCGCCGACCACGACATCCTCACCCCCGGTGACGCGCCGAACGTGCTGGTGGCGATGAACCCGGCCGCTCTGAAGGCGAACATCGGGGATCTGCCGCGCGGCGCGGAGATCATCGTCAACACGGACGAGTTCACCAAGCGGGCGCTGCAGAAGGTCGGCTACGCGAGCAACCCGTTGGAGGACGGCTCGCTCGGTGGCTACAGCCTCCATCCGGTGCCGCTGACGACGCTGACGGTCGAGGCCCTGAAAGAGTTCGACCTCACCCGCAAGGAGGCCGAGCGCAGCAAGAACATGTTCGCGCTCGGTCTGCTGAGCTGGATGTACCACCGGCCGACCGAGGGCACGGAGAGGTTCCTGACCTCGAAGTTCGCCAAGAGGCCGGACATCGCGGCGGCCAACATCGCCGCGTACCGCGCGGGCTGGAACTTCGGGGAGACGACGGAGGACTTCGCCGTCTCCTACGAGGTGGCTCCGGCCGCCGCGACGTTCCCGCCGGGCGTGTACCGCAACATCTCCGGCAACCTGGCCCTGGCGTACGGGCTGATCGCGGCGTCCCGGCAGGCGGACCTGCCGCTGTTCCTGGGGTCGTACCCGATCACACCGGCGTCGGACATCCTGCACGAGCTGAGCCGGCACAAGAACTTCGGTGTGCGGACCTTCCAGGCCGAGGACGAGATCGCCGGCATCGGCGCCGCGCTGGGGGCGGCCTTCGGCGGTTCGCTGGCCGTGACGACGACGTCGGGACCGGGGGTGGCGCTGAAGTCCGAGACGATCGGGCTCGCGGTGTCGCTGGAGCTGCCGCTGCTGATCGTGGACATCCAGCGCGGCGGCCCGTCCACGGGCCTGCCCACCAAGACCGAGCAGGCGGACCTGCTCCAGGCGATGTACGGGCGCAACGGCGAGGCCCCGGTCCCGGTGGTCGCGCCGCGCACACCGGCCGACTGCTTCGACGCGGCGATCGAGGCGGCCCGGATCGCGTTGACGTACCGGACGCCGGTCTTCCTGCTCTCCGACGGCTATCTGGCCAACGGCAGCGAGCCGTGGCGCGTCCCGGACACGGAGGAGTTGCCGGATCTGAGAGTGCGGTTCGCTCAGGGCCCCAACCACACGATGGACGACGGCACCGAGGTGTTCTGGCCGTACCAGCGGGACCCGCGGACGCTGGCCCGGCCGTGGGCGATCCCGGGCACACCGGGTCTGGAGCACCGGATCGGCGGCATCGAGAAGCAGGACGGCACGGGCAACATCTCGTACGACCCGGCCAACCACGACTTCATGGTGCGCACCCGGCAGGCGAAGATCGACGGCGTCGACGTCCCCGATCTGGAGGTCGACGACGCGGACGGCGACGCCAGGGTGCTCGTGCTCGGCTGGGGATCCACCTACGGGCCCATCACCGCAGCTGTACGGCGCATCAGGGGCGCAGGGGGCGCGATCGCGCAGGCCCATCTGCACCACATCAACCCCTTCCCGCGGAATCTGGGGGAGGTTCTGAAGCGTTACGAGAAAGTGGTCGTACCAGAGATGAACCTCGGCCAGCTCGCCACTCTGATCCGGGCGAAGTACCTGGTCGACGCCCACTCCTACAACCAGGTCAACGGCATGCCGTTCAAGGCGGAGCAGCTCGCCGAGGTACTGAAGGAGGCCATCGATGACTGAGACACCGGCAGGCGGTCCGTCCTCCCTCGGCGACTCCCCCTTCGGCGACGCGCTCGCCCTGGTGCCCAAGGCCGAGGCCAAGCAGTCGATGAAGGACTTCAAGTCCGATCAGGAGGTGCGCTGGTGCCCCGGCTGCGGCGACTACGCCGTCCTGGCCGCCGTGCAGGGCTTCATGCCCCAGCTCGGGCTGGCGAAGGAGAACATCGTCTTCGTCTCCGGCATCGGCTGTTCGTCCCGCTTCCCCTACTACATGAACACCTACGGGATGCATTCCATCCACGGCCGCGCCCCCGCGATCGCGACGGGCCTGGCAGCGTCCCGGCGCGACCTGAGCGTGTGGGTCGTCACCGGTGACGGGGACGCGTTGTCCATCGGCGGCAACCATCTGATCCACGCACTGCGCCGTAACGTCAATCTGAAGATCCTGCTGTTCAACAACCGGATCTACGGTCTGACCAAGGGCCAGTACTCGCCGACCTCCGAGATCGGCAAGATCACCAAGTCGACGCCGGTGGGGTCACTGGACGCGCCCTTCAACCCGGTGTCGCTGGCGATCGGCGCGGAAGCGTCCTTCGTTGCCCGTACGGTCGACTCGGACCGCAAGCATCTGACCGAGGTGCTGCGGCAGGCCGCCGCCCACCCGGGCACCGCCCTGGTCGAGATCTACCAGAACTGCAACATCTTCAACGACGGCGCCTTCGAGGTCCTCAAGGACCGGCAGCAGGCCGAGGAGGCGGTGATCCGGCTGGAGCACGGCCGGCCCATCCGCTTCGGGGGTGGGGGAGGTGCGAAGGGCGTCGTCCGGAACCGGACCACCGGGGACCTGGAGGTGGTCGCGGTGACGCCTGAGAACGAGGCGGAGATCCTGGTCCACGACGCGCACTCGGCGTCCCCGACCACCGCGTTCGCGCTGTCCCGGCTCGCCGATCCGGACACCCTGCACCACACCCCGATCGGTGTCTTCCGTTCCGTGGACCGTCCGGTCTACGACACACTGATGGCGGAGCAGCTGGACGTTGCCGTCGAGCAGCACGGCAAGGGCGAACTCGGCGCGCTGCTGGCGGGCAACGACACGTGGACGGTCGTCGGCTGAGCAGTCGCTCGAGGCGGTACGGCCTCCTGAGGTGAAGCCTCCCGCTGTACCACCGCTCAAGGGGCGGTCGCACGCAGAACGCCCCGCACGCCCCGAACGCCCCGAACGAGGCCCGGCCGCTTCAAAGCGACCGGGCTTCATCGTGCGCACGCCGGGCTTCGCCGTCCGCCCGCCGGGCTTCGTCGTACGCCTGGCGGGCGGCCAGTACACCGTCCATGCGCCGCTCGGTCCAGGAGGCCAGCGCGCGCACCTGTTCGGCGGCCTCGCGTCCCAGGCCGGTGAGGGAGTAGTCGACGCGCGGCGGGATCACCGGTTTGGCGTCGCGGTGGACGAGGCCGTCGCGCTCCAGCGTCTGGAGGGTCTGGGTGAGCATTTTCTCGCTGACCCTGCCGATCGCCCGGCGCAGCTCGCTGAAGCGGTAGGGCCGCTCCTGGAGCCGGATCAGTACGAGTACGCCCCAGCGACTCGTCACATGCTCCAGGACCAGACGGTGCGGGCACATCGCCTCCCGCTCGCTCAGCAGGGGCCCGGACGCCGGTGCGGGAGGCTCGAACACACTCTTACTTACCGCCATGGCAGTACCTTACTTCAAAGTGGGTACTTACAAAAAGTTAGTGTGGGTCCTAGCGTTGACGCCAACGCACCCCCACAAGGAGTTCTGATCATGAGCATCGTCGTCACCGGAGCCACCGGAAACCTCGGCCGCCACGTCGTGGAGCAGTTGCTGGAGAAGGTCCCGGCCGAGCAGGTCACCGCCGTCGTCCGCAGCCCGGAGAAGGCCGCCGACCTGGCGGAGCGCGGCGTCCGGCTCACGGTCGCCGACTACAACGCCCCCGAGACCTTCGACGGCGTGTTCGCGGCGGGCGACAAGGTGCTGCTGATCTCGGGCAACGAGTTCGACAAGGGCCGGGTGCAGCAGCACCGGGTGGTCATCGAGGCCGCCAAGGCCGCCGGTGTCGCCCTCCTCGCCTACACCAGCGCCCCCAAGACACTGACCGCCGCGCTCGCCGACGACCACCGCGGCACCGAGAAGGCCCTGCTGGACTCCGGCGTGCCGTACGTCCTGCTGCGCAACGGCTGGTACCACGAGGTCTACACCGAGAACCTCGCCCCGGTGCTGGAGCACGACACGGTCGTCGCCGCCGCCGGTGAGGGCCGCATCTCCTCCGCCGCGCGCGCCGACTACGCCGCGGCCGCCGTCGCCGTACTCACCGGCGAGGGCCACGAGAACAAGACGTACGAGCTGGGCGGCGACGAGGCGTGGAGCCTCGCCGAGTACGCGGCCGAGCTGAGCCGGCAGACCGGCAGGGAGATCGCCTACAAGCCGGTCACGGTCGAGGAGCTCACCGGCATCCTGGCCGGTGCCGGACTTCCGGAGCCCGTGGCCGCCATCTTCGCCGGTGTGGACGCCTCCATCAAGAAGGGCGAGCTGGTGGTCACCAGTGGCGACCTGTCCCGGCTGGCCGGCCGTCCGACCACCCCGCTCGCGGACGCCGTCGCCGCCGCGCTGAAGGCCTGACGTCCACACAGGTCCGCGGCCCGGACGCCCCCGTATGTCATGACCGTATTCCGATACGGGCATGACGTGCGGGGGCGTCCGGCGTTACCGTCGTCCGGGCGAGCGTCGCTCGCCCCAGGACATACGTCAGGCAAGAAGGAGGGCCCGTGACCGAGAAGTCGGCCGGCGAGCGGCGCAAGGGACTGCTGAACGGCTTCGCGGCATACGGAATGTGGGGACTCGTCCCCCTCTTCTGGCCCCTGCTCAAGCCCGCGGGGGCCGTGGAGATCCTGGCCCACCGAATGGTCTGGTCGCTGCTCTTCGTGGGCGCCGCCCTGCTCTTCATACGCCGCTGGGCCTGGCTCGGGGAACTGCTGCGGCAGCCTCGCCGACTGGCCCTGATCACGGTCGCCGCGGTGGTCATCACCGTCAACTGGGGCGTCTACATCTGGTCGGTGAACTCCGGGCACGTCGTCGAGGCCTCCCTCGGCTACTTCATCAACCCGCTGGTCACCATCGCCATCGGCGTGCTGCTGCTGAAGGAACGGCTGCGGCCCGTGCAGTGGACGGCGGTCGGGGTCGGCTTCGCCGCGGTGCTCGTCCTCACCATCGGCTACGGCCGCCCGCCGTGGATCTCGCTCTGCCTCGCCTTCTCCTTCGCCGTCTACGGACTGGTGAAGAAGAAGGTCGACCTCGGCGGTGTCGAGTCGCTGGCCGCCGAGACGGCCGTCCAGTTCCTGCCCGCACTCGGCTATCTGCTGTGGCTGAGCAGCCAGGGCGACTCCACGTTCGGCGCCGAGGGCGCGGGACACGCGGTGCTGCTCGTCGCCACCGGGATCGTCACCGCGCTCCCCATGGTCTGCTTCGGCGCCGCCGCGATCCGTGTGCCGCTGTCCACGATGGGGCTGCTCCAGTATCTGGCCCCGGTGTTCCAGTTCCTGCTCGGCATCCTCTACTTCAAGGAGGCCATGCCGCCCGAGCGCTGGGCCGGCTTCGCACTGGTGTGGCTGGCGCTCATGCTGCTGACCTGGGACGCACTGCGCACCGCCCGTCGCACCGCCCGCACGCTCGCCAGGAAGCGGGCGAAGGTGGCAACAGCGGCAGCGGCAGCGACCGGCGCGGCGGCGAACCCGGTGGACCCCTCGATCGTGGCGAACCCGGCGGTCGTGGCGAACCCGGTGGATGCGGTGAACGCGGTGAATGCGGTGGATGCGCCGAAGGTCGGGCCGTAACGCTTCCCAGCGCGTTGAATGACTCCATGACGCAGCCACCGACATCACCCGCTCCCGGCCCGCCCGGCACCGCCGACACCCCTGTCGCCGCCGTCGCTCCCCTCCACTGGAAGCTCGTCATCGACGCGGCCGATCCCCACGCACAGGCCGACTTCTGGGCCGCTGCCCTCGGGTACACGGTCGAGGACAACAGCCCGCTCATCGAGAAACTGCTCGGTCTGGGCGCCGTGACGGCCGACCTCACCGTCGAGCACCACGGTCGTCACGCCTTCCGGGACCTGATCGCGGTGCGGCACCCCGACGACCCGTACGAGGAGCAGAGCGGCACGGGTCTGGGGCGGCGGCTGCTCTTCCAGCGGGTGCCGGAGGCGAAGACGGTCAAGAACCGGCTCCACCTCGACCTGCACCCCGGCGAAGGGCGCCGCGAGGAGGAGACGCAGCGGCTGGAGCGGCTCGGCGCGAGGGTGCTCCGGCAGGTGCGGGAACCGTCCGGTTCATGGAGCGTGATGACGGACCCGGAAGGCAACGAGTACTGCGTACACTGACGCCCTCACCCGTGCTGGGCGCGGGCGCGGTCGGTCAGTCGGGCCATGCGGGCGCGGGCGGACTCCAGCTCCTCGATCTCGTCGGCGGCCGGGCCGTCCTCGGCGGCGAGTGCGGTCCACAACCCGATCAGGTCGCGCCCCAGCTCCAGCCCGCGCAACGGGTCGCGCACCGCGCGCCAGGCGGTGGCCGCGCTGCGGACGTTGCCGTAGGCGGCCTCCGCGTCGCCCGCCCGGCGGTGGATTCCGGCGAGCTCGACGGAGAGCCGGAAGGCATGCAGCGGCTCGTCGCCGAGGTAGGCGATGTACGCGGTCAGCTCGCGCAGCCGGAGTACCTCGGAGTGCTCGGGCCCCAGGGTCCGCGAGGCCTCGGTCACCGTCTCCCCGGCCAGTCGCGCCGCCGTGTCGATCCGGCCCGCCCGGACGGCATCGTTGATCCGGCCCATGGGCTCGGCCAGAGGGGCCCCACCCTGCACCGCCGGCGGCTCGTCGGCGAGCACCGCCTCCGCCACGGCGTCGAAGCCGCGGGGCGGGGTCGGCTTGGGATCGAGGTCGATGCCGGTGCCGGCACCGTGCACAACCTCCGGGTGCGGTGCGGGCGTCCGGGGACGAACCGGCTCCGGGCTGCCCGGTATCCGGTCGGCCAGGGGGAGGGGAGACGCCGGAAACCCCGGGGGTGCGGGTGGGATCCGGGAGAAGCCGTCGGCTTCGAGGGCGGGGTGCGGCCGCCCGTCCATGGACGGGGGCGGGCCGAACTCACCCGTCGGGGGCGCGACCGTTCCCGGAGGTGTCGCTCCCGCCGCCCCGGGCGCCGGACGCAGCCGGAAGGTGGGGGTGGAGTCCCGTAGGAGGTCGGGTGCCGGGGCCGGGGCTGCGGAGAAGGGCAGGGCCTCGTCGTGCGGCGCGGCCACCGGCCGCTCCCGGACCACGCCCCGGCCCGGCGCCTGTGCCGACTCCGACGCGGACTCCGACGCGGACTCCGACGCGGGCCTCTGCTCCGGCTCCGGTGTCATCGGCGCCGGCTCCCCCGTGAAGCGGCTGGCGCCGTCCGGGTCGACCTGGAGCGGGACGACGTAACCGATGCGTTCGTCGTGGATGGTGGCCAGGACGGTGTGTCCCGAGGCGACGGCGATGCGGTGGAGCCGGTTCAGCACGGCCTGCTGAACCTCCTCACCGGGTCCGGCGACCACCAGTGCCCCGCCGACGAACGCTCTCCGCGTGCCCGCGCCACCCTCCATGGCGACGGGTACATGGACGTCGATCGGCACTGCCGCAAGATTCGCCGCGTGTGCGGCCTGCTGCTGTTCCCGCTTCTTCTCGCGGCTGAGTCGCGCCATCGTTCCCTCATTCGGGTCGTGAACCTACCGACGAGTCTGTCCGCTGGGCCCCGTTTCTCACGTCACCGCGTTGTCACAGACTCGTCCCAACGGCCCTCCCACGTCCGGCGCCCTCCCCCGCCCCTCTCCTGCCCCTCTCCCGTGTTCTTCTCCTCATGCCCGCTGTCCGCTGTCCGCTGTCCGCCGGGATGAGGACCGGGATGGCAAGGCAGGAGAGTGGGCATGCGTACAGGCATGCGACAGGGACCGGAGATCTGGACCCGAGGTCCGGTGGGAGTACCGGAACCGGGCCCGCCGAAGCCCTCCCACGCCCGTGCGGCAGCCCGGCGCTTCTCCCGGGCCGGCGTTCATGGCGGCGCCGGGGTCTCCACGCTCGCCGCGGTGCACGGCGGTCATGACAGCGACCGCGTCTGGCCCGGACCGGGCGATCCGCGGTCGGTGCTGCTCGTCGCCCGGACACACGCGTCCGGGCTGGAGACCGTCGTCCCGGCCGTGGAGATGTTCCGGCGCGGGGAGGTCCCGTACGGTCTCGATCTCGACGCCGTGGTCCTGGTGGCGGACGCGCCGGGCCGCCTCCCGCGTCCCCTCTCCCAGCGGATCCGGCGCATCGAGTCGGTGATCGACGTCTACCGCGTGCCGTGGGTGCCCGAGTGGCGCCTGGGCGGCCTGGGCGGCCGTCTGCCGCGCGAGGCCGGGCCACTGGCCCGCCTGACGGGATCGGCGGGCTGAAACGCTGAGCGGGGAGGGGACCGGGGCCCGGACGTCCGCCTCGGCGGCGGAGATCGCCTCCGCGGTACGCGCGAGGAGGGTGCGGGCCGTCGATGTGGTCGCGGAGGCACTGGAGCGGATCGAGCGGGCCGATCCGGCGCTGTGCGCGTTCACCGAGGTGTGGGCCGAGGAGGCGCTGCGACGGGCGGGTGAGGTGGACACCCTGATCGAGGCGGGTCCGCCGCGTCCGTCCGGTCCGAACGGGGGCGAAGGGCCCGGGACTCACGCGTGGCTGCCGCTGGCCGGGGTGCCCGTCGCCGTGAAGGGGCGGCACGGGCTGCGGGCGGCGGTTCCGCTGCTCGCAGCCGGTTGTGTCGTGCTGGGGGCCACCGCGGTGCCCGGGCCCGGCACCGCCTGGCAGACCTGGGGTCTCGGGGCACGCGGACGCACCGTCAATCCGTGGCGGGCCGACCGTACGCCGGGCGGTTCCTCGGCCGGGGCCGCGGCCGCGGTGGCAGCCGGTCTGGTGCCGCTGGCGACGGGCAGCGACGGCGCGGGATCGGTGCGCATCCCGGCGGCGTGGTGCGGGGTCGTCGGTCTCAAGGTCACCAACGGTCTGCTCCCGTCGCGCGACCGCACGGGTCTCGCGGCCCCCGGGGTCCTCGCCCGTACGGCGGCCGACGCGGCGGCCTGGTGGCGGGCGGTGTCGCCGCCGTCCGCCGCCGTCGACGCGCGGCCGTCCCTCCCCCGCACCGCTGTCTGGTCCCCCGACCTCGGCTTCGCCGGTCCCGACCCGGAGCCCGTCGCGCTGGCACGGGCAGCGGTCGACCGGCTCGTCGACGCCGGAGCCGTACGGCTCGTACGGCCGTCGGCGCCGCCGCTGCTCCTGGACCCGGCCCCGGCCTGGCCGGCCCTGCGCGCCCCCGGCACGGACCCCGCCGAACTCGCCGACGCCCACCGCGTCCGGGCGGAGAACGACCGACGTCTGGCCCACCTCTTCGCCGGCGCCGAGTTGCTGCTGACACCTACGGCGCCCACCGCGCCGCACGGCCACGAAGGGCCGGGCGATGTCTACTCCACCGCGCTCACCTGGGCGTTCAACCTGAGCGGGCACCCGGCGCTGAATCTCCCGGCCGGGTTCGGCACCGACGGCTGCCCGGCCGGGCTCCAGCTGGTCGCACCGCACGGACGGGAAACACTGCTGCTCGCCGTGGCGGAAGCGGCGGAGAAGCCGAGCGGATGGAAGGGCTGAAGGGCATCCCTCGGAGCCGGGACCGTCGCCTGAACCGTCCTGGACATCCACCTGCATGCGCATATGGCGCCTATGCCTGCAATTGGCATACATCGGTCATATGGGGGTGATCACGACACGCCGTTTCCTCTTCGTTCCGGGAGTGCCCGACGCGACGGCAACTCCGCGTTGCCGGCCCGCTTCCCCTACGAGGCCGGGGCTACGCGGTGATGTCCTTCGTCGTGAATCTCGCCCAGGCCGCCGAGCCGAACACCAGCGCGTACAGGGACTGGAGGCCGAGGTTCCTCGTCAGGTCGTCCCAGTAGACCGGTTCGCGCATCAGGTCGGCGAAGGACAGCCAGTAATGGGAGAAGAAGTACGGGTGGAGGGCGTCGAGCTGCGGTATCTGGTCGAGGATCTGGACGGTGATCAGTAGCCCCACCGTCGTCGCCATCGCCGCGATGCCGCTGCTGGTCAGCGTGGACACGAACAGGCCGAGTGCCGCCACCCCGATCAGCGACGCGGCGACGACCAGGGCGATCAGCAGGGCTCTGCCCAGTCCCTCCGCGAAGCCGATCCGGGTGCCGGAGATGGTCGTGAGGTCGCCGAGCGGGAACAGGAGCGCCCCCACGGCCAGGGCGGAGAGGGCCACCACGAGAGTGGCGGCCAGGCAGAAGGCGAGGACGGTGGCGTATTTGGTGAGCAGCAGCCGGGTACGGCCGGCGGGGGCGACGAGGAGGTAGCGGAGGGTGCCGGCGTTCGCCTCGCCGGCAATGGAGTCGCCCGCGACCACACCGATCGCCATGGGCAGGAAGAACGGCAGCGTGGCCGCCAGTGCGGTGAAGACCAGGAACAGGCCGTTGTTGGTGATCTGCGAGATGAAGGCCGGCCCCGCGCCGCCCCCTCCCCCGCCGCCGGCCGCGGAACCGTCACCGGTCTCGATCTTCACGGCGATCCCGACCAGGACCGGCACGGCGGCCAGGACCCCGAGCAGGGCGAGGGTGCGCCAGCGCCGGAAGGTGATCAGCAGTTCGCTGCGGAAGAGACCGAGGGCCCCGAGGGCACGCACGGTCCGCGTCCGCGTCCCCGGCCTGTCCGGTTCACCCGGTGCTCCCCGTGGCTCCGGCCCCGCTGTCCCCTCCGGCTCCCGGACCACCTCAGCCCGCGACATCGAAGCCCTCCCCGGTCAGCGCCACGAACGCGTCCTCCAACGAGGCCCGTTCGACCCCGAAGCCGCGCACCCGGACACCGCCCGTCACCAGCGCGGTGTTCACCTCGGCGAGGTCGCGCTCGGGCACCTCACCGGTCACCCGGTCGTCGGTGACCACGACGTCGCCGATCCCCTGCTCCTTCAACACCCGCGCCGCGTCCGCCGGGTCCGGTGTGGTCACCACCAGCCGGCCGCGGCTGTCCGCGGCCAGGTCGGCGACGGGTCCCTGGGTGAGCAGCCGGCCGCGCGCCATCACGGCGGCATGCGTGCACACCTGCCCGATCTCGTCGAGCAGGTGCGAGGAGAGGAAGACGGTCGTGCCGTCCGACGCCAACTCCCTTATCAGGGCACGGATCTCCCGCATTCCCTGCGGGTCGAGTCCGTTGGTCGGCTCGTCCAGGACGAGCAGTCGGCGGGGCTGGAGCAGGGCGGCCCCCAGCCCGAGGCGCTGCTTCATGCCGAGGGAGTACGCCTTCGCCTTCTTGCCCGCGGCGGCCGTGAGGCCCACCCGGTCCAGGGCGGCGGCGACGCGGGCGTGCCGGGTGCGCGGATCGGCGGTCGGGTCGGCGGCGTCGTAGCGCAGGAGGTTGTCGCGGCCGGAGAGGAAGCCGTACAGGGCGGGGCCCTCGATGAGGGCTCCCACCTGCGGGAGCACGGCGCGTGCGGAGCGCGGCATGGGCCGGCCCAGGACGTGCGCCGTGCCCGAGGTGGGCTCGATCAGGCCCATCAGCATGCGGATGGTGGTGGTCTTGCCGGAGCCGTTGGGACCGAGGAAGCCGAAGACACTGCCCGACGGAACGGTCAGATCGAGACCGTCGACGGCGAGCTGCCCGCCGCGGTAGCGCTTGGTGAGCGCACGGGTGACGATGACGCCGTCACCCGTACTCCGCGTGGCGGACGCCTCGCCCATCGGCTCCCTCGTTCCCTTCGTGCTGTCCCCCTGGCGCCGTTCCCCGGGTTACTTCCCCTCGTTGGCCGCCTTCACCAGCGCGTCCTTGGTGACGGCGCCCACGTAGACCTTGCCGTCCTCGGTGAACAGGGCATTGACCAGGCGGGTGCTGAACACGGTGCCCGTGCCGAACTCGCCCTTCACCTGGTCGCCGAGCGAGCCGAGGAAGCCGTCGAGGTCACCGCCTCCGGAGCCGGTCGGCAGACCGCCCTCGCCGCCGGTGTCGAAGGTGGCGACGGAGTTCCAGCCCTCACCGAGCACCTTCAGCCCGTCGAGGCCCTTGGCCAGGTCCTCCTCGGACTTCGGGGCGCGCTCCGGCTTCCCGTGCTCCCTGCCCTTCTCAACGCTGCCCTTCTCACCACGCTCCAGCTCACCCTCCTCGGTCACCTTGGCGCCCTTGGGCGGGGTGAAGTCGAAGGTCGACGCGGCCGGCCGGTCGAAGTCGACCTTGGTGAAGCCGACGTCCACGACGGCGGCACCGCCACTCGCCGGGGTCAGCGTGAACTTCAGCGGCGTACCGGTCCTGTGGTCCACCGCGATGCTGATGGCACCGACCGTGGAGCCGGACTGCTTGGGCTTGACGACCAGCTTGTACGCGTCCCGGCCGGCCACCTGCGCGGTGCCGTCGACGGTGACGGACGTGGTGTCGTCGACCGACTTCAGCGCCTCCTCGGCGAAGTCCTTGGGCGTGGCCGGGGGCCGGCGCTCCCGGTCCTTGTCCCCGGCGGACTCCTCGGTGGTGCTGTGGAAGACCTCGTTGGACTCGCTGTCGTAGCCCCAGACGTCCTTGCCGTTGCGGATCAGGCTGTACTCGGAGGCGTTCCCGAGCAGCGACACCTTCTGCCGGTCGGGGCCGTCGGCCGCGATGCGCAGGGTGTGCGTGCCGGAAGCCAGCTCGGTGAGCTTGGCCGTCGGGTCGGCGGAGGAACCGCCGTCCTCACCCTGGCCCATGGCGCCGGAGGTCAGGCTGCTCTCCAGGCCGCCGAGGTCCGGCAGTCCGAGGTCAGTGGTGATCTTCACGGTGCCGGAGAGCTGCTCGACATCCGACTGGGCGATCTTCTCGATCAGCTGCGCTGCGGTGATCTTCGGCAGGTCCGGGTCGCCGGAGTCGGCGAGCGCGGGGACGAGCCCGATGGTCGCGGCCGCCACTCCCATCACCGTGACCGGGACGATGTACCGCGCGGCCCTGCTCCGGCGTGCGCCCGGCTCGCCGGCCTCACGAGCGGTCGTCGTGTCGTCGGATTCGTACGGTGCCATGTGTGCCCTACCTCCGTGGTCGGCGGCGGCCTGCGTCTCGTGTCGCTCGCACCAGTCACACCCTGAGCCGCCATTCTCACCCGAATCGGTGAGGAGTGGTGATGTCCGTCGTGTTCCATCTGACCAAACCAGACGGGCAGATGCGTCAGACCCCGGACTCAACTCCGTGTACTGCTGCGGTATGACACGGGGCGATGTTCCGCCTCCCGACCAGTAGGGGTCGGGGGGAACTGCGGTAAGGGCCGGCGACGACCGATGCGGGTCGATGGCGGGGGAACCCGAAGCGGCGGACAGGGACGGCAGGCGGGTCAGCCTGCCCGGTGCACCACCGCGTCGCACAGCTCGACCAGGGCCGTCTTCGACTCGCACTCCGGCAACGGAGCCAGCGTCGAGCGCGCCTCTTCCGCATAGCGCACGGTGTCCCGGCGGGCCTGCTCCAGCGCGGGGTGGGCGCGCAGCAGCCGCAGCGCCTCGGCGTGCCGGTCGTCGTCGGTGAGGTCGGAGTCCAGCAACTCGCACAGGGCGATGTCCTCGGCCAGTCCCAGCCGGGCCGTCCGCTCGCGCAGCCGCAGCACGGGCAGGGTCGGGATGCCCTCGCGCAGGTCGGTGCCCGGGGTCTTGCCGGACTCGTGGGAGTCGGAGGCGATGTCCAGTACGTCGTCGGCGAACTGGAAGGCGACCCCGAGGCGCTCGCCGTACTGGGTCAGCACGTCCACGACGGTGTCGTCGGCCCCGGCCATCATGGCGCCGAACCGGCAGGAGACGGCGACCAGCGAGCCGGTCTTTCCGCTGAGGACGTCCAGGTAGTGGTCGACCGGGTCCCGGCCGTCCTGCGGCCCCGCGGTCTCCAGGATCTGACCGGTGACCAGTCGCTCGAACGCCTCGGCCTGCACCCGTACGGCCTCCGGTCCGAGGTCGGCCAGGATGTGCGAGGCGCGGGCGAAGAGGAAGTCACCGGTGAGGACGGCGACGGAGTTACCCCAACGGGTGTTGGCGCTGGGCACCCCACGCCGTACGGCGGCGGCGTCCATCACGTCGTCGTGGTACAGCGTGGCCAGGTGGGTCAGCTCCACGACCACGGCGGACGGCACGACGCCGGGCGCGTAGGGATCGCCGAACTGGGCGGAGAGCATCACGAGCAGCGGCCGGAACCGCTTGCCCCCGGCCCGCACCAGGTGCTGGGCGGCCTCCGTGATGAAGGGCACCTCACTCTTGGTGGCCTCGAGCAGCCCCTCCTCGACAGCCGTCATCCCGGCCTGGACATCGGCTTCCAGAGCCTGGTCCCGCACGCTCAGCCCGAACGGCCCGACGACGGTCACGAGAGGTCTCCTGTCTGCTGGTGTCCACTGGCGCTTAGACGTCTTGCACAGTCTGTCGATAGGTCGCTGACATCACTCGAGTCAGCGTATCCGGTCATGTTTCGATCACCGCCAGCACCCACATTCCCCAGACTCACCTGCGCACGCGTGCACGGCGTCTCACGGCACCCTCCGATATCGGATCACAACCAGATCGTTTCTGATCAGTTGGTAACAAAGGATATTCCTCGCCTTTCGGGCGTGACGACCCACCCTCGGGACGCACCCCGAACCACGATCCGAACCATGATCCGACACGCGATCCAGCACGCGGTCCGACACCCGGACCATCCTGCCCGCCCAGGCGCACGATTTGCCGCAATTGCCAAGTAAATCCCTCCTGGTGGCAAATGCGAACGCGCCGTGCGGCCAGTGAAGTGAGTCACGCACCCCCCGGCACACCCACCCCTCACACCCGTCGGCGATTCCCCTTGCCCCGAAAGCGAGTTGACTCTTGGCATCCGCAAAGGGCCAAGTGCCGCAAACGCCCGGATACAAGATCAAACAGCGTGATCCGTGACGGTTGCACTTGTTTCCGACAAGTGCACTCGCATACGTTCCCGGCCTGTCGGGCGGACGCCGAATCCTGCCACCGCCCGCGCCACCCATCGATGAACTCACGCACGGCAGGAGCGGGGGACCCAGGTAAGCCGCCGGACCGGTTCGCACCCGGAACGGCTCGGGGTGAAGCCATGCCCGCAGGGGCACGGCCGGGCACTCTCCCGCCCGAACCCGACAGCTCACCTCGCAGGCGTAGGAGAGGAACACAGACATGACCGCATCCGGTTCGCCCCGCCGCTTCGGCCGCTCCCGCCTCGTCCGCTCCCTCGCCGTCGCCGGCGTCGTGGCAGTCGCCCTCCCGCTGTTCGGCGCCACCGCCGCCTCCGCCGCCACGCCCGCCGCTGCCGCGACGTCCGGCGCCGGCTCCGTGACCGCGTACCCGGACAACCTCGACGGCTGGATCCGCGAGTCGCTGTCCGTCATGGCACAGCACGGCATCCCCGGCAGCTACGACTCCATCCACCGCAACATCCTGCGCGAGTCGTCCGGCAACCCGCAGGCCATCAACCTGTGGGACTCCAACGCCGTGGCCGGCACCCCGTCGAAGGGCCTGCTCCAGGTCATCGACCCGACCTTCCAGGCCTACCACGTGCCCGGCACGACCTTCGACCCGTTCGACCCGGTCGCGAACATCACGGCGGCCTGCAACTACGCGGCGGACCGCTACGGCTCCATCGACAACGTCTTCGGCGCCTACTGAGACACCCGGGCCCATCGGGACGCCGGAACACCGACGGCACCGAGGCCTACCGGGACACCCTCCCGGACCAGGGGCGGGGCAGCACGTGCGGGTGCACGTGCGGCTCCGTTCCGCCGAACAACCGCTCGAGGACGACGGCCACGCCGTCGTCCTCGTTCGACGTGGTGACCTCGTCGGCCACCGCCTTGAGCTCGGGGTGCGCGTTGGCCATGGCGACTCCGTGGGCCGCCCAGTCGAACATCGGGATGTCGTTGGGCATGTCGCCGAAGGCGACGGTCCGCCCGGCTTCCAGCCCCAGGTGCTCGGCGGCCAGCGCGAGACCGGTCGCCTTGGTCACACCGCACGGCTGGAGTTCCACGGTGCCCGGACCCGACATGGTGACCGTGGCCAGCGAGCCGACCACCGAACGGGCCGTCGCCGCCAACTCGTCGTCGGTCAGGTGGGGATGGCGCAGCAGCACCTTGCTGATCGGCCGGACCCACAGATCGTCCCGCCGTTCGACCCGCACGGCGGGCAGCGTCGGGTGCGGCATCAGATAGCCCGGTTCGATCAGGGTGAGTCCGTCCACCCCGTCCTGGTCGACCGCGGCGTACAGCTCCCCGACCTCGGCCTCGATCTTCCCCAGTGCGGTCTCCGCCAGTTCCCGGTCCAGGGTGACCGACCACAGCAGCCGGTCCGTACCGGCCTCGTACACCTGCGCGCCCTGTCCGCACACCGCGAGCCCGGTGGCCCCCAGGTCGTCCAGGAGCGGCCGCACTCTGGGCGCCGGGCGCCCCGTCACCACGAGGTGCCGGGCACCGGCCCGCGCCGCCAGCGCCAGCGCGGCGAGGGAGCGGTCGGAGAGGGTGTCGTCGCCGCGCAGCAGCGTCCCGTCCAGGTCGGTGGCGATGAGCGAGCAATCGGTGGGTGCGGCCATGATCAGAGAATACGGATACCGCACCCGCCCGACTCACCACGCCCGAGCCCACCCGGCCCGGTTCACCCGGCCCGGCCCGCTCCACCCGGCCCGCTCCACCAGAGGCGCGGGTGCCCGAGGCGCGGGTGCCCCGGGCGCCATCTGCGGCCTCTGCACCACTTGGCAACAACATGCTCCGCTACCTACCGCCCTCGTGGTCTTGGGCGGTACCTTCCAAGTGTCCAGGGGGGACTTGATCGGGGGGTCAGGTGAGCAGTGGACGCACGCGTGTGCTGAGGCTCGAGGAGCTCGGCGAGGGAGAGCGGGAACGGTGGCGCGAGCTGCGCGCCGCGACGGAGGCGCCGCGCAGCCCTTTCATGGAACCGGAGTTCGCCACCGCCGTGTCGCGGGTGCGGCCGCAGGCCCGGGTCGCGGTGCTGTACGAGGGGGCGTCCGCCGAGCCGGCCGGATTTCTGCCGTACGAGCGGGGTGCGTTGGGGCAGGGCCGGGCGATCGGGCTCGGCGTCTCGGACTGCCAGGGCGCCGTCCTGAGGCCGGGTCTGGCGCCGGCGACCGATGAACTGCTGCGTGCCTGTTCGGTGTCGAGCTTCGCCTTCGACAACCTGGAGGCGGACCAGGCCCTGTTCGTCCCGCACGCGGCCGAGGAGCACGCCACCTTCGTCATCGACGTGGAGAAGGGGTACGAGACCTACGAGACCGTGCTGCGCGCCCAGTCGCCGAAGTTCCTGAAGACCACCCTGGCCAAGGAGCGCCGGCTCGGCCGGCAGGCCGGACCGGTGCGGTTCGTGTTCGACGAACGCGACCCGGCCGCGCTCCGCGCGCTCATCGGGTGGAAGTCGGCGCAGTACCGCAGGACCGGGCGCCGCGACCGGTTCGCGCAGGAGTGGATCACCCGGCTCGTGGGCCATCTGGCCGGGACCCGGGCTCCGGAGTGCACGGGCACGCTGTCCGTCCTGTACGCCGGGGACCGTCCCGTGGCCGCCCACTTCGGCCTGCGCTCGGCCTCGGTGCTGGCCTGCTGGTTCCCGGCGTACGAACCGGAGTTCGCGAAGTTCTCGCCGGGACTCGTGCTGCATCTGCGGATGGCCGAGGCGGCGGCCGGCGAGGGCATCGGCCTGCTCGACATGGGCCGCGGCCCGGCCGAGTACAAGGACTCCCTGAAGACGGGCGAACGCGCCGTCTACGAAGGGGAGGCGACGCGTCCGGGCCTGGGCGCCGCACTTCAGTTGCTGCGCCGCGAGCCCGCCCGCCGCGCGCACGGCTTCGTCGTCGCCCGGCCGCGTCTCGCCTCGCTGGCGTCGCGGACCTTGAAGGGGACGGCGCGGCTGCGCCGGCCGTGAGGGGTCCCGGCCGCGAGAACCGCTGGGGACGGCAACGGCAGCTCGCGACAACCGTTCGCCGGTTCGATGGTTCAACCGTTCGTGAGGAGGGAGGGCTCATGTCCCGCACAGCGCGTACGCAGGAGGAGATACGGCGGTTCCTGGACATCGGCGCGGTTCAGGTCGCCGAACTGGACCTGAACGGTGAGGAGACCGTCCTGAAACCCGGTCCGGGCAGCCCGCCGGTGACGCACGGCGAGGTGTTCCTGCTGGTCAGGAGAGACGGCCTGCCGGTGGGCACACTGCTGGGAAGGGTCCCGGAGGGGGCCGATCCGACGACGGTCCTGGCGGCGCTCGCACGGCAGGCGCAGGTCCAGGCGCAAGTCCAGGCGCAAGTCCAGGCGCAAGGGCGAGGTCCCGGCACGACGGAGGCGGCCGTGGAGAGCACCGTGCCGCCACCCTTCACCTCGGTCGTCGTGGCCACCCGGGAGCGGGCCGGACAGCTCGCCCGCGCCCTCGACTCGCTCCTCGCGCAGGACCATCCGCACTTCGAGATCGTCGTCGTCGACAACACGCCCGTGACGGACGAGACACGCGACCTGGTGCACCGGAAGTACGGGGAGCGCGTGCGGTACGTGTGCGAGCCGGTCCCCGGGCTCGCGACCGCGCACAACACCGGGCTCGCCCACGCCCTGGGCGAGGTGATCGCGTTCACCGACGACGACGTCGTCGCCGACGCCCGCTGGCTCACCGGGCTGACCGCGCCCTTCGCCACCGACCCGGAACTCGGCTGCGCCACCGGCCTGATCCTGCCCGCCCGGCTGCGCACCCCGGCCCAGGTCCTGCTGGAGAGCCACGGCGGCTTCGCGAAGGGGTTCACGCCGACGACGTACGACCCGCGGAACCCGCCCCGCGACGAACCGCTGTTCCCCTTCACCGCGGGCCGGTTCGGCTCCGGGGCGAACATGGCGTTCCGTACGGAGGTGCTGCGCGCGGTCGGCGGTTTCGACCCGGCCACCGGCGCCGGGACACTCGCCCGGGGCGGCGACGACCTGTACGGGTTCGTCCGGGTCCTCGCCCAGGGGCACCGGCTCCACTACACGCCCCGGGCGCTGGTGTGGCACCACCACCGGGAGACCTGGGCCGATCTGGAGAGCCAGGCGTTCGGCTACGGCGCCGGCCTCACCGCCTACCTCACCGCGATCCTGGTCAACCGGCCCGCGCTGCTGCCCGCGTTCCTCGCCCGGCTGCCCCGCGGCCTGTCCCACGCCCGCGGCCTCACCGCCGTACGGGAGACCGGGGACGCCAGCGACACCGGGCACACCGGGGGCGGTTCAGCCGCTCCGGGCGACCACGACACCCGCACCACCCACCCCTGGCCGCGCCGCCTCTCACGGCTGCAGCGCAAGGGGATGCTGTACGGCCCCATCGGCTATCTGCGGGCCCGGCGGGCGGCGGGCGGTACGTCGGGGAAGGTGTCCCCCGACGGCCGGACGACCAGGGGTGCGCGATGACGGCGTCGTCCCCGCAGGATCCGGCGATGCGAAGAGCCCGGGACGGATCGGGGGACAAGGACGGCGGGGAGGACACGAAGCGTCCGGCCATCCCGGTGTTCCTCTACCACGCCGTGATGGACGACCCGCCCGACTGGATCGCCGAGTTCACCGTCACGCCAAGAGAGTTCGCGGCGCATCTCGACGCCCTCGAAGACAGTGGCCGCACCCCCGTCACCATCAGCACCCTCGCCGGCCATCTCGCCGGGAGGGCGCCCCTTCCGCCCCGGCCGGTGCTCCTCACCTTCGACGACGGCTTCGCCGACCTGCCCGGTCCCACCGCAGACCTCCTGGCCCGGCGCTCCCTGCCGGCCACCGCGTACCTCACCACCGGCGCCATCACCCCGGGCGGCCGCAGCCTGCTGCCGCCGGCGCCGATGATGACCCTGGACCGGGTGACGGAGCTGGAGCGTTCCGGTATGGAGATCGGCAGCCATACGGTCAGCCACGCCCAGTTGGACACGCTGACCGGGAAACAACTGCGCGCCGAACTATTCGATTCCAAAGCCGTGTTGGAGGACGCCCTCGGCCACCCGGTGCCCCATCTCGCCTACCCGCACGGCTACAACAGCCCCCGGGTGAGGGCCATGGCGTCCCGCGCCGGGTACGAGACGGCGACCGCGGTACGGCACGCGCTGAGCTCGGAGCGGGACGAGCGCTACCGCATCGCCCGGCTCATCGTCCGCCGCGGTCACACCGTCGCCGACGTCAGGGCCTGGCTGGCGGGCAACGGCGCCCGCGTCGCCCCCTACCGCGACGGCCCGAAGACGATCGCCTGGCGGTGGTACCGGTACACCCGGGCAGCGGTCCGTGGGCCGGAGTTCGCGGGCTGACTCACGGGCCGATACGGCAGAGCGAACGGATCGGGCGGGTGGGCGTGCGGGCGGGTAGGCGTGCGGGCGGGCAGGTGGGCGGGCGGTCGCGGCCGCCCGCCCGGTCACTTCGTCGGCTGGTTCAGGTACGGGTCGGCCGCCACCTCGCGCAGGCTCTCCCACGCCGCCTCGTCGGCCACGGCCAGGTTGCAGTGCGGCCCGGGGTCGCGGTAGTTCCACTGGAGCGCGGCCTTGACGCCCTCCAGCCCTTTCAGCACGGGCGGCACCTGTGCGTACCACTCGGCCTGCCGCTGCGGCCGGGTGGAGTCGACCGCGCTGCCGAACTCGGAGAGCATCAGCGGCTTGTCGGCGGAGATGTTCTCGCGTATCCACTCGTGCGTGGCCGTCTGGGTCTGCTCGAAGGTCAGCCACTCCGTCTTGTGGCAGCGGTAGTAGTTGTACTGGTTGTAGCCGATCCAGTCGACGTACTCGTCCCCCGGATACATGCCCTTGAACAGGTCTCCGTGGTTCAGGTAGCCGGTGATGATCCAGGTCCACACCACGTTGTCCACGCCGAGCTCCCGGAACCGGTCGTGGATGTGCCGGTACGCCTGCACGTACTGGGCCGGGGTGCCGTTGGCCGGGGTGCGCGTGTCCATTTCGAGGTCGAAGGAGAGGAAGACCTTCTTTCCCGTGCGCTGCCCGTAGTCCTTGATGCGCTGTGCCTGGACGTCGATCACGGTCGCGTCCAGGTCGCCGGCGGCTATCTCCGCCCACCTCGGCTGCTGCCCCTTCGTGCCGCCCCACCACTTGCTCTCCCAGGACAGCAGCAACATGTGATCCTCACCGACCCGTTGCTCCTCCGGACTCAGCAACCGCCCTTCCCTGCGGGTTCCTTCGGACAGGGACATGTCGTGGTACGTGTAGACGATGTCGAGTTTGCGGCCCACCTTCTCCTCGTAGGCCTTCACCTTCTCCTCCAGGTTGGCCCGTTCGTGCGGCACAAAGGCTCCGAACCAGGCGCCGCAGGGTGGTTCGAGCAGTTCCGTGGGCCGGCATTCCTCGTCCGTCCCGGAGGTCTCCGAGGCGTTCCGCAGCGCGAGTACGGCGACCAGTACCGCGCAGACGACCGCGGCCGAGGTGATCAGCGCCCGCCGGCGGCTCGCGGCCGGCCGCCCGTCCTTCGGCTTGCGGCGCCGGCCGATTGCCGTGCTGCCGGCGCCGCCGGTGCCGCCCGTGTCTGCGCGGAATTCGGGGCCGGCAGGAGGGCCGGTGGTCGAGCGGCCGGTAGTCAACGGGCCGGTGGTCGGGCCGGTTCCCTGGCGAACACCGCGCAGGGCGGCGGTGATGCGGCGGAGAGGGCGGGCGAACCTCACAGGACGGAACCCTTCGGTGTCCTCGACGGCGGGGAGGCACGCAGCCGCGGGCAGAACGCGGCGAGCGTGGTCAGCAGGGTCAGGGCCAGCAGTACCCGCTGGGCGCTGAAGGTGTGCGTGGCGATCAGCACCGTCGCGACGATCATCACCGCGGCGACGCTGACGAAAACGGCCAGCATCATCCGTTCCAGCAGGTCGGAGTGGCGGACAAAGCCGGGGTCGCGCCGCTCGACGGGACCCCGTGCGGACCGCACGCGCAGCACGGGACCACAGAGACCGACCAGGGCCGTGCCCGGCCCCGCCGCCAGGAAGACGACGACGGCCGCCCCGCGCAGCGGCGAACCGCCGGGCAGGGCGAGCGCGGCGAGCGCCAGCCAGCCGGCGAACGGCGGGAGCATCCGGATCACGAGATCCTGCGGTGTCATCGCTTCCCTCCCCCTTCTTCTACCTCTGTCCCCTCTGCTTCTTCCGGTTGTCTCAGTTCGTAGACCGCCCCCGCGCTGTTCTCTGTCACCAGCCGGAACCGCGGGGACGCGGCGACGGACTCCAGAACGCTGTTCAACTGGGTTCCGGTGAGCTGACCGTTCATTTCGGAGTTCGCCAACTGGCCCTGGGTGAAGAGGAAGTAGGCCCGGCTCGGGCGGTCCACTCCCGCCATGTCGGTGGCGAGGGTGCCGGCCGGGTCCCGGACGATCTCGTCGACGTGGCTCCGGTCGTCCTCGAGGAACCAGTAGTGGTCGATGCTTCCGTACGAGGCATAGGCGAGCGGGTAGTTGCGGTTGGCGGCGACGACCAGCGAGCCCTCGGGGGCCTCGTCGAAGAGCTGCCCCACCAGGGCCACCTCCTGCGGTGGGAAGTAGTTGATCCGGTCCTTGCCCGAGTAGCTCGGGACGAACGCCAGGGTCCCGGCGAGCAGCACGGGCAGTGGGCCCCAGAACCTGATGCCGAAGCCGGCGCGGAACCGGGCGCCGATGCCGCGGCGCGCGGGCGGCTCGGCCCTCCGGCGGACTCTGCTCTCCGCCGCCGCCTCCGCGGCGGCGAGGGTACGCACCTTGGGCGACAGTGCGGCGGCGGCGAAGAGGGCGACGCCGGGCAGCATGAACATCAGGACCCGGAAGATCATCTCGCTGCCATAGCTGCTCGCGACGAACATCGGCAGCGGTGCCGCCGTGATCACCAGCAGCGGCATCGCGCGGTACCGCAGTACGGGCTGCCGCCAGAGTCCGGCCGCCGCCAGCAGCAGGACGGAGCCCGAGAGCAGCCTCGCCGCCCACGAGGTCGCGATCGCGCCGGCACCGGTCGGGGTGGCACCGTACCCCCTCTCGACGTTGCCGCCGACGTCACCCACGGCGCGGATCATCTCCGGCAGCGCGGCGGACAGGAAGGGCAGCGCGGCCGTCGCGCACCAGGCCAGGAAGATGACGACCGTGGTGGCCACCGGCACCCAGTCCCGGTGGCGGCGGAGCAGGACCAGCGCGAGCAGCGACACGACCAGCATGGCCGGGGTGAGCTGGTGCGAGATGACGATCGCCATCACCAGCACGGTGAGCACGATCGTCCAGACCGCCTGCCCCCGCCGCACACTGCCGCCACCCGCGCCGGAACGGCCGTACCGGCGCAGCACCACGGCCAGCACTCCGAGGTGCAGCGCGAAGGCGACGGACTGCGGGGAGAAGTAGTCCTGGCCCACCCAGTTGGCGACGAAGAAGAGCCAGACCGCGGTCCAGATCAGCCGTCGGTCCTCGGTGAAGGTGCGGTAGATCAGCAGCAGCGGGAACAGCAGCAGCAGACTGGACGCCAGCGGCCACCACGCCATGTACATCGCGGCCGAGTCCACGCCCAGCAGCCGCACCAGCGCCGCCTGCGCGGCGAAGAAGCCCGGCCACTGGTCGTAGACCGCCATGTCACCGATCTGGTCGGCGGTCTGGAGCCCGCCGGCGGTCAGCAGGTGGTCGATGACACCGTCGTGCTTCCACGCCCAGGCGTACAGCGGGGTCGGATAGAGCACGGCCTGCGTGGCCCGCTCCATCACCAGCAGACCGACCACGTACGCCGCCGACCAGCCGCCGGGCCGGCGACGGTCCCGGACCGTGAACCAGAAGCCGGTGGTGAGGACGGCGAGGCCGGCCCAGAAGCTCGGGTGGAGCGCGGTGACCAGGCCGTAGTCGTCGAGCCGCGACACATCGGTGTGCCGTACCGCGTACAGCCACAGTGCGAGCGCCGCGAGCAGCGGCAGGGTGGGCCAGAGCGCGAGGGTACGGCGCGCGGACCAGAAGGGCGGCAGGTCGGAAAGATCCGTCACGGGTTCATGGGCCGGGGTCGACGACTCCGAGGAGGGGTGGGTCCGCGACTCCGTCCGCGAAGGCGGTTCCACGGGGGTGCCCACAGAGGTACCCCCGGAGGTGTCCGCAGGGGTGACGGGCGCCGATGTGCTCTCTGGTGCGGGCGCGGACGCGGATCTCTCGCGTGGAGTGGCTGGCGGACGCACGGTGGTTCCCCCCTGGCGGTTCGGCTCCAAAAGCTTGGTTCGTTCGCTGGTTCAGCCGTTCGGTTGTCTGTGGTCGGGCAGCCCCGCCGCCGGTACGGCACGGCGGAGCGGCGGAAGTCGGAGAAGGAGCAGCAGCAGAAGCAGTGCGGCGAGCAGCGGCGGTGACACGGAGGCGAGCGCGTCCCGCCATACCCAGCCGGCCACGGCGAGGAGGTACAGCGCCCCCCAGCGCCCCGGCCAGGACAGCCGGCCGCCGCCCACCCGCTCGAGCAGCAGCCACAGCGTGACGAGGCACAGCAACTGACACACCGGCGGCGTCCAGCGCAGCAGCGGCTCCGGCCCGTCTGTTCCCACCGCGTCCGCGAGGAGTTCGGCCGCCCGGACGTACCACGCCCCGCCCACCGGCGAGGGTTCCCGGCCGAGCGCGACCGGTGCGGCATACAGGGCGAGCAGGGCCGAACCCAGCGCGGTACCGGGGAGCCAGGGGTCGGGCGCCGTGCACAGCGTCACCGCGGCGACGAAGACCAGGAGCAGCACGCCGCCCGCCGCGAGCGCCACGAGCGGCAGCTCTTCCAGCAACTGCCGTCCCGTCAGTTCGCCCTGTCCCTCCGGCGACGGTCCGCCGAGCCGGTGCAGTGGGCGTGCCGACGCCCAGAAGGCGACGGTGGCGAGTCCGAACAACCCCCAGAGGACGTCCCGCAGCCGTCGGTCGGACCCGTGACCGGCCGGCGACGGGGCGACACGGCCGGCCGTGCTCGCGGACGCTTCGGCGGCACCCGCCTCGTCCCGGCCCCCGCCCTCTTCACCCTGTTCGTCCTGCCCATCGCGCTCGCCGCGTTCGTGCGGTGCCTCGTCCCGGACCGGTGCGTGTGCGTGTGCGTGTGCGTCCCGTGGAGTGGGCCCCGCGTGCTCGCCGGCCTCCTGACCGCCCTCGGTCGCGCGCTCGTGCGCGTCGGCACCCGGGTGCCCCCCGTGCTCGGCGTTCGGACCGACGCCCGCACCGGCGCCCGCGTCCGTAACCGGCTCGGAGTCCCGGTCCGGTCCCCCACCCGGCTCGGGGGCCGCGTGCGGCTCGGGGGTCACGTCCATGGGGCGGGGCCGGACGATGAACGCCATCGTGTCCGTCTGGAGGGCCTCCCGTTCGTAACCGGGGCGGCCGATGAACAGTGTGACGGTGTCCGCGTCGTCCTGTTCCCGGCCCTCGTCCTCGTAGGCGGCCCGGCGGGCCCAGCCCGTGCCGTACCCGGCGGTGGCGTTCAGCTGCGCCCAGCGCGTGCCGTACGCGGGACCGGCCGATACGCCCCCCGTCCGCCCCGTCCCGCTCGTCGTACTCGTCGTACCGTCCTTGCCACCGGCCCCACCCGTCCGGTCGACGAGCCCGCCATGCCCACCGAACCCACCGAGCCCGTCGCGCGTGTCGCGCAGCGCCGAGCGCAGGCCGAACACCGAGACGACGGCGACCACCGTCATGCCGATCAGCACCGCCCACCCGGCGCCCGCGATGCCCGCCGGAGTGAACAGCACGGTCGCGCTGCCCAGGACCAGCACACACATGCTCCCTTGGAGCATCGCGAGCACACCGGTGCGCCCCTGCACCCGCAGCACCCCGATGTACAGCTCCACGACCACCCGGGGCAGCGCCCCGAGCGCGAGCAGCCGCAGCACCATCGAGCCGTGCTCGGCGTAGTCCGCGCTGAACGGCGTGAGGATCAGCGGCGCGAAGACCACCAGCACCAGAACCACCGGCACCAGCAGCAGCGTCATCCGGCGCAGCGCCCCGCGGACCCCGTCCGCGAGCCGGCGCGGGTCGTGCGAGGCGTGGGCGGTGAGCGACGCGGCCATGTTGATGGCCATGAACTCCATGGTTCCGCCGACGGTGTACGCCACGTAGAAGTAGCCGTTCTCGGCGGCGCTGAAGCGGACCGCGACCATCACCGGCAGGAGGTTGATCATCGCCAGGCTGAACAGCGCGCCGAGCGAGTCACCGGCGAGGAAACGGCCCATGTCACGGATCCTGGGCGGTTCCCGGTCGCGGTCGGCGGCGGCCTGACGCGGAATGAGCCGGCGGAAGATCAGCCAGCCGAGCGGCAGCGTGGAGAACGCGATCGCGACGGCCCAGGACACGAAGATGCCCAGCACGGGCAGCGCGCTCGCGAAGACGGCCAGCAGGACCAGCTTCCCGGTGGAGAAGACGGCGTTCCCGACGGGCACCCACGCGGTCCTGCGCAGGCCCGTGAGCACTCCGTCCTGCAGGGTGAGCAGCGCCCACGCCACGCACGCCGCGACGAACAGCGCGCCCGCCAGCGGGGCCCCGAGGGGCTCGTACGACGCGCCCCACAGGTCGAGCGTGAGCAGGAAGACACCCGCGGCCAGCGCGACGACCACTGAACTCGCCCCGTACACGCCCCACACCAGGCGCCCGGTCTCGCGCCCGGCACGCGGCACGAAGCGGACCACGGCACCGATCATCGTGGTCGCGGTGATGCTGGCGAGCAGCCGCATCGCGGCGATGGCCGCGGAGCCCTGGCCGACCGCGTCCTCGGAGTAGTAGCGCGCGGCCACGAGCCAGAAGCCCAGCCCGAGGACGGCGGACACGCCGGTGCTGAGCATCAGGAAGTAGGCGTTCTTGAACAGCGAGTCGGAGCTGTCGGAGCCGGGTTCGTCGTCGGCAGGTCCGGGTCCGCCGCCTGTGCGCACCGCGGCGGGCTCGTGCACCTGGATCTCAGCCACGAGGCGGCCCCGGTCCTCTCGCCGCGGCCCCCTTCGGCGGCTCCGGTGGCTGTGACGCCGATGCCTCCGGTGGCTCCGGTGCCTCCGGTGGCTCGGCCGGCTGTGCTCCGGACCGTTCCAGCGCCTCTGCCGCCTCACGCGCCCGCAGCGGGTCCACCGGCAGCGCGTGCCGCGCGAACCAGCGGGCGTTCCCGGGGGCGGGCGACGGGTCCGTGAACGCTGCTCCCGCATAGTCGTCCAGGGGCGGGTCGTAGAGGTAGCCGACCACGATGCGGCGCCGGGCCAGTGCCGCGATCGCCGCGTCCCGGTCCGCCACCAGCAGGGGCACCCGGAACAGCGGTTGTACCGTGCCGTCCGCCGGCGGACGGGCCCACGGCGTCGACAGCAGCAGTTCCGTGCCCGCCCGTGAGGCCCGTAAGACGTCGTCCAGCCGCCCGAGACTGCGGTGGACACGGCGCAACCGTACGGGGCCGGGCTCCAGCCGGTAGTCGTGCATGTCGACCCGCACCCAGGGGTCGTGCGCACCCAGGTCCGGCGCGGAGCGCACGGCACCGGCCAGCGCGTCCGGACGCAGCGGCATCCGGATCCCCTCGCGCTCCGTCAGCCCCAGCAGCCCCATCGTGGCCCAGGCGGCCCGGCGCAGCCCCAGTCGCCGCACGGCGGCTTCGGCGTACGGCCGTACCGCGTAGGCGAGTTCGGATGCCGTGCGCCGCGGGACGAGCAGTTCGGCGCAGGCCTCCCGCACCGCCGTGCTCCGGTCCGGGTCGGCCAGCGCGAGGATGCCCCCCGTCTGGGCGCCGGCATGCTTGGAAAGGCTGAAAACGGAGGCGTCACCCCAGGCCCCGACCGGCCGCCCGCCGACCTCGCTGCCGATGGCGTGTGCCCCGTCCTCGAACAACGGGATGCCCAACGCATCGCAGCGGGAACGCAGTTCGGGTGCCGGATCCGGGTTGCCGTACAGGTTCGTGGTCAGTACGGCGGACAGCGATCCCCATGTCTCGTCCGGCACCGCGTCGATGTCGATGGACGCGTCGAACGGGTCGAGCGGCGCCTGCACCGGACGCAGGCCCGCCGCGAGCACCACGAAGAAGATGACGTCGTCGTTGACCGGCGACATCAGCACCCTGCCGCCCGGCGGGCACCAGTGGCGCAGCGCCACGAACAGCCCGAACCTGCATGACGGCACATACACACATTCCCGGCCGAGCCGGTCGCGCATGGCATCTTCCAGCCTCTTCGGCCGCATGCCGGAACGCGCCGATCCCGGACCGGCCTCCCCAATGGCCATCCGTCCCCCTGTTGTGCCATCGGAACGCCCCCTCCCCGAGGCCTTCCGGCACCCGCCCAGAGTCGCCCTGTTCGCACCGCTCCGTCAAGATTGCGTATCCGCCCTGTGGACGACTTCCGGTACGCGAGGGGGAGCAGCGCGCGCGTCGGGCCGTCCAGGACGCACACGCCTCCCGCACCCCGGACCTGCCCTTCCGCCTCTGCCCAAGACCACCGCGACACCCGTAACGTGTGGCACGACCACGGATACGTGGAGCACCTGCGCACACGAAAGTGAGGCAGCACCCGATGCCCCCCTTCGATGCCCCCGAGGGCGATCCCTTCGGTCCGCACAATCTGCCGTACGGCGTGTTCTCGCCCCCCGGCTCGTCGGAGCGGAGGGTGGGCGTCCGGCTCGGCGACCACGTCCTCGACGCCGGCGCGGCCGCACACGCCCTGGGTTCCCCGTACGCCTCCCTGCTCGCCCGTCCGACGCTCAACCCGCTGCTGGCGGCGGGCCGTACGGCCTGGTCGGACATCCGGCGCGCCCTCACCGCCTGGGTGACCGTGCCGGCGCACCGGGAGACCGTCGAGCCGCTGTTCCACCCGCTGTCGTCGGTGACCCTGTACCTCCCCTTCGAGGTCGCGGACTACGTCGACTTCTACGCCTCCGAGAACCACGCCCGGAACGTCGGCCGGATCTTCCGCCCGGACGCCGCCGACTCCCTCACCCCGAACTGGAAGCACCTGCCGATCGGCTACCACGGCCGCTCCGGCACGGTGCTGGTGTCCGGTACCGATGTCGTACGCCCCTCGGGGCAGCGCAAGGCGCCCACCGATCCCGCCCCGGTCTTCGGCCCGTCGGTGCGGCTGGACATCGAGGCCGAGGTCGGCTTCGTGGTCGGGGCGCCGTCCGAGCTGGGCCGGCCGGTGCCGCTCGGCGGCTTCCGCGATCACGTCTTCGGCCTCTGCCTCCTCAACGACTGGTCCGCACGCGACGTCCAGGCCTGGGAGTACGTCCCCCTCGGCCCGTTCCTCGGCAAGTCCTTCGCCACCTCGGTGGCGGCCTGGATCACCCCGCTGGACGCCCTGGAGGAGGCCCGGGTGGCGCCGCCGGAGCGCACCCACGCGCTGCTGCCGTACCTGGACGACACGGACGAGGAACCCGGCGGTTACGACCTGCGGATCTCCGTGGCCGTCAACGGGCACGTCGTCTCCGAACCCCCCTTCTCCACGATGTATTGGACGGCTGCCCAGCAGCTCGCCCACATGACCGTGAACGGCGCCTCCCTGCGCACCGGCGACCTCTACGGCTCCGGCACGGTGAGCGGCCCCGCCGAGGGACAGCGCGGGTCCCTGTTGGAACTGACCTGGAACGGTCGCGACGCCCTCGAACTCCCCGACGGCAAGAGGACCTTCCTGGAGGACGGCGACGTGGTGACCCTGTCGGCCTGGGCCCCGGGCCCGGGCGGAGTCCGCGTCGGCCTCGGCGAGGTCACGGGACGGGTGACCCCACGGGCCGACCCCGTGAGCTGACTCCACGAGCCGTTCCTCGGAGCCGACCTGACGGGCCGGCCCCGAGGGACGGCCCGCGGGCTACGTCGTCGAAGCCGTCCGGTCCACACCCGCCCCTGCCTCGCACCGTCCTTCGCCGTCATACTTATGTGGTGTCGAGCGGTGTGCGGCTCCCGCACGTCCCGCACCGCACATTCCGCTCCACACGTACCCCGCACGTTGCGCAGCACGCGGCGCGCGCCTCATGCCCTCCGCACGTCATGCCGGGCCCGCACCGCACGCACGTCCCGCACACACGTTCCGCACGTACGTCCGAAGCTTCCCTCTTCTCACAGGATCCGGAGCCCGTGGCATGACCCTCTGCCTGCTCCTGCTGAGCATTGTCGCCGTGACGGCCGCCAGGCCCGTGCCCCGTGCGCTGACCCGGGCGAAGTGGCCGGAGCGGGAGCCGGTGGTCGCCCTGTGGGTCTGGCAGTGTCTGGTCGCCACGGTCCTGTTGTGCTGCGTGACCGCCCTGGCCCTGGCCGCCGCGGCCGTCTTCGGCACGGTCCGCGCCCAGCTCTTCGCCCCTGCCCCGCCCGCGGTGACCGCGGCGTACGACCTGTCCGCCGCCCCGCCCTGGACGGCCGCCCTCACCGTGCTGCTGGCCTGCGGCGCGGCCTGGACCACGGCCATGCTCGGACGTGAACTGGTCGACGCCCGCCGGCGCCGGGCCCGGGCACGGGCGCATCTGCGGGAGCGCGCCCCCGACCTGCCCGCCGGACTCCCCGCGGCCCGCGGCCCCCTGCTGGTACTCGAGGACGAGTACCCGGACGCCTGGTGGATGCCGGGCAGCCCGCCCCAGCTGATCGTCACCACCGGCGCCCTGCGCCGCCTCACCGACCACCAGATCGATGCCGTCCTCACCCACGAACACGGCCACGCCCGCGCCCGTCACAACTGGCTGCTGCACCTCTCCACCGCCCTGGCCACCGGCTTCTCCCGCGTCCCGCTCTTCGCCCACTTCTGCGACCAGACCCACCGCCTGGTCGAACTGGCCGCCGACGACACCGCCTCCCGCCGCTGCGGCCACCTGACCACGGCCCTGGCACTGATCGAGCTCAACCAGCACCGAGGCGTCCTGTCCTGCGCCTCCAGCCACCGCCTGCTCGGCGAGCGCGTCGACCGCCTCCTGAAGCCCCCGCCCCGCCTCGGCCGCCGCGACCGCGCCCTGACGACGACAGCGGCAGCCCTGGTCCCTCTCCTCCCCCTCCTGATCACCTTCGCCCCGGGCCTCACCGCCCTGCCATAGCCGTCAGAAGCCGGACAGCCGGCGCCTGACGGCTGACAGCTGACGGCTGACGGCTGACGGCTGACGGCTGACGGCTACATCCAGTCCTCGGGCTCCGGCTCGGCGTCCATCTCCGGCCAGTCGTCGTCGGACACCGACCCTGCGCGCTCCCGCCCGGCGCTCCCGCTGCCGGCGCCGCTCCCCTCGGCCGGACCTGAGCCCTGCGTCCCGGCCGATGATCCAGCCGGTGCTCCACCCTGCGGCCCGCCCAGCGCCCCGAGCACCCCCAGCACGCCCTCCCCGTACGTCGCGAGCTTCTTCTCGCCCACTCCGCCGATCCCGCCGAGCTCGGCGACCGAGCCGGGCCAGATCGTGGCGATCTCGCGGAGCGTGGCGTCGTGGAAGATGACGTACGCGGGGACGCCCTGCTCGCGGGCCTGTTCGGCACGCCAGGCGCGCAGCGCCTCGAAGGCCGGGAGGAGTTCCTCGGGCAGCTCGGCCGCCGCGGCCTTGGCCTTTCCCTTCCCCGAGCCCGAGGACCCGGAGGCTCCCGACCGGGAGGTCGCCGGCTTCTTCGGCTCCTTGCGCAGCGGCACCTCCCGCTCGCGCCGCAGCACGGTACCGCTGGCCTCGGTCAGCACCAGCGTGCCGTAGTCCCCCTCGACCGCGAGCAGCCCCTGGGCCAGCAGTTGCCGGACGACGCCCCGCCATTCGCTCTCTTCCAGATCGTCGCCGATCCCGAACACGGAGAGCTGGTCGTGGTCGAACTGGATGACCTTGGCCGTGCGCTTGCCCAGCAGGATGTCCACGATCTGCACCGCGCCGAACTTCTGCCCGCGCTCCCGCTGCAGCCGGACCACCGTCGAGAGCACTTTCTGAGCCGCGACGGTGCCGTCCCACGTCTCCGGCGGGGTGAGGCAGGAGTCGCAGTTGCCGCAGCCCGCCGGGTCGGGGTTGTCCTGGCCGAAGTAGGCCAGGAGCTGTCCTCGCCGGCACCGGACCGTCTCGCACAGGGCGAGCATCGCGTCCAGGTGCTGGCCGGCCCGGCGCCGGAAGGCCTCGTCGCCCTCGCCCGACTGGATCAGCTTGCGCTGCTGGATGACGTCGTTGAGGCCGTACGCCATCCAGGCCGTGGACGGCAGACCGTCGCGGCCCGCACGGCCCGTCTCCTGGTAGTAGCCCTCGACGGACTTGGGCAGGTCGAGGTGGGCGACGAAACGGACGTCCGGCTTGTCGATTCCCATGCCGAAGGCGATGGTCGCCACCACGATCAGGCCGTCCTCCCGCAGGAAGCGGGACTGGTGCGCGGCACGCGTCCCCGCGTCCAGTCCCGCGTGGTACGGCACCGCCTCGACGCCGTTGCGACTGAGGAACTCGGCGGTCTTCTCCACGGAGTTGCGGGAGAGGCAGTAGACGATGCCCGCGTCGCCCGGGTGCTCCTCTCGCAGGAAGCTCAGCAGCTGCTTCTTGGGGTCGGCCTTGGGAACGATCCGGTACTGGATGTTGGGGCGGTCGAAGCTCGCCACGAAGTGCCGGGCGTCCGGCATGGCCAGCCGCTCGGTGATCTCCTGGTGCGTGGCGTGCGTGGCCGTCGCGGTGAGCGCGATCCGGGGCACGTCCGGCCAGCGCTCGCCGAGCAGCGACAGGGAGAGGTAGTCCGGCCGGAAGTCGTGCCCCCACTGGGACACGCAGTGCGCCTCGTCGATCGCGAAGACGGAGATCTTCCCCCGCGACAGCAGCTCCAGCGAGCTGTTCAGCCGCAGCCGCTCCGGCGCGAGATACAACAGGTCCAGCTCACCGGCGAGGAACTCGGCCTCGACGACGCGCCGCTCCTCGAAGTCCTGCGTGGAGTTCATGAACCCGGCGCGCACGCCGAGCGCCCGCAACGCGTCCACCTGGTCCTGCATCAGCGCGATCAGCGGCGAGACGACGACCCCCGTACCCGGTCTGACCAGGGCCGGAATCTGGTAGCACAGCGACTTGCCGCCACCGGTCGGCATGAGCACCACGGCGTCCCCGCCCGCGATCACATGTTCGATCACCGCCTGCTGCTCACCACGGAAGGCGTCAAATCCGAACACCCGGTGCAGCGCCGCCAGCGCCTCGCTCTCCATCACTGCCATCCCACCACTACCGCCCGTCCCACCCATCGTCCCGCCCCGTACGACCACGTGCGGCCGCCGCGTCCACTGCGGCCGCTCTCGACCACTGCGTCCACGATAGGCGCCTCCACCGACATCCCCGGCGTTGTCCACAGACCGCCACCCCGGACGTTTCCACAGGGCCCCGCATCAATCACATCGGCACATCGGCGTTCACGGGCCTGTCACCCTCCGAACAACCGTGACCGACCGCCACGACCGACCACACCCCACCACGACCGAGCACGACCGAGCACGGCAGGGCACGACCGAGCACGACAGGGCGGCCCGGCACCCCCCGAGCGGGTGCCGGGCCGCCCTGTCGTCGGCGGGCGCCGGGTCAGCGCACGAACACTCCCGCGTTGCCCGCCAGCTCCAGGAAGTACTGCGGTGCCACGCCCAGCACCACCGTGACCACCACGCCCATCCCGATCGCCATCATCGTCAGCGGTGACGGCACCGCGACGGTCGGGCCCTCGGGCTTCGGCTCGCTGAAGAACATCAGGACGATCACCCGGATGTAGAAGAACGCCGCGATCGCCGACGCGATCACACCGACCACGACCAGCGGTACCGCGCCGCCTTCCGCCGCCGCCTTGAACACGGCGAACTTCCCGGCGAATCCGGACGTCAGCGGAATGCCCGCGAAGGCGAGCAGGAACACCGCGAACACGGCCGCCACCAGGGGCGAACGGCGGCCGAGCCCCGCCCACTTGGACAGGTGCGTCGCCTCACCGCCGGCGTCCCGCACCAGTGTCACCACCGCGAACGCGCCGATCGTCACGAACGAGTACGCCGCCAGGTAGAAGAGGACGGACGAGACGCCCTCCGGCGTGGTCGCGATGACGCCCGCGAGGATGAAGCCCGCGTGCGAGATCGCCGAGTACGCCAGCAGCCGCTTGATGTCGGTCTGGGTGATCGCGATGATCGCGCCGCCCAGCATGGTGACGATCGCGACGGCCCACATGACCGGCCGCCAGTCCCAGCGCAGGCCGGGGAGCAGGACGTACAGCACCCGCAGCAGGGCACCGAACGCGGCCACCTTGGTCGCCGCCGCCATCAGGCCCGTCACCGGCGTCGGCGCGCCCTGGTACACGTCCGGCGTCCACATGTGGAAGGGGACGGCACCGACCTTGAACAGCAGGCCCATGATCAGCAGACCCGCGCCCACCAGGAGCAGCACGTCGTTGCCCATGGTGTTGACGAGCGCCGGGTCGACCTCCTGGATCGTGCCGTCGACGACCTGCGCGATCGTCGCGTACGACATCGAGCCCGCGTAGCCGTACAGCAGCGCGATCCCGAAGAGGAGGAACGCGGAGGCGAACGAGCCGAGCAGGAAGTACTTGACCGCGGCCTCCTGCGAGATGAGCCGCTTGCGGCGGGCCAGCGCGCAGAGCAGGTACAGCGGGAGGGAGAGGACCTCCAGCGCCACGAAGAGCGTCAGCAGGTCGTTGGCCGCGGGGAATACGAGCATGCCCGCGACCGCGAAGAGCAGCAGCGGGAACACCTCGGTGGTGGTGAACCCCGCCTTGACGGCCTTCCTCTCTCCCTCACTGCCCGGCACGGACGAGGCCTGTGCGGCGAAGGAGTCGACCCGGTTGCCTTCTGCTTCCGGGTCGAGTCTGCGCTCGGCGAAGGTGAACAGGCTGACCAGCGCCGTCAGCAGGATCGTGCCCTGCAGGAACAGGGCGGGGCCGTCGACGGCGATCGCGCCCATGGCCGCGATGCCCGCCTTGGTCGTGCCGTATCCGTCGGCCGCGAGCGCCACGACCGCGGCGAACGCGGCGACGAGCGCGACCGAGGCGACGAACAGCTGTGCGTAGTAACGGGATTTGCGTGGGACGAAGCCCTCGATCAGGATCCCCACGACCGCCGCACCGACGACGATCAGGGTGGGCGCGAGCTGCGCGTACTCGATCTTCGGCGCGTCGATCTTCGCGATCGGATCGACCGCGTTTGTCCACAGGCTGTGGACGGCTGATGCGCTCACTTGGCCGCCTCCACCTCGGGCTGGGGGTCCTTCTGCTGGACGTCTGACATGGTCTGCTTCACCGCCGGGTTCACGATGTCCGTGACGGGCTTCGGGTAGACGCCCAGGAAGACCAGCAGCACGATCAGCGGCGCGGCCACGGCGATCTCACGCACCCGCAGGTCGGGCATCTTGGCGAGCTCGGGCCGCAGAGGGCCCGTCATCGTCCGCTGGTAGAGGACGAGGGTGTAGAGCGCGGCGAGCACGATGCCGAAGGTGGCGATGACGCCGATCACCGGATAGCGGGTGAACGTGCCGACCAGGACCAGGAACTCGCTGACGAACGGAGCGAGTCCGGGCAGCGACAGCGTCGCCAGGCCACCGATGAGGAACGTGCCGGCGAGTACCGGCGCGACCTTCTGCACCCCGCCGTAGTCGGCGATGAGCCGGGAACCGCGCCGCGAGATGAGGAATCCGGCCACCAACAGCAGGACGGCGGTCGAGATCCCGTGGTTGACCATGTAGAGCGTCGCCCCGGACTGGCCCTGGCTGGTCATCGCGAAGATGCCCATGATGATGAAGCCGAAGTGCGAGATCGACGCGTACGCGATCAGCCGCTTGATGTCGCGCTGGCCGACCGCGAGCAGGGCCCCGTAGATGATGCTGATGACCGCCAGCACCATGATCACGGGTGTCGCCCACTTGCTCGCCTCCGGGAACAGCTGGAGGCAGAAGCGCAGCATCGCGAAGGTGCCCACCTTGTCCACGACGGCCGTGATGAGCACGGCGACCGGGGCGGTGGACTCCTGCATGGCGTTGGGCAGCCAGGTGTGCAGCGGCCACATCGGCGCCTTCACCGCGAAGGCGAGGAAGAAGCCGAGGAACAGCCAGCGTTCGGTGCTCGTCGACATCTCGAGCGAGCCGTTGGCCCGCGCCTCGGCGATCTCGGTGAGCGAGAAGTTCCCGGCGACCACGTAGAGCCCGATCACCGCGGCCAGCATGACCAGACCGCCGGCCAGGTTGTAGAGCAGGAACTTGACCGCCGCGTACGACCGCTGTGTCGCCGCCGCCTGCTCGCCGTCCTGGTGGGCCCGGTCCCCGAAGCCGCCGATCAGGAAGTACAGCGGGATCAGCATGGCTTCGAAGAAGATGTAGAAGAGGAAGACGTCGGTGGCCTCGAAGGAGATGATCACCATCGCCTCGACGGCCAGGATCAGGGCGAAGAAGCCCTGCGTGGGCCGCCACCGCCCCTCAGCGATGCTGGTGAGAGGCTCAGTGCCGGCTTCCTTGGGGCCTCCCCCGCTCGAACGAAGTTGAGAGCTTGGGGAAGGATCGGCGTCGTGCCAGCCCGCCAGGATGATGAACGGGATCAGCAGGGCGGTCAGCGCGATCAGCGCGACCCCGATACCGTCCACCCCCAGCTCGTAGCGGACTCCGAAGTCCGCGATCCAGGCATGCGATTCGGTGAGCTGGTAGCGGTCGCCTCCCGGGTCGAAGCGCACCGCAACGACGACCGCCAGCGCCAGGGTGGCGATCGAGACCAGCAGGGCCAGCCACTTGGCGGCGGTGCGTTTCGTGGCCGGTACGGCGGCCGTGGCGATCGCCCCGAGGGCCGGGAGCACCGCCGTCGCTGTCAGCAGAGGAAAGGACATCGGATCAGACCGCCCTCATCAGCAGGGTCGCGGCGACCAGGACGGCCGCGCCGCCGAACATCGAGACCGCGTAGGACCGCGCGAAGCCGTTCTGCAGCTTGCGCATCCGCCCGGACAAGCCGCCGAACGAGGCGGCCGTTCCGTTGACGACCCCGTCGACCAGGGTGTGGTCGACGTACACCAGCGAGCGCGTGAGGTGCTCGCCGCCGCGTACCAGGACCACGTGGTTGAAGTCGTCCTGGAGCAGGTCACGGCGGGCGGCCCGGGTGAGCAGCGACCCGCGCGGGGCGACGGCCGGGACCGGGCGGCGCCCGTACTGGCCCCAGGCGATCGCCACGCCGATGACCATGACGGCCACCGTGGACAGCGTGACCGTCAGGGCGCTGATCGGCGCTTGGCCGTGGTCGTGCCCGGTGATGGGCTCCAGCCAGTGCACGAACCGGTCGCCGATACTGAAGAACGCGCCGGCGAACACGGAGCCGAAGGCGAGCACGATCATCGGAATCGTCATGCTCCTCGGCGACTCGTGCGGGTGCGGCGGAGCGTACGCCTCGCCCGTGCCCGCGGTCGGCTCCACGCCGGGCGCCGAGGACGGGAACGGCTCCGGGGCCTTGCGCCAGCGCTCCTCGCCGAAGAACGTCATCAGCATCACGCGCGTCATGTAGTACGCGGTGATCGCGGCGCCCAGCAGGGCCACGGAGCCGAGGATCCAGCCCTCGGTGCCGCCCTTGGCGAACGCCGACTCGATGATCATGTCCTTGGAGAAGAAGCCGGACAGGCCCGGGAAGCCGATGATGGCGAGGTAGCCGAGTCCGAAGGTGACGAAGGTGACCGGCATGTACTTACGCAGTCCGCCGTAGCGGCGCATGTCGACCTCGTCGTTCATGCCGTGCATGACCGAACCGGCGCCGAGGAACAGCCCGGCCTTGAAGAAGCCGTGCGTCACCAGGTGCATGATCGCGAAGACGTAGCCGATGGGGCCGAGGCCCGCCGCGAGCACCATGTAGCCGATCTGCGACATCGTCGAGCCGGCCAGCGCCTTCTTGATGTCGTCCTTCGCGCAACCGACGATCGCACCGAACAGCAGCGTGACCGCGCCGACGATGGTGACGACCAGTTGCGCGTCCGGGGCACCGTTGAAGATGGCACCGGAGCGGACGATCAGGTAGACACCCGCCGTCACCATGGTCGCGGCGTGGATCAGGGCCGAGACCGGGGTCGGACCCTCCATCGCGTCCCCGAGCCAGGACTGCAGCGGCACCTGGGCGGACTTGCCGCAGGCGGCGAGCAGCAGCAGGAGGGCGATCACGGTGAGCTTGCCCTCACTCGCGGCGCCCGCCAGCCCGGCTTCGTCGTGGCTGCCGAGCACCGGACCGAAGGCGAAGGTGCCGAACCACAGGAACATCAGCATGATCGCGATCGACAGGCCCATGTCGCCGACGCGGTTGACCAGGAAGGCCTTCTTCGCCGCGGTGGCGGCGCTGGGCTTGTGCTGCCAGAAACCGATCAGCAGGTAGGAGGCGAGACCGACGCCCTCCCAGCCGAGGTACAGCAGCAGGTAGTTGTCGGCGAGGACGAGGATCAGCATCGCCGCTAGGAACAGGTTCAGGTAGCCGAAGAAGCGGCGGCGCCGCTCGTCGTGCTCCATGTACCCGATCGAGTACAGGTGGATGAGCGAGCCGACGCCGGTGATCAGCAGGACGAACGTCATCGACAGCTGGTCGAGCCGGAAGGCGACGTCGGCCTGGAATCCCTCCACCGGGATCCAGCTGAACAGGTGCTGCGTCAGGGTGCGGTCGTCGGCGGCCTCGCCCAGCATGCCGGTGAAGAGGACGACGCCGATCAGGAAGGACGCGGCGGCGAGCGCCGTGCCGATCCAGTGACCGACGGCGTCCAGCCGGCGGCCGCCGCACAGCAGGACCACCGCTCCGAGCAGGGGCGCCGCCACCAGCAGCGCAATCAGATTCTCCACGATTCAGCGACCCCTCACAGCTTCATCAGGCTGGCGTCGTCGACCGAGGCCGAGTGGCGGGAACGGAACAGGGACACGATGATCGCCAGCCCGACCACGACCTCCGCCGCGGCGACGACCATCGTGAAGAAGGCGATGATCTGGCCGTCGAGGTTGCCGTGCATACGGGAGAAGGCGACGAATGCGAGGTTGCAGGCGTTGAGCATCAGCTCGATGCACATGAAGACGACGATCGCGTTGCGCCGGATGAGGACACCGGTGGCACCGATCGTGAACAACAGGGCCGCGAGATACAGATAGTTGACCGGGTTCACTTCGATGCCTCCTCGGTCCGCCTCGACGGCGGCGGCTCGATCTCCGTGCGCTCGAGCCGCTCCTCGGAGCGCTGTTCCAACGCCCGCAGGTCGCTGAGCGCCTCCTGGGACACGTCCCGGATCTGGCCGCGCTCGCGCAGCGTGCTGCTGACGGTGAGGTCGGACGTCGTACCGTCGGGCAGCAGGCCCGGAATGTCCACCGCGTTGTGCCGGGCGTACACACCCGGGGCCGGCAGCGGCGGGAGGTGCTTGCCCTCGCGGACGCGCTGTTCGGCCAGCTCCCGCTGGGTCATGGCGCGTTCGGTGCGCTCGCGGTGGGTGAGCACCATGGCGCCGACGACGGCCGTGATGAGCAGGGCGCCGGTGATCTCGAAGGCGAAGACGTACTTGGTGAAGAGGAGAGCGGCGAGGCCCTCCACGTTGCCGTTCGCGTTCGCCTGGCCGAGACCGTTGAACTCGGTGAGCGCGGCGTTGCCGATGCCGCCGACGAGCAGGATGCCGAAGCCCAGCCCGCACAGCAGGGCGAGCCAGCGCTGTCCCTTGATCGTCTCCTTCAGGGAGTCCGCCGCGGTGACACCGACCAGCATCACCACGAACAGGAACAGCATCATGATCGCGCCGGTGTAGACGATGATCTGGACGACGCCCAGGAAGTAGGCGCCGTTGGCGAGGTAGAACACCGCCAGGACGATCATGGTTCCGGCCAGGCAGAGCGCACTGTGCACGGCCCGCCGCATCAGGATCGTGCCCAGGGCGCCGATGACGGCGACCGTGCCGAGGACCCAGAACTGGACGGCCTCTCCGGTGGAGGTGGAGTAGGCGGCGAGCTGCCCGGTCATCCCCGCACCCCCTTGTCCGAGGCCGGTTCGTCCTCGCCGAAGGTCGAGTCCGCCTTCTGGACGACCTCGCCCTCGGAGTGGCCGGCCTGCCGTTCCGTGCCGGGGGCGGCCTCGGTCACCAGGCCCCGGTAGTAGTCCTGTTCGTCGGTGCCCGGGTACATGGCGTGCGGGCTGTCCACCATGCCCTCCTCCAGACCGGCGAGCAGCTGCTCCTTGGTGTAGATGAGGTTGGCGCGGCTGGAGTCGGCCAGTTCGAACTCGTTGGTCATCGTCAGCGCGCGCGTGGGACACGCCTCGATGCACAGGCCGCACAGGATGCAGCGGGCGTAGTTGATCTGGTAGACGCGGCCGTACCGCTCGCCGGGCGAGTAGCGCTCCTCCTCGGTGTTGTCCGCGCCCTCGACGTAGATCGCGTCGGCGGGACAGGCCCAGGCGCACAGTTCGCAGCCGATGCACTTCTCCAGACCGTCCGGATGGCGGTTGAGCTGGTGCCTGCCGTGGAAGCGCGGGGCCGTGGTCTTCTTCTGCTCCGGGTACTGCTCGGTCAGCCGCTTCTTGAACATGGCCTTGAAGGTCACGCCGAAGCCGGCCACGGGGTTCAGGAAACCGGGCTTGGTCTCCTTGGGTTCCTCAGCCATCGGACGCCTCCTTTCCATCCAGAGATCCGTCACTGTGAGTATCGGAGCCACCACTGACAACGAGCTCCCGCTCCTGGCGCGAGCGGCGTCGCGGCACCGGCGGAAGTTCCTGTCCGGGCAGCGGCGGTACGGGGAATCCGCCCGCCATCGGGTCGAAGGCGGCCGGTGCCCCGCCCGGCCCCCCGACCCCTTCGGCCTCCTTGCCGTCCTTACCGTCCTTGCCCTTCGACCGGAACATGTCCGCGACGAAGGACAGCAACAGCAGGACGAGCACTCCGCCGGCGATGTAGAGGGCCGTGTCCGCGAAGCCGTAGCCCTCGTTCCTCAGGGCCCGCACCGTGGCGACGGCCATCAGCCACACCAGGGAGACCGGGATGAGGACCTTCCAGCCGAGCTTCATCAGCTGGTCGTACCGCACGCGCGGGAGCGTGCCGCGCAGCCAGACGAACATGAACAGCAGCAGCTGGACCTTGACGATGAACCAGAGCATCGGCCACCAGCCGTGGTTCGCGCCCTCCCAGAAGGTACTGACCGGCCATGGAGCGCGCCAGCCGCCCAGGAAGAGGGTGACGGCGACGGCGGAGACGGTCACCATGTTGATGTACTCGGCGAGCATGAACATCGCGAACTTGATCGACGAGTACTCGGTGTTGAAGCCGCCGACCAGGTCGCCCTCGGACTCGGGCATGTCGAAGGGGGCGCGGTTGGTCTCGCCGACCATCGTGACGATGTAGATGATGAAGGAGACCGGCAGCAGCAGGATGTACCAGCGGTCGGCCTGCTGCTCGACGATCGTCGACGTCGACATCGACCCCGAGTAGAGGAACACGGAGGCGAAGGCGGCGCCCATGGCGATCTCGTAGGAGATCATCTGCGCGCACGAGCGCAGTCCGCCCAGCAGCGGGTACGTGGATCCGGAGCTCCAGCCGGCGAGGACGATGCCGTAGATGCCGATGGAGGCTACCGCGAGGATGTAGAGCAGCGCGATCGGCAGATCGGTGAGCTGCATCGTGGTCCGCTGGCCGAAGATCGAGATCTCGTTGCCGGCCGGTCCGAAGGGGATCACCGCGATCGCCATGAAGGCCGGGACGGCCGCGACGATCGGCGCGAGGACGTACACCACCTTGTCGGCGCGTTTGACGACGAGGTCTTCCTTGAGCATCAGTTTCACGCCGTCGGCGAGCGACTGGAGCATGCCCCAGGGGCCGTTGCGGTTGGGGCCGACGCGCAGCTGCATCCAGGCGACGATCTTGCGTTCCATCACGATGGCGATCAGTACCGTCACCATGAGGAAGGCGAAGCAGAACACCGCCTTGACGACGACCAGCCACCAGGGGTCGCGGCCGAACATCGAGAGGTCTTCAGCGGCGAAGTACGGGCTCATGCCTCCACCTCCTTGAGGGCCTCGCCGGCGAGTCCCGCCGGGCCGATTCGGACGAGGGAGCCGGGCAGCGCCCCGGTGTCGGAGCCGACACCGCCGCCGGCGGAGTTCAGCGGAAGCCACACCACGCGGTCGGGCATCTCGGTGACGCTCAGGATCAGTTCGACCGTCCCCGCGGGGCCGGTCACGGCGATCGGGTCGCCGTCCTTGACACCGACCTCGGCGGCCGTGGCGGCCGACACGCGCGCGTACGCGGCGTGCCGGGTGCCGGCGAGCGCCTCGTCGCCCTGTTGCAGGAGCCCCTGGTCCAGCAGCAGGCGGTGCCCTGCGAGCACCGCCTCCCCGCCGGCCGGCCGGGGCAGCGTGCCCGCGGTCTCCAGCGGTCCGGTGGCCCGCGGGCCGTCCCAGGCGCCGAGCCGCTCGAGCTCCGCGCGGACGGTGCGCAGGTCCGGCAGGCCCAGGTGTACGTCCATGGCGTCGGCGAGCATCTGGAGCACGCGCGCGTCGGTCGGCGGGAGCGTGCGGGTCAGCTGCTCGGGCTTGAGCGCCGACTCGAAGGGCCGGACCCTGCCCTCCCAGTTGAGGAAGGCACCGGCCTTCTCGACCACGGCCGCCACCGGCAGCACCACGTCGGCGAGTTCGGTGACCTCGCTGGGCCGCAGCTCCAGCGAAACCACGAACCCGGCCTCGGCGAGTGCCGTCCGCGCGCGTGCGGGGTCGGGCAGATCGGTGACCTCCACGCCCGCTACCAGCAGCGCCTGCAGCTCACCGGTCGCGGCAGCCTCGACGATCTCGCGGGTGTCGCGGCCGTAGCGGTGCGGCAGGGCGGCGACGCCCCAGACGGCGGCGACCTCCTCACGCGCGCGCGGGTCGGTCGCCGGGCGCCCGCCCGGCAGCAGCGACGGCAGCGCGCCCGCCTCGACGGCGCCCCGCTCCCCGGCCCGGCGGGGGATCCACACCAGCCGGGCACCGGTCGCGGTGGCGATCCGTACGGCGGCGGTCGGGCCGCCCTCGACGGCGGCGATCCGCTCGCCGACGACGATCACCGCGCCCTCGGCCCGCAGCGCTTCGGCGGCTCTGGCCCCGTCGCCCTCCAGGCCGGCCCCGCTCGCGAGCGCGTCGAGCCATTCGGTCTCGGTGCCGGGAGCCGCCGGCAGCAGCGTGCCGCCGGCCTTCTCCAGTCCGCGCGTGGCGTGCGTGGCCAGCGAGAAGGTCCGCTGCCCGTGCGTACGCCAGGCCTTGCGCAGCCGCAGGAAGACGCCGGGCGCCTCCTCCTCGGCCTCGAACCCGACCAGCAGGACGGCGGGCGCCTTCTCCAGCGAGGAGTACGTGACCCCGCCGGCGGAGTCCGTGCCGGACGCACTCCCGAGGTCATGCCCGCGGCCCGCGACCCGCGCGGCGAGGAAGTCGGCCTCCTCGGCGCTGTGCACACGCGCGCGGAAGTCGATGTCGTTGGTGTCGAGGGCCACGCGCGCGAACTTGCTGTACGCGTAGGCGTCCTCGACGGTGAGCCGGCCGCCGGTCAGGACGCCGGTGCGGCCGCGGGAGGCCAGCAGGCCCTGGGCCGCGATCTGCAGCGCGTCGGGCCAGGAGGCGGGCTCCAGGTCACCCTCGGCATTGCGCACGAGCGGGGTCCCCAGCCGGTCCCGCTGCTGTGCGTACCGGAACCCGAAGCGGCCCTTGTCGCACATCCACTCCTCGTTGACCTCGGGGTCGTCGGCGGCGAGCCGCCGCATGACCTTGCCGCGCCGGTGGTCGGTGCGCGTGGCGCAGCCGCCGGAGCAGTGCTCGCACACCGACGGCGAGGAGACCAGGTCGAAGGGGCGGGAGCGGAACCGGTAGGCCGCCGAGGTGAGCGCGCCGACCGGGCAGATCTGGATGGTGTTGCCGGAGAAGTACGACTCGAAGGGGTCGCCCTCGCCGGTGCCGATCTGCTGGAGCGCGCCCCGCTCGACCATCTCGATCATCGGGTCGCCCGCGATCTGGTTGGAGAACCGGGTACAGCGGGCGCACAACACGCACCGCTCGCGGTCCAGCAGCACCTGGGTGGAGATCGGGACGGGCTTCTCGTAGGTCCGCTTCTTGCCGTCGAAGCGGGACTCGGGGTTGCCGTGCGACATCGCCTGGTTCTGCAGCGGGCACTCACCGCCCTTGTCGCAGACCGGGCAGTCCAGCGGGTGGTTGATGAGCAGCAGCTCCATCACCCCGTGCTGGGCCTTCTCGGCGACGGGCGAGGTGAGGTGGGTCTTCACCACCATCCCGTCGGTGCAGGTGATGGTGCAGGAGGCCATGGGCTTGCGCTGGCCCTCGACCTCGACGATGCACTGGCGGCAGGCGCCGGCCGGGTCGAGGAGGGGGTGGTCGCAGAACCGGGGGATCTCGATGCCGAGCTGTTCGGCGGCCCGGATGACCAGGGTGCCCTTGGGCACGCTGATCTCGGCACCGTCGATCGTCAGCGTGACGAGGTCCTCCGGCGGGACCGCCGCCCCTCCCCCTCCCGAAGGAGTGTTGGTGGTCACGGTCATGCGTGCACCTCCGTACGGTCGGCCCAGGCCGTCGTCCTGGCCGGGTCGAAGGGGCAGCCACGGCCCGTGATGTGCTGCTCGTACTCCTCACGGAAGTACTTCAGCGAGGAGAAGATCGGCGAGGCGGCGCCGTCGCCGAGGGCGCAGAACGCCTTGCCGTTGATGTTGTCGGCGATGTCGTTCAGCTTGTCGAGGTCGGACATCCGGCCCTTGCCGGCCTCGATGTCGCGCATCAGCTGCACCAGCCAGTACGTGCCTTCGCGGCAGGGCGTGCACTTGCCGCAGGACTCGTGGGCGTAGAACTCGGTCCAGCGGGTGACGGCCCGTACGACGCACGTGGTCTCGTCGAAGCACTGGAGGGCCTTGGTGCCGAGCATGGAACCGGCGGCGCCCACTCCTTCGTAGTCGAGGGGGACGTCGAGGTGCTCGTCGGTGAACATCGGCGTCGAGGAGCCGCCCGGCGTCCAGAACTTCAGGCGGTGCCCCGGCCGCATGCCGCCGCTCATGTCGAGCAGCTGGCGCAGCGTGATGCCCATCGGCGCCTCGTACTGACCGGGGCGTACGACGTGGCCGCTGAGGGAATAGAGCGTGAAGCCGGGTGACTTCTCACTCCCCATCGAGCGGAACCATTCCTTGCCCCGGTTCATGATGGCGGGAACCGATGCGATCGACTCGACGTTGTTCACCACGGTCGGGCACGCGTAGAGGCCCGCGACGGCGGGGAAGGGGGGACGGAGCCGCGGTTGACCACGGCGGCCTTCGAGCGAGTCGAGCAGTGCGGTCTCCTCACCGCAGATGTACGCGCCGGCGCCCGCGTGCACGGTGAGTTCGAGGTCGAGTCCGCTGCCCAGCACGTTCTCGCCGAGGAGACCCGCCGCGCGGGCCTCGCGCACGGCCTCGTGCAACCGCCGCAGCACGGGGACGACTTCGCCCCGCAGATAGATGAAGGCGTGGGACGACCTGATGGCGTAACAGGCGATGACAATGCCCTCGATGAGGCTGTGCGGGTTCGCGAAGAGGAGCGGAATGTCCTTGCACGTTCCGGGTTCCGACTCGTCGGCGTTGACAACTAGATAATGTGGTTTTCCATCTCCCTGGGGAATGAACTGCCATTTCATTCCCGTCGGGAAGCCGGCGCCGCCGCGCCCCCGCAGACCGGACTCCTTGACGTACGCGATGACGTCGTCCGGTGACATGGCGAGCGCCTTGCGGAGCCCCTCGTACCCCTCGTGCCTCTTGTAGACGTCCAGCGTCCAGGACCTGTCCTCGTCCCAGAAGGCCGACAGCACGGGTGCCAGCAGGTTCTCCGGGCTGGTGTCCTTGAGTTCGGGTGCCAAGGTCATCACTCCCCCTCCTCGGCGGTGGGTCCGGCCGGATGCGCCGGATCGGAGGCCGCCGTGTCCTGCGGCGCGTCGTGCGAGCTGAGGTGCTCCGCCGGTGACGGGTCGTGCGGCGGGGTGTCCTGGGGTGCCTCGCCCCGCGGGTGCACCACGCGCGCGGGGGCGGTCTCCCCCTTGGCCAGCTTCAGGCCGGCCAGGGAGGCGGGTCCCGCGCTTCCCGTGGCGTCCACGGCACCGTCCCGCTCGTCGGGGAAGCCGGCCAGGATCCGGGCGGTCTCCTTGAACGTGCACAGGGGCGCCCCGCGCGTGGGCGACACCGGGCGGCCGGCCCGCAGGTCGTCGACGAGGTGCTTGGCGCTCTGCGGGTCCTGGTTGTCGAAGAACTCCCAGTTGACCATCACGACGGGCGCGAAGTCGCAGGCCGCGTTGCACTCGATGTGCTCGAGGGTGACCTTGCCGTCGTCGGTGGTCTCGCCGTTGCCGACGCCCAGGTGCTCCTGGAGCTCCTCGAAGATGGCGTCGCCGCCCATGACGGCACACAGGGTGTTGGTGCACACCCCGACCTGGTAGTCGCCGCTCGGCCGGCGCCGGTACATGGAGTAGAAGGTGGCGACGGCGGTGACCTCGGCCGTGGTCAGGCCGAGCACGTCCGCGCAGAACCGCATCCCGGTGCGCGTGACGTGGCCCTCCTCCGCCTGCATGAGGTGCAGCAGCGGCAGGAGAGCGGACCGGGAGTCCGGGTAGCGGGCGATGATCTCGCGCGCGTCGGTCTCCAGCCGGGCCCGGACCTCGTCCGGGTAGGCGGGTGCGGGCAGTTGGGGCATGCCCAGACTGACGCCCCGCTCCGAAGGTGTGGTGGTCACCGGTCGACGCCTCCCATCACGGGGTCGAGGGATGCCACGGCGACGATGACGTCGGCGACCTGGCCGCCCTCGCACATCGCCGCCATGGCCTGCAGGTTGGTGAAGGACGGGTCGCGGAAGTGGACCCGGAAGGGGCGGGTGCCGCCGTCGGAGACGACATGCGCCCCGAGCTCGCCCTTGGGCGACTCGACGGCCGCGTACACCTGTCCCGGCGGTACGCGGAAGCCCTCGGTGACCAGCTTGAAGTGGTGGATCAGGGCCTCCATGGAGGTGCCCATGATCTTCTTGATGTGGTCGAGGGAGTTGCCCAGTCCGTCCGGCCCCATGGCGAGCTGGGCGGGCCAGGCGATCTTCTTGTCGGCGACCATGACCGGTCCGGGCTGGAGCCGGTCCAGGCACTGCTCGACGATGCGCAGCGACTGGCGCATCTCCTCCAGCCGGATCAGGAAGCGGCCGTAGGAGTCGCAGGTGTCCGCGGTGGGGATCTCGAAGTCGTACGTCTCGTACCCGCAGTACGGCTGCGCCTTGCGCAGGTCGTGCGGCAGGCCGGTGGAGCGCAGGACCGGGCCGGTCGCTCCGAGGGCCATGCAGCCGGCCAGGTCCAGATAACCGACGTCCTGCATACGGGCCTTGAAAATGGGGTTCCCGGTGGCGAGGGCGTCGTACTCCGGGAGGTTCTTGCGCAGCTTCTTCACCAGCTCGCGGATCTGGTCCACGGCGCCGGGCGGCAGGTCCTGGGCGAGTCCGCCGGGGCGGATGTACGCGTGGTTCATCCGCAGGCCGGTGATGAGCTCGAAGGCGTCGAGAATGAGTTCACGATCACGGAATCCGTAGATCATGATCGTGGTGGCGCCGAGTTCCATGCCTCCGGTGGCGAGGCACACCAAGTGGGAGGAGAGCCGGTTCAGCTCCATCAGGAGCACGCGGATGACCGAGGCGCGGTCGGGGATCTGGTCCTCGATGCCGAGGAGCTTCTCGACGCCGAGGCAGTACGCCGTCTCGTTGAAGAACGGCGTCAGGTAGTCCATGCGCGTCACGAACGTGGTGCCCTGGGTCCAGGTCCGGTACTCGAGGTTCTTCTCGATGCCGGTGTGGAGGTAGCCGATGCCGCAGCGGGCCTCGGTGACTGTCTCGCCGTCGATCTCCAGGATCAGCCTGAGCACGCCGTGCGTGGACGGGTGCTGCGGGCCCATGTTGACGATGATGCGCTCGTCGTCACTGCGCTGCGCCGTCTCGACGACCTCGTCCCAGTCGCCTCCGGTGACGGTGTAGACGGTGCCTTCCGTGGTCTCGCGCGCGGAGGCGGCGGAGGCCGCGGATGCGTTCGAGGTGCTCATGAGTACGACCTCCGCTGGTCCGGAGCCGGGATCCGGGCGCCCTTGTACTCGACGGGGATGCCGCCGAGGGGATAGTCCTTGCGCTGCGGATGGCCCTGCCAGTCGTCGGGCATCAGGATCCGCGTCAGGGCCGGGTGACCGTCGAAGACGATGCCGAAGAAGTCGTACGTCTCGCGCTCGTGCCAGTCGTTCGTCGGATAGACGGGGACCAGCGACGGGATGTGCGGGTCGCCGTCGGGAGCGCCGACCTCCAGGCGGATCACCCGGTTGTGGGTGATCGAGCGCAGGTGGTACACGGCGTGCAGCTCGCGGCCCTTGTCGCTGGGGTAGTGCACGCCGCTGACGCCGGTGCACAGTTCGAAGCGCAGCGCGGGATCGTCGCGCAGGGTCGTCGCGACCCGGACCAGGTGCTCGCGCTCGATGTGGAAGGTGAGTTCGTCGCGGTCGACGACCGTCTTCCCGATGACGTTCTCGGGGAGCAGGTCCTGCTCCTCCAGCGCGCCCTCCAGCTCGTCGGCCACCTCGTCGAACCACCCCCCGTAGGGGCGGTTCGACGCTCCGGGGAACCGGATCGAGCGGACCAGGCCGCCGTAACCGGAGGTGTCGCCGCCGTTGTTGGCGCCGAACATGCCGCGCTGGACGCGGATCTCCTCGCCCCCCTCGCCCCGCCGGCCGGGGAGGTTCTCGGCGGAGAGGTCCTTCTCGGGGTTCACGCCCTCGCCCGCGGTGCCGTTCGCGTCGCTCATCGCAGCAGCCCCTTCATCTCGATGGTGGGCAGGGCCTTGAGCGCCGCCTCCTCCGCCTCGCGGGCCGCCTCCTCGGCGTTCACGCCGAGCTTGGAACCCTGGACCTTCTGGTGGAGCTTGAGAATGGCGTCCAGCAGCATCTCGGGCCGGGGCGGGCAGCCGGGCAGGTAGATGTCGACCGGGACGATGTGGTCGACGCCCTGCACGATCGCGTAGTTGTTGAACATGCCGCCCGACGAGGCGCAGACCCCCATGGAGATCACCCACTTGGGGTTCGGCATCTGGTCGTAGACCTGCCGCAGCACGGGCGCCATCTTCTGGCTGACCCGGCCGGCCACGATCATCAGGTCCGCCTGCCGCGGCGAGCCGCGGAAGACCTCCATGCCGAAGCGCGCCAGGTCGTAGCGGCCGGCGCCGGTGGTCATCATCTCGATGGCGCAGCAGGCGAGTCCGAACGTGGCGGGGAACATGGACGACTTGCGCACCCAGCCCGCGGCCTGCTCGACGGTGGTCAGCAGGAATCCGCTCGGCAGTTTTTCTTCGAGTCCCATGGTCAAAGGCCCTTCAGTCCCATTCCAGCCCGCCGCGTCGCCATACGTAGGCGTACGCGACGAAGACGGTGAGCACGAAGAGCAGCATCTCCACGAGCCCGAAGATCCCCAGGGCGTCGAAACTGACGGCCCAGGGATAAAGGAAGACGATCTCGATGTCGAAGACGATGAAGAGCATCGCCGTCAGGTAGTACTTGATGGGGAAGCGCCCGCCGCCGGCCGGCGTGGGGGTCGGTTCGATACCGCACTCGTAGGCCTCGAGCCTGGCGCGGTTGTACCGCTTCGGACCGATCAGCGTGGCCATGACCACGGAGAAGATCGCAAAGCCTGCCCCGAGGGCTCCCAGTACGAGGATGGGCGCATACGCGTTCACCGCTCCTCGCTCCTCTCAGTCGGCACTGACTGCTGGCGAGTCGGACTCACTTGCGCCCCACACGTCCCGCGAACCACGCCCGCCCCGGCGAAGATCGAGAACATGTGAAGCAGGTCACAAGCCCAACCGCTCCGCATCCTATGCCCGCCGGTCTGTGATCTGCGACACGGGGCATTGCACAACCTTTGTGATCTCCACCACCTGACGAACGATCATGAAGCCGGAGAAGCGGTGATCTTCGCACGCGAAGCGTCCGAGCGGTCACCAGAAGTGACATTCTGTCGCGTCAGTGCAGGTCAGAGGGATCGCCCCCCTATCAAGAGGGTTCCTCTGCATGCAAATTGGTGCTGGACGTGATCACTTGCTAGAAGCCGCGTTCACACATCGGAGGGATGCGGGGCGCGAAGTGGACGTGTGCACGCGTTCACGAACTCCGCGCGGGGCCGCGGGTCCGCCGCCGGTCGGCACACAAGCCCGAGCCCGGAACCGAGCGTGAGCCCGGCCGGAAATCGAGCGGCGACCTCGCTGACCACTTCGACCGCAAGCCGGCCTCGAACCGGACGCCCTCCGGACGTGATCCACGACAACCCGGATGCGAACCGTCACGACCCGGACGCGCACCGTATCCATTCCGACACTGCCCATACGCGGGCCGTCGCGCCCCGCATTCATTCCGACGCCGCCCACGCGCGGGCCGACGCGCCCCGGAGCGCGGTCCGGGCACACCCCGAACCGAACCCGGCGCAGCCCCCGGGCCCGGATCGGCACGCACCCCCGAACCGGACCCGCAGCCCACCCCGAACCCGACCGGGCCGCACCCCGCATCCGCCCCATGGCCCACCCCGAACCCGTCCCTGGGGGCGCCCCGGGTCCGGCCCTCGTTGCGATCCGGCCGCGCCACCGTCGCAATCCGTCCGCAATCCGCCCGTGGCTCGCACACCGGACGCGACGACAGGGGTGACCGTTCCGTGACCTCCGCCACATCTGACGCGAGGACACAAAAGGAGGGCTTGGCCAATCGTTTCAACCGATGCTAGGTGCGGGGCAATTCGGACGTAAAGACGAAAGGCCGTGATCACGGGCCCATCGCCTCGCGCCCGCAATGTCCGTTACGGCGTCAATAAAGAACGACGCGCCCGGGGTTCGGCGCCACGATTGAACAATTGTGGCGCAGCACACGTTTCTTGTGGATATGAAGGAGCCCCTGGTACCGGTTGTTCCCATGTCCCACACCGCTCACATACGAAGCCACCGGAAACCCCGCCGCACCGCGCAGACCACGATGGCGATGCGAGCCGGAGTTGCCGGTGGCGTCCTCGGCACTCTGGCAGTGGCCGGGGCGTCGGCCTCGGCGGTCGCCGCAGAGCCGGTGACCCAGACCCTCTCACTGCCCACCCTGACGGCCGACCTGTCCACTCAGGTCGCCCAGTCCGCGGAGGCCACCCAGCAGGCCGCCGCGAACTACCAGCTGCAGGCCGAGCGTGACGCCGCCGCCGCCAAGGCCGCCAAGGCGGCCAAGGCCGACCTCGCCGAGGCCAAGGAGAAGGCCGAGGCGAAGAAGAAGGCCGCCGAGGAGGCTCGCAAGGCCGCCGCCGAGCGCGCCACGCGCGACGCCGAGCGCGCCACCCTCACCGCCGACTCGGGCGCCACGAGCACGGCGGCCACCACGACCACCACGACCACCGCCTCCGCGCCGGCCAGTGGCAGCGTCGGAACGGTGATCTCCTTCCTCAAGGCGCAGGTGGGCGATGCCTACGTCATGGGGGCGACGGGCCCCAACGCCTGGGACTGCTCCAGCCTGGTGCAGGCCGCGTTCAAGCAGGTCGGCGTGGACCTCCCGCGCGTCTCGCAGGACCAGTCGACGGTCGGCACCGACGTCTCGCTGTCCAACCTCCAGGTCGGCGACATCCTGTACTGGGGCGGCAAGGGCTCCGCGTACCACACGGGTGTCTACATCGGTAACGGCCAGTACCTGGACGCCGCCAACCCGTCCAAGGGCGTCGTCATCCAGGACCTCTCCGGCTACCCCGCGTCGGGCGCCGTGCGCGTGCTCTGAGCGACGCCCGCACGAACCCGGACAAGGACCCGGACCCATAGCGGTCCGGGTCGTCGGGCCCGGTGCGCACGAATCCGGTGCGCACCGGCCCGGCCGGAATGGGCCGAGGGGCCGCTGCCGCTCGGGGGCAGCGGCTCTCTCCGTCCGCGCTCACGCTCCCCTGCTCACGCGCTTCCCCTCGCGCGCCATCCGCCCGCGCGCTTCCCCCCTCACTCCGGCCGACCGCCCCGGTCGGCCGAGATCGCCCGCATGCCCGAATTGTCGGCTGCTTCGCGAGGATTGACGGGTCGGCACGCGCCGACCGGGCCGCGTACAGCCGCGTGGCGGGCCTTCACGGCGCCCCGGACACGCATCGGCGGCCGCGAGCCCCTCCATCCGGCCCCGGCCGCCCACAGCGCCCCTCACGGCTCTCGCGGCACGGCTCACGCATACGCGAGAGCCGTGATGCGGAACGCATCACGCCTTCGGCGCCACCTTGCTCAGACCGTTGATGATGCGGTCCATCGCGTCGCCGCCCGTGGGGTCCGTCAGGTTGGCGAGCATCTTCAGGGTGAACTTCATCAGCATCGGGTGCGTCAGCCCGCGCTGGGCGGCGATCTGCATGACCTTCGGGTTGCCGATGAGCTTCACGAACGCGCGGCCGAGCGTGTAGTAGCCGCCGTAGGTGTCCTTCAGGACGCGCGGGTAGCGCTGGAGGGCGATCTCCCGCTGGGCCGGTGTCGCCCGCGCGTGTGCCTGGACGATGACCTCGGCGGCGATCTGCCCGGATTCCATGGCGTAGGCGATGCCCTCGCCGTTGAACGGGTTCACCAGGCCGCCCGCGTCACCCACGAGCAGCAGTCCGCGCGTGTAGTGCGGCTGACGGTTGAAGGCCATCGGGAGCGCGGCGCCGCGGATCGGGCCGGTCATGTTGTCCGGGGTGTAGCCCCAGTCCTCGGGCATCGACGCGCACCAGGCCTTCAGGACCTCGCGCCAGTCCAGCTCCTTGAAGGAGTCCGAGGTGTTGAGCACGCCGAGGCCGACGTTGCTCGTCCCGTCGCCCATGCCGAAGATCCAGCCGTAGCCGGGCAGCAGCCGGTCCTGCGGACCGCGCCGGTCCCACAGCTCCAGCCAGGACTCCAGGTAGTCGTCGTCGTGGCGCGGCGAGGTGAAGTACGTACGGACCGCGACGCCCATCGGGCGGTCCTCGCGGCGGTGCAGGCCCATGGCCAGGGACAGCCGCGTGGAGTTGCCGTCGGCGGCCACCACCAGCGGGGCGTGGAAGGTGACTTCCCGCTTCTCCTCGCCGAGCTTGGCCTTCACCCCGGTGATGCGGCCGGTGCGGTCGTCGACGATCGGCGCGCCCACGTTGCAGCGCTCGTACAGGCGCGCGCCGGCCTTCTGGGCCTGCCGGGCGAGCTGTTCGTCGAAGTCGTCCCGCTTGCGGACCAGGCCGTAGTCGGGGAAGGAGGCGAGTTCCGGCCAGTCGAGCTGGAGGCGGACCCCGCCGCCGATGATGCGCAGGCCCTTGTTGCGCAGCCAGCCCGCCTCTTCGGAGATGTCGATGCCCATCGACACGAGCTGCTTGGTGGCGCGCGGGGTGAGGCCGTCGCCGCAGACCTTCTCCCGCGGAAACGCGGTCTTCTCCAGGAGGAGCACGTCGAGACCGGACCTGGCCAGGTGGTACGCGGTGGCGGAGCCGGCGGGCCCCGCGCCCACGACGATCACATCGGCGGTGTTTTCGGAGAGGGGCTCGGTCACGGCGGGATCTCCCCCAGTTCGAAATCTGCGTGCCGACCGGCACTGGACACGGGCAGTCTATGCAGGACAATTGATCACCCGGCTGAAGGGCTGCCTCAATGCACCGAGCTCTGCCCGCTGTACGGCTCCGCGTACCCACTCATGAGGACGCCTTCACCTGGCACCGGCTCTTCGCCGACCCGGACGTCATGGAGTTCCACGGCGGCAGGGCCGCGGAGTTGTCGGTCTACGAGGAGCTCACCGCCCGCCAGCGGCGGCACGACGCCGAACTCGGCTTCTGCCTGTGGACCATGGTCGACGGGGCGGACCGCGTCGTCGGCTTCACGGGCGCCCAGCCCTGGGAGCGGGACTGGGGCCCGACGGGCGAGATCGAGATCGGCTGGCGGCTGGGCCGGGAGCACTGGGGCAAGGGGTACGTCACCGCCGCGGCGCACCAGACGCTGGAACGGGTACGCGCCACCGGCGTGCGGGACGTGGTCGCGATGGTCGACGCCCGCAACACCCGCTCGACGGCGGTCACCCGGCGGCTCGGAATGCGCCTCGCCGAGACGTTCCTGATCCCGGCCTCGCGCCGGGAGGGCCACTGCTACCGGCTGGCTCTCTGAAAACGGAAACGGAATCAGAAACGCTCACTTGAGTCACCCACTGTGATCGATTGTCACAGTAAGCCACGGAGTGCTTCCTTCCGGTGCGTGGTCGTGCCTACGCTGCCGGTACCGCTGGGGGTGACATCCGTGCGTATACAACCCAGAACGCCCGAGGTGCGCGTTCCTCGCCTGGTCGGCCTGATGGCCGTGGACGCGCGCGAGTCGGCCCGTGCGCGCGGCCTGTCCCTCGAGGCGCCGGACCGGCCGGACTTCCACCTGACCGTCGTCGAGTACGTCGTACGCCAGTATCCGCAGCCCGGCACCGAGGTGCCGCGGGACTCCGCGGTGCACGTGTGGTTCGACCTCGGGGAGGGGGACGGCGGAGGAGGAGTGCGTGAGCCGCGCGGAGCGGCACCTCCCGGCGGCGGCCTCCGGCGGGAGCTGGACGAACCGGGTGCCCCTTACTCGGCCGCACCCCGCACGGCGACGGCGACCCTCGGCCCGCCCTGACCGGTCAGTGCCTTCCCCGGCTCATCCTGACCGGTCAGGGCCGCTTCCCCCGGTCCGCCCTGGCCGACCCCGGTCCGGCGCCTCTTCAGGCCCGGCCCGCCTCGCCTCAGCTCGCCTTGAAGCCCCGGTGCAGCGCGACCACGCCGCCCGTGAGGTTGCGCCAGGCCACCTTCGTCCAGCCGACGTCCTGGAGCCGCCCGGCCAGGGCGGGCTGGTCGGGCCAGTCCCGGATGGACTCGGCGAGGTAGACGTACGCGTCGGGGTTGGACGACACCGCGCGGGCGACCGGCGGCAGCGCGCGCATCAGGTACTCGGTGTACACGGTGCGAAACGGCGTCCAGGTGGGCTGCGAGAACTCGCAGATGAGGATGCGCCCGCCGGGCCGGGTCACCCGGTGCATCTCGCGCAGCGCGGCGTCCGTGTCCTGGACGTTGCGCAGCCCGAAGGAGATGGTGACGGCGTCGAAGACGTCGTCCTTGAAGGGCAGCCGGGTCGCGTCGCCGGCGGTGCAGGGCAGCCAGTTCCGGCGCTGCTTGCCGACCCGGAGCATGCCGAGGGAGAAGTCGCAGGGGACGACGTAGGCACCGGCCTGCGCGAAGGGCAGCGAGGACGTCGCCGTACCGGCCGCCAGGTCCAGGACCTTCTCCGCGGGGCGCGCGCCGACCGCCTTGGCCACCTCCTTGCGCCAGAGCCGGTCCTGACCGAGCGACAGCACGTCGTTGGTCAGGTCGTACCGTTCCGCGACGTGGTCGAACATCGAGGCGACTTCGTGCGGCTGCTTGTTCAGGGATGCGCGGGTCACGGTCCCATTGTGGCAGGACGGGCCCGCCACGGCCCCGGAGCCCCCTGCGCGCCGGGCAGCAAGCGGTAGGCGCCGGGCGGCAGGTCCGGGCGCCGGGCGGCAGACAGCGAACGGCGAGCCGGGCTACCGGCGCCGGTACACCAGTCGTCCCGCCAGGACCGTCGCCACGCACGTGCCGGCTCCCCGTTCGCCCAGCGCGGCCTCGTCGGGGACCTCGAAGACGGCGAACGTCGCGTCCACGCCACCCACGCCGTCCGGTGGGAGCGGCAGCAGGATCGCCTCCGCGAGGCTCCGCCCCGCGAGCGGGTCGAGGGTCACCGGGCCGGCCGGGCGCTCGAAGCGCTGTTCCACGCTCAGTCCCGCCCGGTACACGGCGTCCACGACGGCGGGCCTCCACAGGTCTCCCGCCACGGCGACAACTCCGTGCGCCAGCAGGCGCTGCACACCGCGCCGCGCGCTGGCACCCCGGCGGACGTCGGTCATGGCGAGCCCCGCGAGCGCTTCGCCGGTGAGCGGCTCGCCGCCCAGTTCGCCCGCCTCCCGCGGGTCCGGATGGTAGGCCTGCTCCAGCAGTTCGGGCCCGTACGGGTTCAGGAGTCCGGGGGTGAGCAGGCCCGGCCAGCGTCGTACCCGGGCCGTGGGATGCGCGGCCGCCAGTTCGCCGTACGGGCCGACGGCCGCGACCGTCCGCCCGTCGACGAGTACCGCACCCTGCGGCACCGACGACCGCCCGTCTCCCGTGATCAGCAGGTCGGCGGCGTGAAGTGTCGGCACGCGGACCCTAGTTGGAGGCCAGGAGCTTCAGCTCCGGGTGGGCCGTGCCGCCCTCGATGGCCGTCGACGAGATGTGGGAGGCCACCCGGTCGTCGACGGGGTCGTTGGCCGGGTCGTCGTGCACGACGAGGTGTTCGTACGTCGTGGAGCGCTGGGCGGGGACGCGTCCCGCCTTGCGGATGAGGTCGATGATCTCCAGGCGGTTGGAGCGGTGCTTGGCACCGGCGGAGGAGACGACGTTCTCCTCCAGCATGATCGAACCGAGGTCGTCCGCGCCGTAGTGCATGGAGAGCTGGCCGACCTCCTTGCCGGTGGTGAGCCAGGAGCCCTGGATGTGGGCCACGTTGTCGAAGAACAGCCGGGCGATGGCGATCATCCGCAGGTACTCGAAGATCGTGGCCTGGGTGCGGCCCTTCAGGTGGTTGTTCTCGGGCTGGTAGGTGTACGGGATGAAGGCGCGGAAACCGCCCGTGCGGTCCTGCACGTCCCGGATCATGCGCAGGTGCTCGATGCGCTCGGCGTTGGTCTCGCCGGTGCCCATCAGCATGGTGGACGTCGACTCGACGCCCAGCCCGTGCGCGATCTCCATGATCTCCAGCCAGCGCTCGCCGGACTCCTTCAGCGGCGCGATGGCCTTGCGCGGACGCGCGGGCAGCAGCTCGGCGCCAGCCCCGGCGAAGGAGTCGAGACCGGCCTCGTGGATCCGGGTGACGGCCTCCTCGACCGACACCTTCGAGATCCGGGCCATGTGCTCGACCTCGCTCGCCCCCAGGCTGTGGATGACGAGCTGCGGGAACTCCTTCTTGATGGCGGAGAAGTGCTTCTCGTAGTACTCGACGCCGTAGTCCGGGTGGTGGCCGCCCTGGAACATGATCTGCGTGCCGCCGAGCTCGACGGTTTCGGCGCAACGCCGCAGAATGTCGTCGAGGTCGCGGGTCCAGCCCTTGGCGGTGTCCTTCGGCGCGGCGTAGAAGGCGCAGAAGCGGCACGCGGTGACGCAGACGTTCGTGTAGTTGATGTTGCGCTCGATGATGTACGTCGCGATGTGCTCGGTCCCGGCATACCGGCGGCGGCGTACGGCGTCGGCGGCGGCGCCCAGCGCGTGCAGCGGGGCGTCCCGGTAGAGGTCGAGCGCCTCTTCGGGGGTGATCCGCCCACCGGCGGCAGCACGGTCGAGGATGGGCTGAAGGTCGGCCTTCTCGGTCACCGGGCGTCCCTTTCGTCAGGTTCGTAAGGGTTGTGGACGGGCTGGACCAGCCTACGCCAGCGGCCCGGGGCGCCCGACGTCAGGCCGATGGGCACCCCGTCGCACCTGCCCAACCGTCACATCGTGTACGCGTCGGCGGCGGCCGGAGTGCGTCACACCGCTGCCGGATGTGCGTTACGCGGCGGCCCGGCACGCGGTGGGCCGGGTACCCGTCGGAGGGGGTACGCGTCGGAGGGGGTACGCGTCGGAGGGGGTACGCATCGGCCCGGGCACGCACCCGGTCGGTGACACCGGACGCGTCACGCCGTGTACGCGCCGATCAGCAACCCGGCGAACGCCCCGGCGATCAGGAACGGCCCGAACGGGATGGCCGTCCCGCGCCCCGCCCGCCGCGCGACGACGAGGGCACCCCCGTACAGCGCCCCGAACAGGAACCCGGCGAAGGTGCCGAGCATCACCGTCGGCCAGCCGTACCAGCCGAGGACGGCCCCCGCGCCGAGGGCCAGCTTCACGTCGCCGAAGCCCATGCCGGCCGGGTTGATGAGGAACAGGACGAAGTAGCCGGCGCCGAGCGCCAGGGCACCCAGCAGGGCGGTCGTCCAGGTGCCCGCGTGCTCGGGGACGAGGGCGACGACGCCGAGCAGGGCGAGGGCGGCCGCGGCGAAGGGGAGGGTGAGCGGGTCGGGCAGCCGCTGCACCCTGAAGTCGACGACCGCCAGCAGCACGCCGACGGGCGCGAGCAGCAGCCAGACGGCCAGCTCGGGCCGGGTCCCGGTGGCGGCGGCGAGGGCGGCGCACACGAGCACGGTGGCGGCTGCGGGGGCGACGGGCCCGGTGCCGTACGCCGTCCCGGCAGCCTTTCCTCCGTCCCCGTCCCCGTCTCCATCTCCGTCCCCGCGCGAGGCACCCTCCTCGTGCCCGGCGCCTTCTTCACGCCCGGCACCCTTTCCGCGCGGGGCGCACTGTCCGCACCGGGCCCGTCCGAGCCACCCGCGCAGCGGATGCCCCTCGGGGCACCGGGTGTGCCACGCCTCCCCCGCCGGGACGGCGAACCGGTACGCCGCGCGGGGCAGCAGCGCGCCCGTCACCACGCCCCACACCACGGCGACCAGCACCACGACCACGTCCGGCACCGGACCGGCGACCACCGCCGCCGGAAGGCCGCTCACGTGTCCCTCATCCCGCGGCCGCGGCCCCGACCGCCTCGCGCCAGGCCGGCAGCAGTTCGTCGAGCAGTGCCTCGGTGCGCGGCGGTGGCGGTGGGCTGCTGGTTCCCCTCGATTCCCTGCCCCAACTGCGAGAGCCCCGGCGTGAAGCCCTCGGCGGCGGCGCCGACGAGCAGCAGCGCGGCGACGAGTTGACGCGCGAGCGGCTGACTGGGGCCGACCCCGGGCACCCGACCCGGTACCCCGACTCCGGACAGCGCGGCCTTCATCTCGACGAGCACGCAGGCGGTGAACTGGGCCCAGGCGAGCCAGACGAAGAAGACCAGGATGTTCTGGAAGGTCTCGACGGAGACGTCCGCCTTGAGCCACTTCATCAGCTCGAACGTGCGCGGCAACGGCCGGCCCGCCACCGTCGCGAGCACGGCCGACACCCCCACCACCAGGACGAACAGCGCCACGAAAGCAAAGAACGCCTTGCCGAAGTCCCCGAAGGTCCGCCTCCGTATCCGCACCGGCTGAGGCGTCCGGTTCCTCGGAGTCACGACGGAACCCCGCTGCGGTCTCCCGTCGCGCTGGACGAGCTTGAGCTACGGCGTCGTGGCATGGCGGGTGTCCCGGGTCGTGTGGTGGGAAAGGAGCGTGGTGACGGCGTGGGGTGAGACGGGATCAGGTGATGGAGGGCGCACTGAGCGTACTGAGCCCACAGAGATCCTAGGGACTCGCACCGCCCCCTTCGAAGGGCCTTCCTCCCCCTCACCACGCCACACTTCCCGCACAGCCCTCGAGCACCTTCAAGCGCCCGACGTGACAAGGTCACACCACACGTACTCGCCCCGGCTTCCGTCCCTGGCCAGCGGCTGTCAGCCCCAGAGGTCTGCGCAGGCACGGACCAACGCGAGCCCTCGCCCCTCCTCCGCCTCGGCAAGCGGCTCCGGCTTCCCCGGGGGCTCGGGCGAGACGGAGGCGCCCACACCTGCGGTGACGCCGATGTTCCCGGCCTCGACGTGGCCCCCGAGGGCGCGCGGTTCGGCGTGGCCCCCGAGAGCGAGGTTCACGGCGGCACCGGCGCCCGCCTGGCCACCGGAGACGAAGACCAGGTCGGCATCGGGGGTTCCGGTAGTAGTGACCTGGAGGCGGGAATCATGGTGGGCGTTACCCTTCGTAACGGAGCATGAGGATCCTGCCTGTCGGTACGGCGCGCTGCCAGATATCCGTGAGCGCGGGATGATCGTCACCGTGCACGGCCAGGGGGACCTTGAAATGATCCGCTGCCGGAGCCGAAGGTGCCCGTCGGCGGATGATCGCATGCCACGCGGTGACCAGGATCAGGAATGGTCAGCTCCGGCCGGTCGAAAGCACGGTCGGTTGCGCCCCGGCCAGCCATAATGCGGGCAGGAGGTGAGCTGCCGTGTCTGTGATGAGTGAACTGATCGAGCGGGGTGCCATCCCTGAGGGGTACAAGGTCGAGGTGTTCGACGGCAGGGTGATCATGACGCCACAGAGCCCGGAGCAGGACTGGACCGTTTCCGACGTCAAGGATGCGGTCAAAGCCTCCGGTATCGCGCGAGAGCGTGTCTTCGGCGATGTACTCATCACCTTCCCCGGGGAGAACGACGCAGCGCCGGATCTCACGATCATCGACTTCGACGCCGATCGTCGGAGGAACAGTTACTCGTGTCTCGACGTGCTCGCGGTGCTCGAAGTGCCGTCCGAACCGAAGGACGAGAAGGACTACGTTCGGAACGTCCAGAAGTACGGTCGCTTCGGGATCGACTTCTACATGATCGCCGACCCCTTCACGACGACGGTCACCCTGATGTCCGAGCCACACGCCGCGGGGTACGGGCGGGTCGTCGAGATCCCGTACGGCGAGCAGGTCACCTTTACTCTGGCCACTGGGGAGCGGGTCGAGATCGACACAGGCACCTTCCCGACGCGCGACGCGGGCGGAGCGTGACCTCGGACCTACGCACATCAGGTGACGTAGCGGTACGCGGTCTTGGTTCCGACGCCGAATCCGGCCGCGAGTTCGGCCATCCGTGCCTCAGACCGCCGGCAGCGCGTGGATCTCCGGCCCGTGCGTTACCAGCAGCCGGTTTCCGAAGGTGGTGACCTGCCACGGCTCGCCGACGGCCTTGCTGTCTCTGTAGGTCCAACGGAGCTTGCCCGTCTTGACGTCCAGGGCCACGATGCCGCCGTACAGGGATCCGGTGGCGCCGTACAGTGCCGTCCCGGCCCGCAGGAACGTCTCGGGCCCCTCGACGTCCAACTCGTCGCAGAGCCACGTCCGCTTGCCGCTCTTGACATCCACGGCCCACACGCCGTCGTCGTGGTCGCTGGTGCAGAGCAGACCGTCGATGACCGTCGGGTTGTTGAAGCCCCGGCGGCCGTTGGGGGACAACGTCCAGACGGTGCTGCCCGTGTCCGCGTCCACGGCTACGAGTTCATCCCCCGGAAGGAAGACGAGACCTCCCGCGACCGTGGGCCGCCAGGCCCATTCGTCGCCGATCTTCTTCGTCAACAGTTGACCGCCGTGGCGGTGTCCCGGACGGTGAGGTTGCAGTTCGAGTGGAGGGCGCGACGAGCCGCTTCTCCGTGACCTGCTTCAGGGTGAGTACGTCGTCGCAGACGTCGCCGAAGATGTCGGTGTGGCGGAGCGTGGCCGCCTACTCGCCCGCCTTCGCCTGCTTCACCGCCACCCGGAACGTGCCCAGCGGAATGGCGATGCCCTCCCGTGAGTTGGCCTGGCCCTCCCAGGTGCCGAGGTAGACGGTGGGGCGGCGGCCGGGGGCTCGGAGGAGGAGGAGGCGTAACTCACGCTGTTACCTTCGGAGTTGCCCGGCAAGAGGCCCAGGGCGAACACCGTGCCGACGGTCAGGTCACCTCGGCCAACGCACCCGCCACGGCGAGGGCCACCGTGCAGCTCATCCGTCCGACCCGGCCTCCCTCGCCCTGCCCTGGTCGGACGTCGCGGCAACGGAGACCGAGAGCCTGCCGGGACGGGAGGAGCGAGGGGAGCGAGAGGAGCGGGAAGTGCCGGCAGAACGGGGGTCGCCGACGGGCTCGGTCGGCGGGTGCGGGCCCCGGGGGGCGAGGACCGCGGGGGCCGACATGTCCGCCGCCGTGGACACCGGCATCACCGGCGGCGGGCCGAACGCCCCGGCACCGGACGCCTCCGCGGCGTCCGTCAGGGTTGGAGCAGGTCGATCTTCACGTCCGCCGGGAAGCCCGTCGTCGGTCCCACCCTGCGCGCGAACTCCTCGACCGCCGCCAGCTGCGGCGGGCCGAAGCTGAAGTCGAGGGTGGTGAAGTACTGGGCCAGCGTCTTCTCGTCGAAGGCCTCCCAGCGGGACGCCTGCTCGGCGACCTTGCCGACCTCCTCCAGGGAGAGGTCGCGGGAGGCGAGGAACGCCTCGTGCACCTTCCGGGTGATGACCGGCTCGCGCTCCAGGTAGTCGCGGCGTGCCGCCCAGACGGCGAAGACGAACGGCAGCCCCGTCCACTCCTTCCACAGCGCGCCCAGGTCGTGCACGTCGAGCCCGAAGCGTGGCCCGTCGATCATGGTCGCGCGCAGGGCCGCGTCGCCGATAAGGACGGCCGCGTCGGCGTCCTGCATCATCAGGCTGAGGTCCGGCGGGCACGTGTAGTAGTCGGGCTGCACGCCGTACCGCTCGGCGAGCAGGAGCTGGGCGAGGCGTACGGAGGTCCGTGAGGTCGACCCGAGGGCGACCCGGACGCCGTCCAGCCGGTCCAGCGGGACCTGCGAGACGATCACGCACGACATCACCGGGCCGTCGCAGCCGACGGCGATGTCGGGGAAGGCGACCAGTTGGTCGGCGTGCTTGAGGAACTCGACCAGGGTGATCGGCCCGATGTCGAGATCTCCCTGCACGAGCTTCTCGCTGAGCTTCTCGGGGGTGTCCTTCGACAGCTCGAAGTCGAGGAGAGTGCCCGTTCTCGCAAGCCCCCAGTAGAGGGGCATGCAGTTCAGGAACTGAATGTGCCCGACGCGCGGCCGGGTGCGAGAATTGTCCACATCGCGAGGCTAGCCCTCACGCCGCGGGGCGGGTTCTCCGGGCCCCGCCACCGGCCGACTGTCGCGTCGGAGCACGAGGCGGAAGCGACATTCAAACTTTCGGGTGACGTGATCTTGGCCTCTATTGCACGCGGGTGGTCGCGTGCTAGTCTCGTCCGCAAGTTGCAGTTTGGTTTCCCTTGCAGTACAGAGCCTGCGGAGCATGTGACCGCGGGCTCTCGTCGTTCTCAGACGGATGCGATTGTGCAGAATTGGTCTTCACACTTGCTGGGTTCTGGAGCAGGGCAACCCTTTGGGCCCAAGGAGGGCTTATGGCTACCGGAACCGTGAAGTGGTTCAACGCCGAAAAGGGCTTTGGTTTCATCGCCCAGGAAGGCGGCGGCCCCGACGTCTTCGTCCACTACTCCGCGATCAACGCGAGCGGCTTCCGCTCGCTCGAGGAGAACCAGCAGGTGTCCTTCGACGTCACGCAGGGTCCCAAGGGCCCGCAGGCGGAGAACGTCACCCCGGTCTGATCCTCTCCGATCCGGGAACGACTAGCAGTACCCAAGGAGCCCCCCGCCGCCAGGCGAAAGGGGCTCCTGCCTTTTCCCGTCACGGGCCCGCAGCGAACCACCACGGACCCATCACGGCCCCACCGCGAATCCGCACCGGGACGACGTGAGCACGGCTAGGCTCCCCGCCCATGACGGACACCGCTCCCGCTCCCGCCGCCGCTGCTGCCACCCCGGCTCCGGACCACATCGCCGCCACCCGCGCCTTCTACGACGCCGTGGCCGAGGACTACGCCGACCGCTTCCGCGACGTTTTCGCCGCCCAGCCCCTGGAGTTGGCGCTGCTGGCCGGATTCGCCGGGCTCGTCAAAGCCAGTGGCACCGGCGGCGAGGTCGCCGACCTCGGGTGCGGCCCCGGGTGGGTGACGGCCCATCTGGCCTCCTGCGGCCTGAACGTCTTAGGCCTCGACCTGTCGGATTCCATGCTCCGGATCGCCCGCCGCGAGAACCCGGGCCTGTGGTTCGAGCAGGGTTCGATGATGGAGCCCGGCATCCCGGACGGCACCCTGACCGGCGTCGTCTCGTGGTACTCGAGCGTCCACACCCCGCAGGACGAGCTGCCGGCGCTCTTCGCCCGCTTCCGTCGGCTCCTGGCGCCCGGGGGCCATCTGCTGCTCGCCTTCCAGGCGGGCGAAGGGGCCCTCCACCTCGAACGTCCATTCGGCCACCCGGTCGCCCTGGACTTCCGGCGGCGCCGCCCGGACCGGATGGCCGAGGCCCTGGAGGCGGCCGGGTTCACGCTCGTCCTGCGCTCCGAGCGGGCCGCGGACGAGGAACAGGGCGAGTCGACGCCCCAGGCGTTCCTCATCGCCCGCACCCCGCGCATCACCCGCTCGGCCGACCGCCACACGGCCCACCCCTCATGAGCCCGGGTACAGCCCCTCCACCTCCTCCGCGAAGTCGCGGAGGATCGCTTCGCGGCGCAGCTTCATGGACGGGGTCAGGTGGCCCGCGGCCTCCCTGAAGTCGACGGGGAGGACGGTGAAGCGACGGATGGATTCGGGGCGGGAGAGCGTCCTGTTGACCTCGTCGAGGGCGCGCTGCAGGACCGCGCGCAGTTCCTCGTCGTCGACCAGGAGCTCGGCCGGGACCGGGTGCTTGCCGTTCATCCGGCGCCAGTGGGTGATGCCGTCGGGGTCGAGGGTGATCAGGGCGGAGACGTAGGGGCGGCCCTCCCCCAGGACCATGCACTGCGAGATCAGGGGGTGGGAGCGGAGCCAGTTCTCCAGCGGGGCCGGGGCGACGCTCTTGCCGCCCGCCGTGATCAGCAGCTCCTTCTTGCGGCCCGTGATGGTCAGGTAGCCCTCGTCGTCCAGTGCGCCGATGTCGCCGGTCGCGAGCCAGCCGTCGGGGGTCGCGGGGGCGACTCCGCCGGCCTGGGGGTCCCAGTAGCCGCGCAGTACGTGGTCGCCCGCGACGAGGATCTCACCGTCCGCCGCGATACGGATCCGGGTGCCGGGCAGCGGCCAGCCCACCGTGCCGAGCCGGGGCATCAGCGGGGGTGTCACCGTCGACGCGCCGGTGGTCTCCGTGAGGCCGTAGCCCTCGAAGATCTCGATGCCGGCACCGGCGTAGAACGCGCTCAGATCGCGGCCGAGCGGGGAGCCGCCGCAGATGGCGTAGCGGATCCGACCGCCCATGGCGTTGCGGACACGGCGGTAGACCAGGGGGTCGTAGAAGGCGCGGGAGATCTTCAGGGGCCCGCTCGGGCCGGGGCCCGTACCGGTGTGGCGGGCGTCGACGGCCTCGCCGTAGCGGCGGGCCACCGAGGCGGCGCGGTCGAAGGCGGCCGCCCGTCCGCCCGACTCCGCCTTGGCGCGCGCGGTGTTGAAGATCTTCTCCAGCATGTACGGGATGGCCAGCAGGCACGTGGGCCGGAAACTCGCCAGGTCCGGGAGCAGTTCCTCGGGTTTCAGGCTCGGCGCGTGGCCGAGCCGTATCCGGGCCCGGACGCAGGCGACGGCGACCATGCGGCCGAGGACGTGGGACATGGGGAGAAAGAGGAGGACGGAGGCCTCTTCGCTGGTCCGGGCCTTGAAGACCGGGTAGAGCAGCTCGATGGCGTTGTCCACCTCGGCGAAGAAGTTGCCGTGGGTGAGGGCGCAGCCCTTGGGGCGGCCGGTGGTGCCGGAGGTGTAGACGAGGGTGGCGAGGGTGTCCGGGCCGAGGACGCCGCGGCGTACCTCCACCTCCTGGTCCGGAAGGTGGGTGCCTGCCTCCGCGAGCCGTTCCACATGGCCCTTCTCCATGACCCAGACGTGCCGGAGGTCGGTGAGGTGCCCCAGTTCGGGGCCGAGGGCGGCGGCCTGGGCGGCCGTTTCCGTGACCAGGGCGACCGCGCCCGAGTCGTGCAGGATCCAGCGGGCCTGGTAGACGGAGGAGGTCGGGTAGACGGGGACGGTGACCAGTCCCGCCGCCCAGGCGGCGAAGTCGAGGAGCGTCCACTCGTAGAGGGTGCGGGCCATGACGGCGATCCGGTCACCCGGGGTCAGGCCCTCGGCGATGAGCCCCTTCGCCACGGCCATCACCTGGGCGGCGAACTCGGTGGCCGTCACATCCGTCCAACCTCCGTTCCCGTTCTTCCCGTTCTTCCCGCTCTTCCCTCCGTTCCCTCCGTTCCCGCCCTTCCTGTCCTTCCTGTCGACCCCCGGGCCTTTGGGGCGGCGGCTCAGGACCACCGTGTCCGGGGCCGCGTCCGCGTTGTCGAAGGGCAGGTCGGCGAGCGATCCGTGCCGCACCGGCCGTGCGAGCGGCGGTACGGCCGCCTCCCGTACGACCCCGTCCAGCCGCCGTGTCTCGGGCGCGACCGGGACCGGCCCGCCGGAGGCGTCGCTCATGGCGGCGGTGGAACGGACGACGGGCGGGACGACGGGGGACGCGGCGGGCGGGACGACGGGGGACGCGGCGGGCGGGACGGCGGCCGGGCGCCCGTCGTACGCATCGTAGGGAGGGACGGCTGAGGACGGGACTGCGGACACGGACGGCTCCTGGGGCGTGCAGCGAAACTGCTTGCTGCGATGACGTACGTGCCTCGCACGCCGAGGCGCTCACCGGCGCCTTCCGGTGTTCTCCGGCCTCCTCGGAGGACAGGAGTCGCGGAGTCACGGGGTCACCGCCGGTTCGGACTCGGGATCGTACGGGCCCGACGTGGCGGGTTCGTGCGGGTTCGGGAAGGGTCCGGCGCCGGGGATGTGCAGCATCGGGAGATACATGAGGGTGGTTCAGGTTCGTTCCAGAATGGCCGTCACGCCCTGCCCGCCCGCCGCGCAGACGGAGATCAGGCCGCGGGCGGGGGCGTCCCGTTCGGCCAGGAGTTTCGCGAGGATCGCGACGATGCGGGCGCCGGTGGCGGCGAAGGGGCGGCCCGTCGCCAGGGAGGAGCCGGCCACGTTCATCCGGGCGCGGTCGACCGGGCTCAGCCCCCGCTCCTCCCAGGCGGCCAGGGTGGCGATCACCTGGGACGCGAAGGCCTCGTGGACCTCTACCAGGTCGAAGTCCACGATGTCCGGCCCGGTGTGCGCTCCAGCATGCGCGGAACCGCGTACGCGGGGGCCATCAGCAGGCCGTCCTCGCCGTCCGCCACATCGCCGTGCACAAAGTCCACGGCGGCCGTCTCGTAGGCGGTCAGGTATGCCAGCGGCTCCAGGCCCCGCGCCCGCGCCCACTCCTCGCTCGCCGGCAGCACCACCGCCGCGCCGTCGGTGAGCGGGGTCGCATTGCCCGCGGTCATCGTCGGGTCGGGGCCGTCGAACTCCACCGACCGCGCGGACACCACCGGTTCGCGCGAATCCACCGGCTCGACCTGCTTGCCCGGCCCACCCGGCCCGCTCGGTTCGCTCGACCCGCTCGGTTTCCGAGGGCTCATCTCGACCCGCTCCTCACACCGACGTAGAATTACCATCGGTAACCTTACTTTAGAGTAAGTTCCACTGGAACACGTACACCAGCACGCAGACCGCACACAGACCGCACGCGCACAGGGCTGGGAGTCGCACATGGCCGACCGCTATCTGAGCTTCACCGGGACCACGCCCGGCCTCTTCCTGAGCCGTCGGCTGGGCCTCCCCCGGCCGGCCTCGCTGAAGCGCTGGTCAGCGGCGCGGCCGGGCCTCGACAGCGGCCTGCTCCACCTCACCGCGGGCAAGTCCGACCTCAGCCTCGGCCTCGCTCCCGTCCTCGCCCGCACGGGACTCTCCACGGGCGAGCCCGGCGACGCGAACGACACCGGCCGGCCCACCGCCGTCGTTCTGGACGCCACCGGGGTGCGCGACGTGGAAGGCCTCCTCGAGGTGCACGCGGCCCTGCATCCCGTCGTACGGTCGGTCGCCGCGAACGGCAGAGTCGTCCTGCTCGGCTCCCCGCTCGACGCCGCCGACCACCACCAGGCCGCCGCCCAGCAGGCGTTGGAGGGCTTCACCCGCTCCCTGGGCAAGGAGATCGGCCGGGGCAGCACCGTGAACCTGGTCCGTCTCACCGACCCGGACGCCACCGAGTCCACCCTGCGCTTCCTGCTCTCGCCCAAGTCGGCGTATGTCAGCGGCCAGGTGATCGAGGTCGGCACCGACGCCACCGGCACTGGCACTGGCACTGACACCAAGGGGACATCCGCCGCCGCCCCGTGGGACCTCCCCCTCGCCGGACGCACCGCTCTGGTCACCGGCGGTGCCCGCGGTATCGGCGAGGCGGTCGCCGAGACGCTGGCCCGGGACGGTGCCGAGGTCGTCGTGCTCGACGTGCCGCAGGCCGAGGCGGACGCCCGGCGCGTCGCCGAACGGCTCGGTGGCCTCGCCCTCCCCCTCGACATCACGGCCGCCGACGCGGGCGCCCGGATCGCCGAGGCGCTCCCCGACGGCCTGGACGTCCTCGTCCACAACGCGGGCATCACCCGTGACCGGCGGCTGGCCAACATGCCGGTCGAGCGCTGGACCCCGGTGCTGGAGGTGAACCTGGCGAGCGTGCTGCGCACCACCGACACGCTGCTCGCCGCCGGAACCCTGAAGCGGGGCGGGCGGATCGTGGCGACGGCGTCCATCGCCGGGATCGCCGGGAACACGGGCCAGACGAACTACGGGGCCTCCAAGGCCGGTGTCATCGGCCTGGTCCGCTCCCTCGCCCCGCGCGCGGCGGCCGAGCACGGGGTGACGGTGAACGCGGTCGCCCCCGGGTTCATCGAGACGAAGATGACCGCGGCGGTCCCGCTGGTCATCCGCGAGGCGGGCCGGCGCATGAACTCCCTGGCCCAGGGCGGCCTTCCGGTCGACGTCGCCGAGACCACCGCCTGGCTCGCCCACCCGGCCTCGGGCGCGGTCAACGGACAGGTCGTACGGGTCTGCGGCCAGAGCCTGCTGGGGGCGTGACCACCATGGCCTCCGTACCTTCCGTCCCTCCCCCCGCCGCGCCCTTGGCCTCGGTGACCCTCGCCCGCTCCCCCGCCCTCGCCCCCCTGCTGGCGCGCGGTGCGCTGCTGTCGCCGTTCAAACGGCCCCGCCCCGACGCCGCGTTTCCACGGACCCGGCTCGTCCTGCCCTCCCTGCGGGTGGATCCCGCGAGGCTGGCGGCGTACGAGCGGGTGTGCGGCTTCCCCACCGCGGGGACAGGACGAACCGGCGAGACCGGCGAGACCGGGGAGACCGAGAAAGCCAGGGAGGCCAGGGAGGCCAGGGAGACCGGGGAGGGCTCCGGCACGCTGCCGCTGACGTATCCCCATGTGCTGGGCTTCCCGGTGGCCATGCGGCTGATGAGCGGCCTGGACTTCCCCCTGCCGCTGCTGGGGCTCGTCCACACATCGATCGAGATCACCCGGCACCGGACCGTGCCCGTCGCCGGGACGCACGGGCTGAGTGTGCACATCGAGGGGCCGGAACCGCACCGGCGCGGTACGGAGGCCACCGTGGTCACCGGGCTGCGGTCGCCCGGCGGTGACCTCGTATGGGAGTCGCGGAGCACGTATCTGGCCCGGCACCGCACCTCCGGGCCGCCCTCCTCCGGGCCGCCCTCCTCCGAGCCGCACCCCTCCGGCCGGCCGGCCCCGCGTCCGGAGGAGGAATCAGTGACGGCGCGGACGCAGCCGCTGCCCGTCGTCGACGCGTGGCTACTGGCCGGGAACACGGGGCGGCGGTATGGTGCCGCGTCCGGCGACCGCAACCCGATCCACCTGTACCCGCTCACCGCACGGCTCTTCGGCTTCCCCCGCGCGATCGCGCACGGCATGTGGACCGTGGCCCGCTGCCTCGCCGCGCACGGCGCCCCGGAAGCGGTGACGGTCCGGGCCGACTTCAAAGTGCCGGTCCTGCTGCCGGGCACGGTGACGTACGGGGCACGGAACGGGCGTTTCGAGCTGCGCGGCCCCGGCGACCGCCTTCACCTCACCGGGGAGGTCCGCCCGGCGTGAACGGCCGCGCCGGCATCAGCGTCTTCGGCCCCGACACCGGCACCGGTGTCCGAGGCTTCGCCGTCGGGCGGTGACCAGGGGCGGCCCGCCATCAGGTCGCCCAGTCCCGCCCAGGCGAAGTTCATCAGGGTGGCCGACGCCTGCCGGGCGGTGACACCCGGGGTGCTGTTGGCCCAGTCCGCGAGCGCCTCGGCGGCGCCGACCAGTGCTTCGGCGAGCCCGGCGACCTCGCCGCTGGGCAGGTAGGGGTCCCGGTGGGCTTCCCGGGCGGCGGCGAGGATCAGCTCGGTCACGAACGTCACGATGTCCGCGCGCATCACGGTGACTTCGGCGGCGAACACCTCGCCGTGCGTACGGGCCTGGAGATGCAGCACGGCCCAGCCGTCCGGGTGCCGCGCGGTGTGGGTGAAGAACGCCGTCAGCCCCGCCCAGAGCTGGCGGTCCGCGGAGAGCACGGGACGGGCCCCGGCGCGCACCGCCTCGACGAGAGCCTTCGCCTCGCGGCGGATGCACGCGATGAACAGGTCTTCCTTGGAGTTCAGATACAGGTAGACCAACGGCTTCGACACGCCCGCCAGTTCGGCGATCTCGTCCATCGACGCGGCCATGTAGCCGCGCTGGCCGAAGGTCTGCACGGCAGCGTCCAGCATCTGCTGTTCGCGGACCGCACGCGGCATCCGCTTGCTCTTCACAGCACCCATACGGATCAGCCTACGGGGCGGCGGCACCCTCGCCCGCCTGCGCGGGGAACCCACCCCGCCCGAACCGGAAACGCGCCCCCGGGGCCCTACGAGGCCTTCGCCTGCTCCTGGCCCTGCGCCTGCGTGCCGCGGACGTCGTCGGCGGCGTCGTCCTCCTGGCTGCGGTTGGCCTCCAGGTTGGCCTTCGCCCGGTCGACCCGGCGCACGATGTTCTCGGAGGCCACGTCCCGCTGCTTGCGGAGCACGACGAAGCTGATCGGCGCCGAGAACACCAGGGCGAGCAGGATGATCCACAGCCCGTTGGAATCGCCCAGGCCACGCGGGGCGAGGCCGGAGTAGACAAGGCCCCAGACGACCAGGAGGCAGCCCACGAAGATTCCGAAGCGCATCAACGTGTAGCGGAGCATCTTCTTCCACTCTCCCGGACGAACGGCCAGAACGTATCCCAAGGGGTTCCCAATGGGACACCTCCAGTGAAGCACGCCCGTCCTCGTGTGCCTGCGGCGGGGTCCACGAACAAGCGCGTACATGACAACCTCCCCGACCCCGACCCCGACCCGGTGCCGGGGTCAGGTCAGCGACAGCAGCAGGACGACGTCGTCCCGGTCGTCGTCCGGGGCCACCCTGATCGCGCCGGGGACCCGGCCGACCTCCTTGTAGCCGCAGGAGCCGTAGAAGTGCTCCAGGCCGAGGCCGCCGCGGCAGGTGAGCCGGATCGCCTCGACGCCGGGCAGGGCGCGGGCGGCCCGCTCGGCGGCGGCGAGCAGGTCACGGCCGTACCCCTTGCCCTGGTGACGGGGGTGGACCATCACCGTGTACAGCCAGATCCAGTGCGTCATCAGGCGGTGGGTGTTGAGGGTGAGGAACGCCGTCGCGGCGACCCGCCCCTCCTCGTCGAACCCGACGAGGAGCCGGGACCGTTGCTCCTCCATCGCCATGAACTGCCGTAGCAGCTCCGGCCGGACGGCTTCCAGCGTTATTGGCGGCACGAAGCCGACGGCTCCGCCCACGTTGGTGACGTCAACCCACAACTCCAGGATGCTGTCACGGAGTTCGGGAGTGACGGACGGATCCAGCGCGAAAGCCAACGGCATGGGACGGGGACTCTCCGGCAGGGGACGGGAATTCTTCCTCAGACCCGCATCGGCTGCGGGGACTCGCGGCGGGCGGGGTCGGCGGCGTCGTACTCGCGGATGATTTCATACCGCGTGTTGCGCTCCACCGGGCGGAAACCGGCGTCACGGATCAGGTCCAGCAGGTCGTCGCGGGTGAGCTTGTTCGGCGTGCCGAAGTCGTCCGCGTCGTGCGTGATCTTGTACTCGACGACCGAGCCGTCCATGTCGTCCGCACCGTGCTGGAGGGCGAGCTGGGCGGTGTTGACGCCGTGCATCACCCAGAAGACCTTGACGTGCGGGACGTTGTCGAAGAGGAGACGGGAGACGGCGAACGTCTTCAGCGCCTCGGCGCCGGTCGCCATCTGCGTCCTGGACTGGAGGCGGTTGCGGATCTTGCCGTCCTTCATGTCCACGAAGTCGTGCTGGTAGCGCAGGGGGATGAAGACCTGGAAACCGCCGGTCTCGTCCTGGAGCTCACGCAGCCGCAGCACGTGGTCGACGCGGTGGCGGGGCTCCTCGATGTGGCCGTAGAGCATGGTGCAGGGGGTCTTCAGCCCCTTCTCGTGCGCCAGCCGGTGAATCCGCGACCAGTCCTCCCAGTGGGTGCGGTGGTCGACGATGTGCTGGCGGACCTCCCAGTCGAAGATCTCCGCGCCGCCGCCGGTGAGGGACTCGAGCCCGGCGTCGATCAGTTCGTCGAGGATCTCGGAGGCGGACATCCCGGAGATGGTCTCGAAGTGGTGGATCTCGGTGGCGGTGAACGCCTTCAGCGACACGTTCGGCAGTGCGGCCTTCAGCTCGCGCAGGGAGCGCGGGTAGTAGCGCCAGGGCAGGTTGGGGTGGAGCCCGTTGACGATGTGCAGCTCGGTGAGGTTCTCCCCCTCCATCGCCTTGGCGAGCTTCACCGCCTCCTCGATCCGCATCGTGTACGCGTCCTTCTCCCCCGGCTTGCGCTGGAAGGAGCAGTACGCGCAGGAGGCGGTGCACACGTTCGTCATGTTGAGGTGGCGATTGACGTTGAAGTGGACGACGTCGCCGTTCTTCCGCGTCCGCACCTCGTGCGCCAGCCCGCCCAGCCAGGCCAGGTCGTCCGACTCGTACAGCGCGATGCCGTCCTCGCGGGACAGCCGCTCACCGGAGCGGACCTTCTCCTCCAGCTCGCGCTTGAGCCCGACGTCCATGCGGATCCCTCTTTCCTGACTGTCCTGCACTGTCCACTGTCCTGCCCGGCTTGCCCGGCTGACCGTCCCGGCCGGCTCAGCCAACCGTAACGCCCCGGCTACTGGACCTCTTCGGGCAGCTCACCGACACGGTTCTCCCACTTCGTGGAGAGCACGATGGTGGTACGGGTCCGGGAGACGCCCTTGGTGCCGGACAGCCGGCGGATGATCCGCTCCAGCCCGTCCACGTCGGCCGCCCGCACCTTGAGCATGAAGGAGTCGTCGCCGGCGATGAACCAGCAGTCCTCGATCTCGCTCAGGTCCTTCAGCCGCTGCGCCACGTCCTCGTGGTCGGCGGCGTCGGAGAGCGAGATGCCGATCAGGGCGGTCACCCCGAGGCCGAGCGAGGCGGCGTCCACGGTGGCGCGGTAGCCGGTGATGACACCGGCCGTCTCCAGCCGGTTGATCCGGTCGGTGACGCTGGGCCCCGACAGGCCGACGAGGCGCCCCAGCTCGGCGTAGGAGGCCCGGCCGTTCTCTCTCAGGGCCTGGATGAGCTGCCTGTCCACCGCGTCCATGCGATCGAAGCCTTCCGCTGAAGAGGTCTGCACGTGATTGAGAATCGGTGAGTGGTACGTCGGGGTGTACTGGGGTGTATCCGGGGTGTACTGGGGTGCACGGGGAGCGCATCGGGGGTGCGGGTGCCGCTCAGGCGGTACGGGACGGGGACGCCCCACCCCCGAGCTCACCCTTCCAGCGGCGGTACAGCCGGTGCTCGACACCCGCCGCGTCGAGTACGCGGCCGGCGACGAAGTCCACCAGGTCCTGGATGTGCGTCGCGCCCGCGTAGAAGGCCGGCGAGGCGGGCACCACGGTCGCGCCCGCGTCGTCGAGGGAGACCATGTGCCGCAGGGTCTGGCCGTTCAGCGGGGTCTCCCGTACGGCCACGACCAGTGTGCGCCCTTCCTTGAGGGTCACGCTCGCCGCCCGTTGCAGCAGGTCCTTGGACAACCCGAGCGCCACCCCGGCCACGCAGGCCGTGGAGGCGGGCACGATCAGCATGCCCTTGCTCGGATACGAGCCGGAGGAGGGGCCCGCGGCGAGGTCACCGGCGCCCCAGTGGCGTACGCCGTCGAGGTCCACGGTGAAGGTGTCCCGCTTGCCGTCCGCTCCACGGGACAGCCATTCCCGCAGGTCGTCGCGCCAGTGGGCGTCCCGGAAGGAGATGCCGGTCTCGTCCAGCAGGGTGAGCCGCGAGGCACGGCTGACGACGAGGTCGACGCTCTCCCCCGCCTGGAGGAGCGCACGGAGGACCGCTGCCGCATAAGGCGTGCCGGAAGCACCGGACACCCCCAGGATCCAAGGCGTTCGCGTCGTCTCTCCTGGCTTGAGATGGTTCACGACACCGAGCCTATCCGGCATCGTGGGAGGGGAACCGGCCAAGGGGCCCCGTCCGTCTCCCAGGCGGACGGTCGATCCGCCTCCGCGGCGGACGACCGGTCCCATCCCGGGCGGACGAGCGAGTCAAGGGGGTTGCCGTGTCCAACATCGATACGCGGTGGTCGGGGCGCGAGCGGGCGAAGACGGCGGCCGTGGTGATGGTGGCCTGGGTGGCGCTGCTGTGGCTGCTGGAAGTGGCCGACACGGCCTCCGGTCATGCCCTGGACGACTTCGGCGTCGTGCCGCGCACGACCTCGGAACTGGTCGACGTCGTCCCCTCCGCCTTCGTCCACTTCGGCTTCGCCCATGTCGCGGCGAACAGTGTGCCGCTGCTGGTGCTCGGTTTCCTCGCCGCCCTCGGCGGCCTGCGCCGGTTCGCCGCCGTGTGCGCGCTGATCATCGTCTGCGACGGTCTGGGAGTGTGGCTCATAGCCCCCGCGCACACCAACACGGCGGGCGCCTCCGGCCTGGTCTTCGGCCTCTTCGGCTTCCTGCTGTGCAGCGGCTTCGTGGAGCGCCGGCCGATGGGCGTCGTCGTCGCCGTGCTGGTCGGCGCGGTCTGGGGCGGCTCGATCCTCGCGGGCATCGCGCCCGGTCAGACCGGCGTGAGCTGGCAGGGCCACCTCATCGGCCTGCTGGCCGGCGTGGCATCGGCCTTCCTGTTCCGCCGCGGACCCGCCCGCCGGGGCGCACTCACCGCGTGAGGCCGAGTCCTGGTGCGGGGAGAGGCGCGCACAGACCGGTGCGGGGCCCCTGCGGCGGCCAGGACCGGCTGGGAGCCTGCGGACGTATCCCCTCGGTGCAACAGCTCGTAGAGGAGTTCGGCATCGTGACCGCCACCGCCGGGAAGGTGAACGTGGGCCTGAAGAAGGAAGGACTCGTCCACGCCGAAGTGGGCACGGGTTCCTTCGTCACCGCAGACGCGCCGGCCATCCTCGGGGACGCCCGCGCCAAGGAAAAGGAAGAAGCCACCTGACGCACGGGGCCCCGACGCCGGAGCACGACAGCTCCCGGCACGGGGCGGCCGGGAACGTCGTTCTTCGCTCCGGGGGACCCAGCTACCCGAAAAGCGTGAACGATTCGGCCGCCACTGTCCACATCCCGCTCATTCGAGCACGAAAGTGACACTTGTCCGCCGACTGTTCACGCTTTTCAGCAAGACCCTCGCTCCGGTGCGGGCCGTGCTCCTTACGGGCTTTCCGTTACACCGTCAGCCCGCGCACCAGAAGGTCCAGCAGTGCGCAGACGAAAAGCGCGATGCCGATGAAGCCGTTGACGCTGAAGAACGCCCTGTTCAGACGGGTCAGGTCGGTCGGGCGGACGATGGTGTGCTCGTAGACGAAGGCCGCCGCGACGATCACCAGGCCGAGCCAGAAGAACGCGCCGGCGCCGGTGAGCACCGCGTACCAGACGAACAGGGCCGTCGTCACGGCGTGGCAGGCGCGGGCGCCCCAGACGGCGGCCGGGATGCCGAAGCGGGCCGGGACCGACTTCACGCCGACCTCGCGGTCGGTGTCGACGTCCTGGCAGGCGTAGATGAGGTCGAAGCCGCCGATCCAGATGCCGACCGCGAGGCCGAGGACGACCGCGTCCCAGGACCAGGAACCGGTGACGGCCAGCCAGCCGCCGACCGGGCCCATGGCCTGGGCGAGCCCGAGGATGGCCTGCGGGAAGTTCGTGAACCGCTTGCCGTACGGATAGACCACCATCGGGATCACCGCGACCGGCGCGAGGATCAGGCAGAGCGGGTTGAGCAGCGCCGCCGCGCCCAGGAACACCACCAGGGCGATGATCGCACCGGTCCACGCGTGCCTGACCGACATCGCGCCGGTGACCAGCTCGCGGTGGGCGGTGCGCGGGTTACGGGCGTCGATCTCGCGGTCGATGATCCGGTTGGCGGCCATCGCGAAGGTGCGCAGTCCGACCATGGCGACCGTGACCAGGAGCAGCCGGCCCCAGTGGATGTTCTCGTCCCACTCGTACATCGCGGTGAGTGCGGCGATGTAGGCGAAGGGCAGCGCGAACACGGAGTGCTCGATCATCACCAGGCGCAGGAAGGGCTTCACGCGGCCGGCCGGCCGCGGTGCCGCGCCCGAGCCCACGACCCCGTCGGCGGTGGTCATCATGCGAGGCTCCCGAGGAACGTGTCGAGGTCGGCCAGGAGGCCGGCGACGGGCAGCGGACCCGTCTCCACGGTCAGCGGTGTCCCGGCGTCGTCGCCGGACGGATCGTCGGCGTCGGGCGGGGTGACGTGCGCGGTGAAGGCGTACGCCTCCGCGCCCCCGCCCGTGCCGCCCGCGTCCGTCGCCGTGCCGACCGGGCGCGCGTCCAGCCGCAGCAGCGCGCCGCCGTCGACCGTGAACGGCCCGCCCGTCGCGGCGGCCAGCTCGGCGCGCAGCCGCTCGGCGAAGTCGGCGGGTTCCGTGTCGCGCACCCCGGGCAGTTCGAAGCCGCCGCCCTCGCCGTCGTGCTCGATCAGGACCGCCCAGGTGTCGCCGGCACCCGCGAACTCCTCCGGCGTGACGCCCGCCTGCTCGGCGGCCTGCCGGACTCCGGGGTCGGCCGGGTCCAGCTCGGGGCGCACGAGGGCCACGTAGTCGGTGTCGGTGCCGATGAAGAGGGCCGGGCCGCCCACGGCGACGGGACTCACAGTCCGTACTCCTTCCAGCGGCGGTCGACCAGCGCGGCCGTGTCCGGGTCGGACTCGACCATGTCGGGCCAGCCGCCGTCGCGCGTGTACCCCTCCTCGGGCCACTTCTTCGTCGCGTCGATGCCCGCCTTGCCGCCCCAGAACTGCTGGTAGGAGGAGTGGTCGAGGTGGTCGACCGGGCCTTCGACGATGCTGAGGTCGCGGGCGTAGTCGGTGTTGCCGAGGGCCCGCCAGGCGACTTCGTGCAGGTCGTGGACGTCACAGTCGGAGTCGACGACCACGATCAGTTTGGTCAGCGACATCATGTGGGCGCCCCAGATCGCGTGCATCACCTTCTGCGCGTGCTTGGGGTACTTCTTGTCGATCGAGACGATCGCGCAGTTGTGGAAGCCGCCGGCCTCGGGGAGGTGGTAGTCCACGATGTCCGGGATGATGATCTTGAGGAGGGGCAGGAAGAAGCGTTCCGTCGCGCGGCCCAGCGGCCCGTCCTCCGTCGGCGGCCGGCCGACCACGATCGACTGGATCAGCGGCCGCTTGCGCATGGTGACGCAGTCGATCGTGAGGGCGGGGAACGGCTCCTGCGGGGTGTAGAACCCGGTGTGGTCGCCGAACGGTCCCTCCGGGAGCATCTCGCCCGGCTCCAGCCAGCCCTCGATGACGACCTCGGCGTGCGCCGGGACCTGGAGCGGAACCGTCTTGCAGTCGACCATCTCGATCCGCTTGCCCTGCAGGAACCCGGCGAAGAGGTACTCGTCGATGTCGCCGGGGAGCGGCGCGGTGGAGGCGTACGTCACGGCGGGCGGGCAGCCGAAGGCGATGGCGACCGGCAGCCGCTCACCGCGCCGGGCGGCCACCTGGTAGTGGTTCCGGCTGTCCTTGTGGATCTGCCAGTGCATGCCGATGGTGCGCTTGTCGTGCCGCTGGAGCCGGTACAGGCCGAGGTTGCGGATGCCCGTCTCGGGGTGCTTGGTGTGAGTGAGGCCCAGGTTGAAGAAGGAGCCGCCGTCCTTGGGCCAGGTGAACAGGGCGGGGAGCTGATCGAGGTCCACGTCGTCGCCCTGGAGGACGACCTCGTGCACCGGGGCGTCCTTCACCTTCTTCGGCGGTACATGGGTCATCGAACCGAGCTTGCCGAACGCCTCGCGCATGCCCACGAAGCCGTTCGGCAGCTCGGGCTTGAGCAGACCGCCGATCTTCTCGCTGATCTCGGTGTACGACTTCAGACCGAGCGCCTTCAGCAGACGGCGGTCGGTGCCGTACACGTTCATCGCGAGGGGCATGCTCGAGCCGCGCACGTTCTCGAAGAGCAGCGCGGGACCGCCGGCCTTCTGCACCCGGTCGACGATCTCACCGACCTCGAGGTACGGGTCGACCTCGGTCTTGACTCGCTTGAGGTCGCCCTCGCGGTCCAGGGCCCTCAGCAGGGAGCGAAGATCGTCGTAAGCCATGAGGTCAAGTATCCCCGAGCGGCTACCCTTGCCCTGTACCTGGGGGCTGTGGCCGAGCCGACGTCCCCGACGACCCCTTCTCTGGAGAGGCCCATGCTCCGGGTGCTGATGTTCCTCATCCCCCTCGCGCTGAGCGTCTACGCGTTCATCGACTGCATCAGCACGACGGACGAGGACATTCGTCACATGCCCAAGCCGCTGTGGGCGATCCTCGTGCTGCTGTTCCCGCTCGTCGGTTCGATCTCGTGGATCATCGCCGGCAAGAAGCGGCACCCCGTGGGCGCCGGCGGCGGCGGCGCCTGGAGCCGGGGCGGCGGCCGGCAGCAGTGGGTGGCCCCGGACGACAACCCCGACTTCCTGAAGTCACTCGGCGAGGAGAAGAACGGACCCGGGGAGAAGACCACCGACCCGGACCCGAGCAAGGACAAGGGCAAGGAACGGGACGAGAAGCCCGAGACCGACTGAGGGACGGGCCGGTCTGCATCCATGAGGGCTGGGGTCACTCGCCTTCGAAGATCTCCTCCGCCTCCGACACGACGACCGCCCGGACGAGCCACGCTCGGAGAAGCTCCGCGTCACCGCATCCGGTGATCCGCCCGCGCACCTCGTCGGTGACCTCGAGACCGCGCTGCTCGAGGACGAGCAGCACGTCTTCGGCCGCCCGCTGCACGTGCCCCTGCTCTAGGCCCTGCTCGATCCCCTGCGCGCGCCCTTCGTCCCGGATTTCCTCGGAGAGGGAGGACTTGTAGAAGGAGAGGTCCACGGCCACCAGATTCCTCCAGAGGTGCTCGGCCGGGCGGTTGCCCAGCCCTTGTACGGTGCTGAGCGTAGGAGGGTGAGGGCCCAAGATCCGGTTCGGGCGGTGATGTCCATCCACTCGAGTGAGTACGGGGAAGGGGTGGGCCGTGGGGGGTGAGGCGCGGTTGCGGTCTGTCGACCTGGCGCGGCTGGCCGGGGTGTCGACGCAGCAGATCCGGAACTACGAGGAGTCCGGGGTGCTGCCGTTCGCTCCGCGGACCGAGTCGGGGTACCGGGTGTTCGAGGAGGTGCACCGGCAGGCGCTGCTGGCGTTCCGGGCGCTGATGAAGGGGTACGGGCCGGTGACCGCGACGCCGGTGATGCGGCGGGTGCACGGCGGGGACGTGCCGGGCGCGCTGGCGCTGGTGGACGCCGCGCACGCCGCGCTGCACGAGGAGCGGGTGTCGCTGCGTGCCGCGGACGAGGCCCTGCGGGCGTTGGCCGGTGCCGAGCCCGCCGCGTCGGCCCGCCCGGCGCTGCGCATCGGGGAGGTGGCCGGGCTGCTGGGCGTACGGACGTCGGCGCTGCGGGTGTGGGAGGCCGCCGGGCTGCTGACGCCCCGGCGGGAGCACGGCACCGGGTACCGCCTGTTCGATCCCGCCGACGTCCGCGACGCCCGGCTCGTCCACACCCTGCGGAGCAGCCACTACCTGTTCGACCGGATCCGCCCGGTGCTGGACGGGCTGCGCCGGGAGGGCAGCAGCGAGGCGTTGCGGGTGGCCCTCGTCGCGCGCGGCGAGGCGCTCACCGCGCGCACGTGGGCGATGCTGGAGGGTGCGGGGGCCCTCCACGCCTACCTGGGGCTGGTCACTGCCGGGGGTTCTGCCGGGGGCCACGCCGGGGGTCCTGCGTGGGATTGACTTCCGTCGCCCGGCCGGCCCGTCACCGGCCGGGGGACCGCACGGGTTCGGGGAGACTGGCCGCCATGGAGTCGATCGACGCGGAAACGGCCCGTGCCTGGCTCGCCACCGCCGTCGCGGAGGCCCGCGCCGGTCTCGCCGAGGGCGGCGTCCCCGTCGGCGCCGCGTTGTACGGAGCGGACGGGGCCCTGCTCGGCCGGGGCCGCAACCGCCGCGTGCAGGACGGTGATCCGTCGGTGCACGCGGAGACGGCCGCCTTCCGGGCGGCGGGACGGCAGCGTTCGTACCGCGGGACGACGATGGTGACGACCCTGTCACCGTGCTGGTACTGCTCCGGGCTGGTCCGGCAGTTCGGCATCTCGCGGGTGGTGATCGGCGAGGCGGTCACCTTCCACGGCGGGCACGACTGGCTGGCCGAGCACGGCGTACGGATCGTGCTGCTGGACGATCCGGAGTGCGCCGCGATGATGCGGGAGTTCGTCGCGCGTCATCCACAGCTGTGGAGCGAGGACATCGGGGACTGAACCGCGAAGGCCGGTTCCCGTGACTCAGGTCAGGGGAACCGGCCTTCGCGGTACGCGGTTCGTCAGAAGCCGATGGCGGTGAGGGCGCTCATGCCGACGTCGGCGTAGGAGTGCTTGCCGGAGACGAAGATGTTCACGCCGTAGTAGTTGAACAGCCAGCAGCCGAAGGCGGCCAGGGCCAGGTAGGCGGCCTTGCGGCCCTTCCAGCCGGCGGTGGCGCGGGCGTGCAGGTAGCAGGCGTAGGCGACCCAGGTGATGAAGGACCAGGTCTCCTTGGGGTCCCAGCCCCAGTAGCGGCCCCAGGCGTCGCCGGCCCAGATGGCGCCCGCGATGATCGTGAACGTCCACAGCGGGAAGACGGCCGCGTTGACGCGGTAGGAGAACTTGTCGAGCGAGGCGGCGGCGGGCAGCCGCTCCAGGACCGAGGTGGCGAAGCTGCCGGGCTCGCCGCCGCGCGCGAGCTTGCTCTCGTAGGAGTCCTTGAACAGGTACAGGATCGTGCCGACCGCGCCGACGTAGAAGACCGCGCCGCACAGGATCGCGGTGGAGACGTGGATGTACAGCCAGTACGAGTCGAGCGCGGGGACCAGCTGGTCACTCTCGGTGTACAGGACGGTGACGGCCAGACCGAGGTCGAGGAGAACCGTCGTGGTCAGGAACAGGCCGAGCCAGCGCACGTTCTTCTTCAGCGCCAGCAGCAGGACGTACACGCCGACGGCGGTCGTGGTGAAGGTGATGTTGAACTCGTACATGTTGCCCCAGGGCGCCCGCTGCACGGACAGCGCCCGGGTGAGCACTCCGCCGAACTCGACCAGGAAGGCGAGCACGGTCAGGGAGACGGCGATCCGCCCGAAGAGGTCGCCCTGTGCGTCCCCGCCGTGTGCTCCCGGCCCGTCGGGCACGTCCCGCGCGCCGGCCGCGGCCCGTACGACGACCTTCGGCCGCTCCAGTACGGCGGTGCCACCCTCCTGCTTCACGGTGACGGCGGGTGCCTTCTTCGCCGCCTCCCCGCGGGGGGTGAGCGCGGCGGCGGTGCGGGCGACCTTGCTGCGGCTGCCGAAGATCCATTCGGCGATGTACGCGAAGAAGGCCAGGGTGTAGACCGCCATCGCGGAGTAGATCAGGACGTTGCTGATCTCCGCGAGGTTCTCGTTCTGCGCGGCGGCCAGGCTCGTGGCGGTGACCAGATCGGATGCGGCGGCGAGAGTCACGGCTTCTCAGCCCCTTCGGCAGGTACGGCTTGAGGGTCGGGGGATTCGGAGGGCTCGGGAGAATCGGGCGGATCGGAGGAAAGCTCCGGGTCCGGGTCCGGGTCCGGGGCGCCCGGGGCCTGGTCGTAGAGGATTCCGGCGAGGTCGCCGAGTTCCTCGGGCACGGTGGCGGACTCGCTGCGGCCGAGCCCGGCCATCTCGACGACGGTGACGCCGTCGGGGCCCTGGACCGCGCGCACCCACACCCGGCGCCGCTGGATGAACAGGGAGCCGGCCAGGCCGGCGATGGCGACGAGGGCACCGCCGAGGGCCCAGCCGCCGCCCGGCTCCTGGACCATCTGGAAGCCCGCCCATTCCCTGACGTCCTTCTCGAAGGTGACCGAGCCCGCCCCTCCCGGGAGGGTCATGGTCTCACCGGGCGTCAGCAACTTCTTGAACAGCTTGCCGTCGGAGTCCTTGAACTCCTTCATCTTGGTCTTGTCCATCTGGTACACGCTCTGCGGAATGCCGGAGTCGGCCTTCAGGTCGCCGTGGTAGGCGGACAGGGCGAGTACGGGATAGTCGAGGGCCGGGAACTGGGAGAGCATCGTGCCGCTCTCCGAACCACCGAAGGTGGGCACGAAGAAGGCGTTGAAGCCGAGCTGTTCCTTCTTGCCCTGGGCGTCGCGGTAGCCGTCGAGGACCTTGACCACACCGGAGGAGGTGACGTTGGAGTCGAGCGGCAGCAGGGGCACGGCGTCCTTGAAGACGACCTTGCCGTCGCCGTCGCGGACGGTGATCACGGGCGCGTAGCCGTGGCTGACGAGGTAGACCTTGGAGTCGCCGATCACCAGGGGCTCGTTCACCTTGACGGTGGTCGTCTTCTCCTCGCCGTACGCGCCCTGGGTGTGGACGAGCTCGGTCTCGTAGGTGCGCGGCGTTCCCTTGTTGGGGCCGCTGCGCTCGTAGGTGCCGGTGAAGGACTTCACGTCGAAGCTGAACGGTTCCAGGTCGGCGACGTCGAAGAGGTTGCCGGACTTGAAGTCGTCGTACTGCGTGAGCGTGTTGGCGAAGCCGTTGCCCTCGACGATCAGCTTGTTGCCCTCGGACTTGAACAGCTGGCCCCAGGCGAAGGCGATCAGCATCACGATCAGGGCGAGGTGGAAGGCGAGGTTGCCCGCCTCGCGCAGATAGCCCTTCTCGGCGGCGACGGCGTCACCGGCGAGGTGGGCACGGAAGCGGCGCTTGCGCAGCAGGGCGAGCGCGGCCTCACGGACCTGTTCGGGGTCGGCCTCGGTGCGCCAGGTGGTGTACGCGGGCAGCCGGGTCAGGCGCTTGGGGGCGCCCGGCGGGCGCCCGCGCAGCTGGCCCACGAACTGCAGGGTGCGGGGCGCGATGCAGCCGATGAGGGAGATGAACAGCAGGATGTAGATCGCCGAGAACCACACCGAGCTGTAGACGTTGAACAGGCCGAGCTTGTCGTAGACCGGCGCGAGGAACTCGTGCTGCTCGCGGAAGTCGGCGACCCGGGTCTCGTCGACACCGGTCTGCGGGATCAGCGAGCCGGGGATCGCGGCGAGCGACAGCAGCAGGAGCAGCAGCAGCGCGACCCGCATGGAGGTGAGCTGCCGCCAGAACCAGCGGGCCCAGCCGATGACGCCCAGGGCGGGCAGGTTCGGCAGGTCCTCCTTGGGCGCGGTGGACAGCTGGGAGCCGGCCTCGCCCAGATCCTGGTCCTGCTCCCGGTCCTGGTCCTGCTCCCGGGCGGCGATGTCGGCCGCGTCGCCCTCGGATCCCGCCGGAGTGTGTCCCGGCCCGGTTTCGGATGTCGTGCTCATCGCCGTCAGATCCCCACCGTGAAGCCGTTGGACCAGGTCTGCATCTCCATCACGAGGCTGTCCCACACGCCGGTGAGCAGCAGCACTCCGGTCACGATCATCATCGTGCCGCCGATCCGCATGACCCAGACGTAGTGCCGCTTGACCCAGCCGAAGGCGCCGAGCGCCTTGCGGAAGGCCACGGCCGCGAGGACGAAGGGCAGACCCAGCCCCAGACAGTACGCGACGGTCAGTACGGCCCCGCGTCCGGCGCTCTCCTGCTGTGCGGAAAGCGTCAGTACGGAGGCGAGGGTGGGGCCGATGCAGGGCGTCCAGCCGATGCCGAAGAGGGCGCCGAGGACGGGCGCGCCGGCCAGTCCGGCCGCCGGACGTTTGTGGAAGCGGAACTCACGCTGGGTCAGCCAGGGCATCATCCCCATGAAGAAGACGCCCATGAGGATCATGAGGACGCCGAGCACCTTGGTGAGGATGCCCGACTGTTCCTGCAGCGTCTGCCCGAAGTAGCCGAAGAAGGCCCCGCCGGAGACGAACACGACGGTGAAGCCGAGGACGAAGAGCGAGGCGCCGGCGACCATCCGGCCGCGCCGGGCCTCGGCCAGGTCGGTGCCGGACACGCCGGTGACGTAGGAGAGGTAGCCGGGGACCAGCGGCAGGACGCAGGGCGAGAAGAAGGAGACGAGCCCGCCGAGCAGGGCGATGGGCAGTGCCACCAGCAGGGCGCCGTTGAGCACCGTGCCGTTGTAGACCGGATCGGCGGCGAGGTGCCCTGTCCCGGCGGAGAGGGCGCCCGCCCCGGTCGCGAGCGTGGTGAGGACGGTCATGTCACTTCTCCGCGACGACCGGCTCGAGCATCTTCAGCAGCCGTTCCTCGCTGAGCGCGGTCAGCGAGCGGGCCGCGATCCCGCCGTCCCGGTCCAGGATCAGCGTGGAGGGGATCGCCTGCGGGTTGAGGGTGCCCTTCTCGAAGCGGAGCATCAGCTTGCCCGTGGGGTCGTACAGGCTCGGGTAGGTGATGCCGAAGTCCTTCTCGAAGGCGAGCGCCGAGCCGGTGCTGCTGTCGCGGGTGTTGATGCCGACGAACTGCACGTCCTGGTCGGCGTAGTCCTCGGACACCTTGGCGAAGTACTTGGCCTCCGCGCGGCACGGGTTGCACCAGGAGCCCCACATGTTGAGGACGACGACCTTGCCCTGGAAGTCGGCGACGTCGAGGTGTTCGCCCTCGAGCGTCTTGCCGGACAGTTCGGGCGCGGCGGCGCGCTCGCCCTTGGCGGCGGTGGAGATGCCGTCGGTGCCGGTGACGAAGTTGGTGTTGCCGCCCCCGCCGGACGTTCCGCCGGAACCGCACGCGGTGAGCAGCAGTGCGGCCACCGCGGCGCCGGCGGTCAGGGCGGCACGGCGGCGGGCGCGGACGCGCGGGGTACGCACGCGGGCGGCGCGGACACCGGCGTCACGGACGCCGGTGGCGCGGTTCGAGCGCTGGGGGGCGCGGCTGGCGGCACTCATGTGAAAAGTTTCGCATGTCCGTTCCGGGGATCTTGGGCACCCCCCTTACGGACGGAAACCCGCATATCAGGCGCCGCCCACGGCTCCCGCCCCCGCGCCCGTCCCGGCCCCCGTCCCCGCGGTGTCGCCGGAGCCGCCCGTACCACCGGGGCCGCCCAGGAAACCCTTCCAGCCACCGGCCGGTTCCTGCCCGACCCCCAGCGTGCGCAACTGCTCCAGCACCTCGGGCTTCTGCACGTCCAGCCAGTCGGTGAACTGCCGGAAGGAGACCATGCGGACGTCGCCGCCCTTCTCCTTCTCCCGTGCGATGTGCTTGATGGCGCCCTCGACGGCGTCCATGTAGATGCCGCCGTTCCACTCTTCGAAGTGGTTGCCGACGAAGAAGGGTGCCCGGTTCGTCTCGTATGCCCGCTTGAAGCCCGATATGAGCGCCTGGGTGGCCTGTTCCCGCCAGGCGGGGTGGTTGCTCGCGGGCGCGTTGGTGGAGTTTACGGACTGGTTGGCGAGGATGTTGTAGTCCATCGACAGGACCTCGAAGGACCGTCCGGGGAACGGTATCTGCTGCAGGGGCAGGTCCCATATGTCCTGGTGCTTCGCAGGCCAGACCTGGAGGCCCCCGGGCGAGGAGGCGTCGTAGCGCCAGCCAAGGTCGCGGGCGGTGGTCAGCAGGTTGTCCTGGCCGAGCAGACAGGGCGCACGGCCGCCGACGAGTTCCTTGTCGTAGTCGAACGGCAGCGACGGCAGGTCCGTCCAGCCGGAGTTGGTCCGCCACTCCTTCACGAACGACTTCGCCTGGTCTATCTCGCTGCGCCACTGCTGCGGCGTCCAGTTGCCGACGCTGCCGGAGCCGGCGCAGAAGTGGCCGTTGAAGTGGGTGCCGATCTCGTGGCCCTCGAGCCAGGAACGGCGGATGTTCTTCAGCGTGTCCTTGATGTGGTCGTCGGTCAGGTAGCCGATGTCGGAGGCGCCGCGTGGGTTGTTCGGCGGGTCGTACAGCCGTTTCTTCGACTCGGGCAGCAGATAGACACCGGAGAGGAAGAACGTCATGTGCGCGTCGTGCTCCTTGGCGAGGTCCAGGAAGCGCGGGAAGAGCCCGTTGCCGACCTCGCCGGCCCCGTCCCAGGAGAAGACGACGAACTGCGGCGGGGCCTGACCCGGCTCCAGCGGCACCGGCCGGGAGGGCTGGTGGGGCTGCTTACCGGTGAAGGCGGTGGAGCCGTCGCCGATCGGCCGGGCGGTCTTCGTCGGCTCGGACTTCCCCGGGCGTTCGCCGCCCTTGGAACCGCCCGTTCCCCCCGTTCCCCCCGAGCCTCCCGAGCCCCTGTCGCCGCCGCAGCCGGCCAGCGAGACGGCAGCGGCGGCCCCTGCGCCGAGTCCGAGCATTCCCCTGCGGGTGAGCGCACGCATGACATCCCCGATCGTCACGTCCTCCGGTATTCACTCCTTCAGAGGACGCGACGGGAACAAAAGTTCCCCACCCCGTGCGAAGGTTCGGCAACGAACGTCACGAGAGCGTGCCGGGCCGCCGGCGCGGGCCGCGCGGGCGGACGGGCCCACCCGGGTGGGCCGCGCCGGCGGCTACGCCCCGAAGGCCTTGCCCTGGGGGGCGCCCTTGCCCTTCACCGGCTTGGCGCCGGCGAGGAGATGGGCGGGGACGAGGTCGCGGGCCGGCTCGCTGTAGCCGACGGAAACGATTTTGTCGCCCAGGTAGGTGAAGGTGGTCAGCGAGGCGAGGGTGCACTGCCGCTTGCGCGGGTCGTGCCACAGGCGCCGCTTCTCGACGTAGGACCGCACGATCCAGATCGGCAGCTGATGGCTGACCAGCACCGCCTCGTGACCGCGCGCCGCGTCCTTCGCCGCGTCGAGCGCGCCCATCATGCGGACGACCTGCTCGACGTACGGCTCCCCCCAGGACGGCTTGAACGGGTTGACGAGGTGCTTCCAGTTCTCGGGCCGGCGCAGCGCGCCGTCGCCGACGCCGAAGGTCTTGCCCTGGAAGACGTTCTCGGCTTCGAGGAGCCGGTCGTCGGTGGCGATGTCCAGGCCGTGGGCCTTGGCGATGGGCTGGGCCGTCTCCTGAGCCCGCTCCAGCGAGGAGGCGCCGACGTGGACGACATCGCGGGAGGCGAGGTGCTCGCCGACCCGGTCGGCCATCCGCCGGCCCAGCTCGGAGAGCTGGTAGCCGGGGAGCCGGCCGTAGAGGACACCCTCCGGGTTGTGGACCTCGCCGTGCCGCATGAGGTGGACGACGGTGAGGTCCCCGTTCCCCGTGCCTCCCGTACCCGTGCTGCTGCCCGTGTTCTTGTCCATGCCGTCGCTCATGCCGTCGCCTCCGCTGCCGCTCGGGCCGCCGCGGGGAGGGCGTCGGCGATCCGCTGGACGGCCCGGTCGTCGTGCGCGGTGGACACGAACCAGGACTCGAAGGACGAGGGCGGCAGGTAGACGCCGTTCTCGAGGAGGGTGTGGAAGAAAGCGGTGTAGCGGAACGACTCCTGCGTCTTGGCGTCCTCGTAGTTCTTCACCGGCCGGTCGGTGAAGAAGACGGAGAACATGTTGGAGGCGTTCTGCAGCGTGTGCGCGACGCCCTCCTTGGTGAGTGCCTCGGTGACGAGGGAGCGGATCCGCTCCGATACGGCGTCGACCTTGTCGTAGGCGGCGTCGTCGAGCAGCCGCAGCTGGGCGAGCCCGGCGGCGGTGGCGACGGGGTTCCCGGAGAGGGTGCCCGCCTGGTAGACGGGCCCGGCGGGGGCGAGGTGGGCCATGACGTCGGCCCGCCCGCCGAAGGCCGCGGCCGGGAAGCCGCCGCCCATCACCTTGCCGAAGGTCATGAGGTCGGGCCGTACGCCGTCGACGCCGAACCATCCGGCGCGGCTGGTACGGAACCCGGTCATGACCTCGTCGGAGATGTACAGCGCGCCGTTCGCGGCGCAGGCGTCCTTGAGCCCCTGGTTGAACCCGGGCAGCGGCGGTACGACGCCCATGTTGCCCGGGGACGCCTCGGTGATCACGCAGGCGATCTCACCGGGGTGCGCGGCGAAGGCGGCGCGTACGGCGTCGAGGTCGTTGTAGGGCAGGACGATCGTGTCGCCGGCCTGGGCGCCGGTGACCCCGGGGGTGTCCGGCAGCGCGAAGGTGGCGACACCCGACCCGGCGGCGGCGAGCAGTGCGTCGACGTGGCCGTGGTAGCACCCGGCGAACTTGATCACCTTGGCGCGCCGCGTGAAGCCGCGGGCGAGCCGGATGGCCGACATGGTGGCCTCGGTGCCGCTGGACACCAGCCGGACCTGCTCCAGCGGCTCGATCCGGGCGACCATCTCCTCGGCGAGCGTGACCTCGCCCTCACCGGGCGTCCCGAAGGAGGTACCGCGCGCGACGGCGTCCTGCACGGCGGCGATCACCTCGGGGTGCGCGTGCCCGAGGATCATCGGGCCCCAGGAGCAGACGAGGTCGACGTACTCCCGCCCGTCGGCGTCGGTGAGGTACGGGCCGGTGCCGGACACCATGAACCGGGGCGTGCCGCCGACGGCCCGGAAGGCACGCACCGGCGAGTTCACGCCACCGGGAGTGACGGCCGCGGCGCGATCGAACAGCGCCTGCGAGGCTTGGGCTTCGTACGGGTAGGGCAGTTCGCTCATGACCTGCGACTTCTCCGGCATCTCCGACATCTCGGACTCGGGCTGCGAGTGACCTGTTCAGGGTAGGCCAGGCGCGTGCGGAGGGCCGGAGGCCCGGCCCCTTCCGGGGCTCGGGGCGGGGCCGGCGGCCCCGCCCGAAGCCCTCCGCGGGGCCGGGTGGGAGCCGTGTGGGAGCCGGGTGAGTAATCCGGCCCCACCTGCCCGTACCACCCCTTCGTACGGCCATTTCGTACACCTGTTTCGCACGGTCGCCCCGCGCGGCCGTTCACGGACGCGGGTATTCGGCCCCCCACAAGGGCATCCGGTCCCGATTCGCCCGTGATCTGCGAAACTGGCGTGGGAGTGCACACAGCTCACCCGATCCGGGGCGGCCGGGCACTGAGAGGGACCCGCGGGCAGATGCAGCACCGCACGTTTCGGCGGGCGGCCGTGGGGGAGGTCACTGACACGATGATCGGGTTGCGCGGCGGGGCCACGCGGCCTAGAAAAGCAGTCGGGTGGAGATATGCATCGCGGTGGCGGACTGGGCGAGGGGACTGACGACCTCGGTCCTCGACGTTCCCGGCGGGGTAGGCACCGGCGCGAGGCGGAAGAGGCGGACGCGGCCCGTCGGGCACACGGTGCTCCGGGCGAGGCCGAGTCGATCGACCCGTCGAGCGCGGGGAGCAGGAATGGTGGGCGAGTGGGGGTGACCTACAAGTACTTCGGCGCGCCGGACGGCGCCACCGCCGCCCGCGTCCCGATCTCGATGCGCCCCGAGGAGCTCGGCGGCGACGAGCTCGGCATGGGCGGCATGTTCACCAAGATCAAGCCGGAGACGATGGCCGCCATGGTCCTCACCGGCATAGAAGGTGTCCCCCTGCACAAGGTGCCGCCGCTGGAACTGGTCGTCCTGCACCCCGACTACGCGGTCGTGAAGCTCCCGATGACGGCCGTCGACCCCCTCCGCGACATAGGCGAGGAGGCGGTGGGCGCGGCCGCCTTCATCTGGTCCACGGTCCCCGACCGCGGCGGCCCCAGCGACGCGTTCAACGTCTACCAACTGCTCCACGAGTGGCAGGACTTCTCGCACCGCCTCCACGAGGCGGGGCACCAGCCGTACTGCCTGGTCTGGCCCTGACCTGGGGTTTCACGGAGTTCGGGCGGGGCTTTCGGGTCCCGCCCTCGTCATGTGCCGGGAGGGGCAGTCAGGCGGTCAGGGCACATTGAGGGCACATTGGTTTTGCTGGGGGTGCTGATGCGCCCTGGGCGGCGGGCGGGCCGCCACGGCGGTGCGACGGGCCAGAGCGGCGTACAAGGTGCGGCCGAGGGTTTGTCCGGCCCCGCCGAGTCCGAGGGCCCAGGCCGCCTGGTTGGTGGTGTAGCCGCGTTCCAGGAGAAGCGGGACGAGGGCGACGACGACGGCGTACATCGTGAACGCCGACAGTGTGAAGGCGGCTGCGAGATGACGGCGCGCGGGCCATGCCGGTCGAGGATGCGCCCGACGCGGATTCCAGCGAGCGCGGAGACAACGAGACCGAGCGAAAACGCCGCGGTGGTCGCTCCGGCTGACCAGTTGGTCGCCTGTGTGATCTGTGGGTTGAGGACCGGGAAGGCGTAGTAGACGATGCCCCAGCTCACGATCTGCGTCAGGCAGAGGGCGGGTAGGGCGGCGCGGGGCCGCGACCGGTCCCCTGCTCCGGTCGCAGCCCCACTGTCACGGGTGTTGAGGTCGGTCACGAGCCGCAGCAGCCGCCCGCCGGAGCCTCGTCGGCAGCCGCGCCTGCTGCCGGGGGCGCGCCGAGCTGGACGAGCTGAGGCTCGGGCGCGGCGCAGCAGCCACCACCGGCCTGTTCGGCGTCGGGGGCGTCGAACAGGCCCGCGCCGCCGCAGACTCCGGTCTCGGGGAGGGTGAGCTCAACGCGGTCGGCGGACTCCAGGTCGCCTGCGATCGCCGCGACGATGGAGCGGACCTGCTCGTAGCCGGTCATGGCGAGGAAGGTCGGGGCGCGGCCGTAGGACTTCATGCCGACCAGGTAGACCCCTTGTTCGGGGTGGGAGAGCTCGCGGTGGCCGTGGGGGTAGACGGTGCCGCAGGAGTGCTGGTTGGGGTCGATCAGCGGGGCGAGCTCCACCGGTGCCTGGAGACGTTCGTCGAGGCCCAGGCGGACCTCGGAGAGGAGGGACAGGTCGGGGCGGAATCCGGTCAGCACGATCACCTGGTCCACGGCGTCGAGGCGGCGCCCGTCCTCGGCGACCAGTACCAGACGTCCGTCGCCGTCGCGTTCGATCGCCTCGGTGCGGAAGCCCGTGACGGCGTCGGCATGGCCGTCGTCGACGGCGGCCTTGGCCGCCAGACCCAGGGCTCCGCGGGCGGGCAGCTGGTCGGCGGTGCCGCCGCCGAAGGTGGAGCCGGAGATGCCCCGGCGCAGGATCCACACCGCCTTCGTCCCTGCGCCGTCGTCGGATTCGGCGAGGTCGGCGAGGTAGGCGAGCGCGGTGAAGGCAGAGGCGCCGGAGCCGATGACGGCGGTGCGCCTGCCCGCGTACCGGGCGCGGACGGCCGGGTCCTTCAGGTCCGGGACGCGGTAAGTGACGCGGTCGGTGGCCGCGCGCTCGCCGAGGGCGGGCAGGCCGCTGCCGCCGGCCGGGCTGGGGGTGGGCCAGGTGCCGGAGGCGTCGATGACGGCGCGGGCGGACAAGCGCTCCTCGCGGCCGTCGGCGTGGGCGACGTGGACGACGAAGGGCTGCGTGTCGCGGTCGGCGTCGACGATCCGGTCCCGGCCCGCGCGGGAGACGCCGGTGACCCGGGCGCCGGTGCGGACCTTGTCGCCGAGGACGTCGGCCAGGGGCTGGAGGTACTGCTCGGCCCAGTCGCCGCCGGAGGGGTAGGTCGCCGGGTCGGGCCGCGTCCAGCCGGTGGGGGCAAGGAGCTTCTCGGCGGCCGGGTCGACCACTTCGCCCCAGGTGGAGAACAGCCTGACGTGCGACCACTCGCGCACCGCCGCGCCGGCGGCCCGGCCGGCTTCCAGGACCAGGGGTTCGATGCCGCGGCCGGTGAGGTGGGCGGCGGCGGCCAGACCGGCGGGTCCGGCTCCGATCACGACGACGGGCAGGTCGGTGGTGGCGGGCGCGGTCACGGCGACCCCTTGCGTGTTTCGATATTTGTCGATGGCTTGCGCGGCCCAGCATGACACCTGTATCGATAGACATCAACATAGACATTCATCGAAACCACGGGGTTTACTCATGGAGCACGTCGACGTCGCGGTGATCGGCGGCGGCCAGTCCGGCCTCGCCGCCGCCCACGCCCTGCTGCGGCAGGGCCTGCGGCCGGTGATGCTGGAGGCGTCCGACCGGGCGGCCGGATCCTGGCCGCGGCACTACGACAGCCTCACACTGTTCTCCCCGGCCCGGTACGCCTCCCTGCCCGGCATGCCGTTCCCCGGCGGCGATCCGGACCGCTACCCGCACCGGGACGAGGTCGTCGCCTACCTGACCGCCTACGCCGCCCACCTTCGGCGAGGGTGGCCCTCACCCACCTGGTTCGACGTATGTCAACATAGATGCATGTCGAATGCGAAGGTGTTGCCGCTGCTCGAAACCGACGGCCAGGGCGTGGCGCCGTGCTGCCCGCCGCTGACCGAGCGCCCCATGACGGCCCAGGAGGCCGAGACGGCGGCGCGGATGTTCAAGGCGCTCGGCGACCCGGTGCGGCTGCGGCTGTTCTCCGCGGTCGCCTCGCACGAGGACGGCGAGGCGTGCGTGTGCGACATCTCCGACGTGGGCGTCTCCCAGCCGACCGTCTCCCACCACCTGAAGAAGCTGCGCGAGGCCGGGCTGCTCACCTCCGAGCGGCGCGGCACCTGGGTGTACTACCGCGTCGAGCCGTCCGTGCTCGCAGCAATGGGCAAGCTGCTGGCTTCTCCGGCCGCGGCCTGACCACGGAGGCGGACGGGGGATGGTGAGCAGTAGCGCTGTGGTGGTCCCGCTGGTGGTGGAGCACGCCAAGCAGGTCCTGGCGATCTACCAGGCGGGGATCGACGAGGGGAACGCCACCTTCGAGACCACCGCGCCGTCCTGGGCGGTGTTCGATGCCGCGAAGTTGCCCGAGCATCGCTTTGTCGCACTGGATGAGACCGGGGTGGTGCTGGGCTGGGTCGCGGCGAGCGCCGTCTCGGACCGCTGCGCGTACGCGGGTGTGGTCGAGCATTCCGTCTACGTCCACCCCGGCGCCCGGGGCCGCGGTGTCGCGGGCGCGCTGCTGAAGGCGCTCATCGACTCGACCGAGGCGGCCGGGATCTGGACGATCCAGTCCGGGATCTTCCCGGAGAACGCCGCCAGCCTCGCCCTGCACGAGCGGGCCGGGTTCCGCGTCATCGGCACCCGCGAGCGGATCGGCCGCCGCTTCGGCGTCTGGCGGGATGTCGTCCTGCTGGAGCGCCGCAGCCCGCTGGTGGACTGAGCCGGTCAGCGGATGGCGGCCGGAACGAGGCGGGGGACCGCTCGGACGTAGATGACCATCCCGACGACTTCGACCAGGGTCTGGGTGACCACGACCACGGCGGCCACGGCCAGTTCGTCCGGCAGGGCCAGGGTGAGCGGGAGGACGACCAGGGAGTTGCGGGTGGCTCCGGTGAAGACGATCGCCCGGCTGTCGGGGGCGTCGAGGCGGAAGAGGCGGGTGACGGCGAGCCCCGCGAAGGCCATCACGGCAAGGAATGCGGCGTAGACGGGCACCACCGCGGCCACGTCGCCGAGGCTGCCGCCGAGCTCGGGCACCTGGGAGGCGACGACCGTGAACAGCGTTGCGGCCATCAACGGCACCATGGCCGCCGACGCGACATCCGAGGTCTTCTGTCCGCCGGGGCGGCGGGCGGCCCAGCCCTGGGTGAGCCAGGCCAGCGCGAGCGGGATCACGATCAGGAAGACGAACGCCTCAAGGAACGGCCCGGCCTCCACGACCTCGCCGAGGTCCGGGCCCATGAACAGCCACAGCAGCGGTGGCAGGAGCAGCATCTGCGCGAGCAGCAGCAGCGGGGTCGCGGCCAGGAGCCGCTGGCTGCTGCCGCCTGCCAGACCGCTGAAGACGATCACGTAGTCCACGCACGGCGCGAGCAGCACCAGCAGCACCCCGATCCGCACCGCCTGGTCGCCGGGGAGGAACGCGAACAGGATGGCGACGACGGCCGGCACCACCACGAAGTTCACCACCAGGGCGGCGGCCAGGAAGCGGCCCGCGCGCAGGGAGCGCAGCAGCTCGGCGGCCGGGACCTGGAGGAAGGTGACATACAGCAGGGCGGCGAGCACGGGGTTGATGGCGTGCTCCAGGCCCGGCCCGGCCGACGGGGCGGTCAGGCCGACCGCACCTCCTGCGGCGATCGCCCCGAGGTAGACGGCGACCTGGCGCCGCTCCATCGCCGCCACCAGGCCCTCGTCCTGCTGCTGTGCCACTACCGCCTTCCCCACACGATCCCTCTTCCGTCCCACCGGCCCGGCCGACTCGGGCACATCGACCCTATGCGTCCGACGACGACCGGGCCGTCGCGGGGGCGGACGCCTTCACACAACCGCAGCCCGGACCGCCGGCGCTGGCGCTGGTGGTGCAGGAGCAGGATCGGCGGCGCCGGCCGGCCCACCAGGTGCCGGCCGCGAGGGCGGCCAGAGCGATGGCCAGGGCGGGCAGCCAGGCCCCGCCCGGCGCGGGATCGGCGTGGAGGATGGTGCAGTCGATGCCCTGGCGACGCAGGTGGTAGCCGGCGGCGAGCCCTGCCTGGCCGCCGCCGACCACCACCACGTCCGTGTGCTGTGCCATGAACCCAGCTGTGCGGCGGTGAACCTCTTGCGCCAGGCCAGCGACACGTAGACCAGGCCGACCAGCACCGGCACTTCGATCAGCGGGCCCACGACACCGGACAGGGCCTGGCCGGAGGTGACGCCGAAGGTGGCGATGGCGACCGCGATGGCCGGCTCGAAGTTGTTGCCCGCCGCGGTGAAGGCGAGGGTGGTGGTCCGGTCGTAGGCGAGGCCGATCGCCTTGCCCAGGGCAAAGGTGCCCATCCGCGACGAGATCAGGAAGCGCATCGAGGACCTGATCGCCGAGATCAACGCCACACGGGAGGCGTGACCTCAGTGGCGCCGTGGGGGCAGCCAGCGGTCGAGATACGCGCGCAGCCCTTCCAGGTGTGCCCCGCGAGCGACGTAGCCGAAGTAGCCGTCGGGGCGTACGAGTCCGTGAGCCACGGCGGGCCACGGGCTCTCCCGGCCGATGCGGTGGACGCTGATCAGGTCGTCCCGTCCGCGCACCACTGAAGCGAGCAGCTTGTCGCTCCACAGCGTGGGCGGCCCGGACAGGAGCAGGTGCCAACCCGGACCGGCTGTTCGCGCCTGCAGCCCGCTCGGCAGGTCCGGTAGCCGGTCGCCCGCCCGCGGACCGCGTCTCGGCAGCTGCGGACCTGCGACCGTGGCAGGGCTGCGCCGGTAGTGGATGCCCAGCTCCGACACCGTACGGAAGACGCGTCCCCGCGGGCCGCTCGCCCGCAGCGCCAATGGAGCCAGGCGCGGCGCAAGTCGGGTGCGGGCGAAGCGGATGACCGGGTTGCCGCTGGTACCGATGGTGAAGGCGCGGTCGGTGAAGCGCAGCACACTGCGGCCGACCGGAGCGCGTTCGGCCTCGTACGTCCCCAACAGCTCCTCCGGCGCTTTTCCCTGGCACACGAGGGCGAGTTTCCAGCCCAGGTTGAGTGCGTCCTGGATGCCGGTGTTCATGCCCTGCGCGCCGGCCGGGCTGTGGATGTGTGCTGCGTCCCCGGCGAGGAAGAAAGGCCCCGAGCGGTAGTGGGCGGCGCCGCGGTTGTGGAGCCGGAAGTCGGTCATCCACGCCGGATCCCGCAACACCAGCCGGTCCGCCGTGTACTCATCCGCGATGTCCTGCAGGAGCCTCAGACTCACCTCGGTATCCGAGGCGTTCGGTGGGCGCATGGCGAGCATCCGCCAGGTGGCCGGTGAGCCGAGCGGGAAGAAGAAGAGCATCCCGGCTCCGGTCAGGTAGGTGTGGACGGCCCCGGGCTCCAGCCCGTCGGCCTCCAGGTCGGCGAGCAGGAAGGTCTGTGGATAGGTGGACCCCTGGAAGCCGATGCCCGCCTGGACCCGCACGGTGCTGTGCGCGCCGTCGCAGCCCACGACGTACCGCGCGGCCACCGTCTCCTCGTGCCCGTCACCGCGCCGCAGCCGGCACGAGACGAACGAGCCCGTGCGCTCCATACGGACCAGCTCGGTGCCGCGTTCCGCAGCCACGCCCAGCCCCGCCAGATACTCCGAGAGAATGCGCTCGGTCTCCGCCTGGGAGAGGAACAGCAGGAACGGGTAGGCGGTATCGGCCAGCCCGATGTCGAACAACGGCATCCGCACCACCCGCCGCGGCAGATGCATCCTGAGTTGCATCGCAGGGTTGCCGCATGCGACGAGTTCGTCCGTCACCCCGAACCCGGCGAGCGCCTCCAGCGTGCGCGGCTGGATGCCCAGCGCGCGCGACTCACGGACCCGGTCCAAGGAGCGGTCGACGATCCGGAAGGACGTGCCGTAGGTGCGCAGTTGTGCGGCGAGCGCGAGCCCGGTGGGTCCCCCGCCGACCACCAACACGTCCAAGGGTGCCGTCATGGATCCACGGTAGTGCTCCACCGTCTCACCTGTGACCCACCCGACCTCGTCCTCGCCCTTGCTGTCACTTGCCTGCCGGGCCGTCGAGGTCACGGGCGAGGCGCAGGCCGCACAGCTCGGCATGACCGGCTCCCCCACCATTCTCATCGACCGGAACCGACCCCTTCGCAGCCCCGGAGGCAACCGCCTCCGTCTCCTGCCGCCTGTACCGGAGGAGGTCTTGGTCGCCTCGCCCCCATCAGCGGAGGGCTGCGTGCTGTACGGCAGGCCGTCCTGCGGTCAGCCGAACTCCTCGACCCCCACCTCGGAGACGCCACCTCGGAGACGCCGCCTCGGGGCCAGCCGCCGCTGTCCGCCCGGCGCGCCGCGCGGGTCCGCTGCCGACCGTGCCGGTTTCCGCTTCGTGCGGCTTCGTGATCGGCGTCGCGGTCTCCACCGCCCCGGCCGGTCCCTGAGTTCCCGTCCCTGCCGGACGCAGCCGACCGAGAGGTTCCCCCTCCGAGAAGCTCCGGCAGGTACGGGCCGCGAACCCCGTACCGGACGGATCGACCAGCCGGCCCCCTCCGTATCGAGGGTGGCGAGGCGGACGGTGCGCCGCTCCTTCGGCGATGCGGGCACCCTGCCCTCGATGCCGCGGCGGGCTCCCGGAACCTTGGAGGAAATGCCGGAAACGGGATCCTTCCACCTCAAGAAATACCCCCCTGGGTATTGCTGTTAGAGTGAGAGACAGATACCCCCGGGGGTACACCGTTCCGGGAAGGAGCCATACCTGTGTTCTTCATCGACACTCTGGAGTTCGAGGGCCTGGGCAACCGCAGCTACCTGGCCGGCGGTCCACAAGCCGCGGTCGTCGTCGATCCGCCGCGTGACGTCGACCGAGTGATCGCGGCCGCTGCCCGGCGGGGGGTACGGATCGCGTACGTGGCGGAGACCCACGTGCACAACGACTACGTCACCGGCGGCCTGGAGCTGGCCCGCGTCACCGGCGCCTCCTATCTGGTCCCGGCCGCGGCCCACGTGTCCTTCGCCCGCACCCCGGTCGCCGACGGCGACACGGTGACGGTGGACGTGGGTCTGGCGCTGCGGGCGCTCGCCACTCCAGGGCACACCCCGCACCACACCTCCTACGCACTCGAGGAGAACGGACGTGCGGTGGCGGTGTTCACCGGCGGCTCGCTGCTGATCGGCTCGGTGGGCCGTCCGGATCTGGTGGAGCCCCGGCTGACCGAGCAGCTGGCCCGCGCCCAGCACGCCTCCGCCCATCGGCTGGCCGATGAGCTGGACGACGAGGTGCCGGTGCTGCCCACCCACGGCTTCGGCAGCTTCTGCTCCTCCTCCCAGGCCGAGGGGGACACGACCACGATCGGCAGGGAGCGCAAGACCAACGACGCGCTGACCCTGGACGTGGACATCTTCGTCGCGCGGATACTCGCGGGCCTGGACGACGTGCCCGCGTACTACGCGCACATGGGTCCGGCCAACGCCGACGGCCCCGCGCCCGTCGACCTGACCCCGCCCGGGCCCGCCGACGCCGCACGGATCGCGAAGCGGTTGGCGGCGGGCGAGTGGGTGGTGGACCTGCGCAGCCGGGTCGCCTTCGCCGAAGGGCACGTGGCCGGATCGTTCAATTTCGAGGGCGAGGGCAAGCTCGCCACCTACCTGGCCTGGCTGATCCCGTGGGGCAAGCCCGTCACCCTGCTCGCCGATACAGCCGCGCAGATCACCGACGCGCAGCGTGAGCTGGTCAGGGTCGGCATCGACCGGCCGGCCGCAGCCGCCACCGGCGACCCGGCGGACTGGGTGCGCTCCGGCGAGGAGCTCGCCTCGTTCCCGCGCGCCCGCTTCGCCGACCTCGCCGAAGTGCACGAGCGCGGCGAGGAGATGGTGGTGCTGGACGTGCGCCGGAATTCCGAACGCGCCGCGGGATACGTCGAGGGGTCGGTGCACATCCCGATCCACGAGCTGCACGGCCGGATCGGTGAGGTGCCGCCCGGGACCGTGTGGGTGCACTGCGCAGGCGGGATGCGCGCGGCGATCGCCGCCTCCCTGTTGGACGCCGCCGGGCGGGACGTGGTCGCCGTCGACGACGGCTTCGACGCCGCCGGCGAGGCGGGCCTGACCGTGGCCCACCACTGACCAGCCAATCCGCTCACCCAAGCCGAGGGCACGACCATGTTCCTTTTCCGACGCGGCACAGGCCGCCTCACCCCCGAGCAGGCCCGCACCCGAACCGGCGACGGCACCGCCGTACTGCTCGACGTGCGCGAGGCGCCGGAGTGGAAGGCCGGGCACGCACCCGGCGCCGTCCATCTGCCCCTGACCCGGCTGCCGGCCGGAGCCGCCCTGCCGCCGGACGCGCAGGGCCGGCCGGTGGTGGCGATCTGCCGCTCCGGGCACCGTTCGCGGCAGGCCGCCAAGCTCCTGGCCTCCCGCGGCGTCGACGCCGTCGACGTGACCGGCGGCATGAACGCCTGGGCGAAGGCCGGACTGCCGGTCGTCGACAAGCGCGGGCAGGGCGGCCGGATCGCGTGAGCGCCCTGATCCTGGCCCTGATCGCGGGGGCCGTGGTCGGCCTGGCGCTGGGTGCCCTCGGCGGTGGAGGCAGCGTCCTGGCCGTACCGGCCCTGATCTACCTGCTCGGCTTCACCCCCGCCGCGGCCACCACCGCCGGCCTCGTCATCGTCACCGCCACCTCCCTGACCGCCCTGTACGCCCACGCCCGCGCCGGGCACGTGCGGTGGAAAGCCAGAGCGGCGTTCGCCGCCGCCGGTCTCCTGCCCGCCGCTCTGGCGGGAGCCGCCGCCGCCCGCCTGCCCCAGGCCGCCCTCACCCTCGCCTTCGCCGCCGTCGCAGCCCTCGCCGCACTCAGAATGCTCCGGCCCGCCGGCACGGTCGGCGCCGGACGCAGCGCGGTACGACCGGGCAGGGCAGCCGGGGCCGGGGCGGGGCTGGGCGCGCTGACCGGACTGCTGGGCGTGGGCGGCGGTTTCCTCGCCGTCCCCGCCCTGGTCACCGTCCTGGCCTTCGAGATGCAGGCCGCCGTCGGCACCAGCCTGCTGGTCATCACGGCCAACTCCCTGGCCTCGCTCGCCACCCGTTCGGGCGCCGCCGTCTCCCTCGACTGGGCGGTGATCGGTCCCTTCATCGCCGCCGCGGTCCTGGGCGCCTGGGACGGCAAGCGCCTCGCCGTGAAGGTCTCCGGACCCCGTCTGCAGCGCGCCTTCGCGGTGGTCCTACTGGCCGTGGCCGCCTTCATGCTCGTCGACGCCGCGACGTGAGGTGGGGCTCAGGCCAGGGACAGGAACAGTTTCTCCAGGCGGGCGCGCATCCGGTCCCGGTCACCGTCCACCTGTCCGCCCTCGGCCATGCAGTGCTGCAACCCCGTCGCGATGATCGCGAACCCGGCCCGGTCCAGCGCCCTGGAGACCGCGGCGAGCTGCGTGATCACGTCCTCGCAGTCCCGGCCGTCCTCGATCATCTTGATGATCCCGGCGATCTGCCCTTGGGCCCGCCGCAGCCGGTTGAGCACGCTCTTGAGCTCATCGGCCGCCATCTCCAGCTCCACGCTTCCTCCTGAATCGATACCCCCTCGGGTATTCTAGTCCGTTTGGCGCCCTCCGAGAAAAGGAATCCCAGCACGTGAACACCCCCACCGCCCTCCACCCCGCCCAGGCCGCCGACGAGCTGCACCACTACACCGTCATCGACGTACGCACTCCCGGCGAATACGCCTCCGGCCACCTCCCCGGCGCCCACAACATCCCCCTCGACCACCTGCGCACCGCACTCCCCGCCCTCAAGACGGCAGCCGCCCGCGGCCGACTGCTGATGGTCTGCGCCTCCGGCAACCGCTCCGCCACCGCCTGCGAACAGCTCGCCGCCGCCGACATCCCCGCCGCCACCCTCACCGGCGGCACCACCGCCTGGATCCAACAGGGCCACCCCGCCCACCGCGACACCAACAAGGTCACCTGGCCCATGGAACGCCAGGTGCGCCTCGCCGCCGGAGCCCTCGTCGTCGCCGGCCTCGCACTCGGCACCCGCTACCGGCCCGCCCGCTGGCTGTCCGCCGCCGTCGGAAGCGGCCTGGTCTTCTCCGCCGCCACCAACACCTGCGGCATGGCCGCCCTGCTCGCCAAACTCCCCCACAACCAGCCCCGCACCACCGACCTCGACGCCACCCTCGACACCCTCGGCCGGTAACGCCCACCGGCGGAGAAGCCGGACCCGGGCGGTGGACACCGCCGCGCCCGGGACACCCCCGCCGGTGCAGGCCGGCCCGGGCGCGGCCCCGGCGGGGGTGGGCGTCAGTGGTAGGCGTGGACGACGGCGTGTCCCCTGCCGCGGCCGATCATCCACCTCGTCGGCGCCGGTCCGCGGGGGCCTGCGTCCTTCGCCCGCGAGCCGGGTTTCCGCATGCGGTCGCGTGGCATCGGTTCGCTCCCGATCGCTCCACGAGCGGCAGGACTTCTCGCACCGCCTCCACGAGGCAGGACATCAGCCGTACTGCCTGGTGCGGCCCTGACCCGGGGTTTCACGGAGCGCCGGCGGGGCTTTCGGGTCCCGCCCTCGTCATGTGCCCGGCGACAGGGCCTCGGCCCCGGGGGCAGAACGGTCGCCGTCGGGCTCCGAGGCCGCCGTCAGGCTCCGAGGCCGGCGTCCCGGGCCAGTAGTGCGGCCTGGACCCGGTTCTCGCACTCCAGCTTGGCGAGTATGCGGCTCACGTACGTCTTGACCGTGGCCTCGCTCATGTGGATCCGCTGACCGGCGTGCGCGTTGGACAGGCCCTCGCCCAGCAGGGCCAGGACCTCGCGTTCGCGGTCGGTCAGTTTCTCGAGCCGGCGGCGGGCCTGCTCGGCACGCCGTGCCGTTCCGCCGGAGGCCAGCGAGTCCACGACGTGCCGAGCGGCGCCGGGGGACAGGTACGCCTCGCCGGCCGCCGCCGCCCGTACCGCGCGCATGAGTTCCGCGGGCGCCGAGTCCTTCAGCAGGAAACCCGCGCTTCCCTCGGCCAGGGCGCGCAGCACGTTCCGCTGTTCGCCGAACGTCGTCAGGATCAGCACGCGCACCCGGGGGGCGGTCCGGTGCAGCTCGGCCAGGGCCGTCAGCCCGTCCATGACCGGCATCTGGAGGTCGAGCAGCGCGACGTCGACGCGCTGGGTGCGGGCGAGTTCGACCGCCTCCCTGCCGTTCGCCGCCTCGGCAACGACCTCGATGTCATCGGCCGAGGCGAGGATCATCCTGATTCCTGCCCGAATGAGCGGTTCGTCATCCGTGACGAGAACCCTGATCACGACTCTCCTGTGCGGTCCTGAGCGGCCATACCTGCGAGCACCCGGTCATCATCCCCGATCCGGACGCTCGCCGTACGGCGAGGCATCAGGTTTCCGCCCGCCAGAGCCGCCGCGCAAGCCACGCCGTCCGTCCATCCGTCCGTCCGTCCATCCGTCCCTCCGTCCGCAGGGCGGGCGGGAACTTCATCCCGCGTTCTAGACCTCGGCTTCGAAGGTCTTCTTCTCGATCAGCTTTCCGTCCTTGAAGCAGAACCGGTACGCCGGTTCCGTGTCCCAGTCGTCCCCGACCTCCGTGGAGAGGAGGCTGAGGCATTCCGCCCCCGCGGGCACGGGGGGCGCGTCCTTCTCCAGGTCCTCGGCCAGGAACGAGTCGCCGTCGGGCAGCCGGTCGCGGACCTCCGTCTCGGACTGGCCGACCTTGATGGCGTCGTACTCCTTCGGCTCGATCATGCTCTTGTCCGCCTCGCGGAAGAGGAGTACCACTCCGACGACCGCCGCGATCGCCAGCAGCAGGACGGCCAGGGCCGCCACTCCGCATCCGACGGCCACTCCGTTGCGCGTCTTGTTCCTGCTCATTGCCTTGGCCAACTCCTTGGGGAGAGCGATCCGTTCGAGGACCGGATCACTCTGACCGGAGAGGCCCGCCGAGTTCTTCGCCCGGAAGTCGTCCGTGCGTGCGACGAACGTCGTCGTGGCCGCACCGGGTGCCGGCTTCGGAAAGCCGTCACCCGGTGACGTGTACGGCAGTACGCCCGCCAGCCGGAACCCGCCGTCCTCCGTGGGGCCCGCGTGCACCATGCCGCCGACGAGCCGGGCCCGCTCCCCCAGCCCGGTCAGCCCCTGGCCGCCGCTCGCCACATCGTGGTGCGCGGGCTCCACCGCCGGGCCGTTGGCGACCTCGACGACCAGCGAGTCCGGCTCGTACCGCAGGCCGACGGTGATCGAGGCGCCGGGGGCGTGCTTGTGCGCGTTGGTCAGGCCCTCCTGGACCAGCCGGTACGCCGCGTGGCCGGCGGTGGGGTTGAGGGGATGCGCTTCGCCCGAGCACAGCAACTCCACGGGCGTACCCGCTTTTCGGGAGGTCTCCACCAGGCTGTCGATACCGGCCACGCCGCGTGACCGCGGTGTGGGGTTCTCACCGTCCGGTTCCGCGGCCCCCGGGGCGCCCTCGGGGTCGGACGCCTCGGCGTTGTCCCGCAACACCCCGACCACGTCGCGCAGTTCGTGCATAGCGGCCACCGAGGCCTCGCGCAGCACTCCGACCGCCTCGTGCTGCCGTCCGGTCAGTGACGGGTCGACCTCCAGCGCGCCGGTGTGCACCGCGATCAGCGCGAGCTGGTGGCCGAGGCTGTCGTGCATGTCGTGCGCGATGCGCTGACGCTCCCGTATCCGGGCGTGCTCGGCGATGATCTCGCGCTCACGGAGGAGTTGGGTGCGGTACTCGCCGAGGATGTCGGCCAGTGTCCGGCGCTGCGCCCAGTAGCGTCCGGCGAGACCCGGCACGAAGATCATGACCAGCACCAACAGGGCGCCGAAGGTCAGGAAGGACAGGGAGTAGTGAGGCAGGTTCCACAGGTCGGAACCGAAGGCGAGGGCATAGGCCAGGGCGAAGACACCGGAGGCCCTGCCAAGTCCGCCGATCCGCCGCCCGGCCGACCAGGCGGCGACGAGAAGAAGCGCTGTCAGCCCGCTGATCACCGCGGAGCCGACGGCGGTCGCCAGCAGTACGGTCGCGGGCAGCACCCGGCGCAGCGGCGAGAGCAGCCCGATCGCCAGTCCGACGCCGACGGCCCACATCAGGCTTCCGTTGTCCAGTAGTTCAAGACCCATCGCCAGCAGGGCCAGGGCCGAACTCAGCAGCGACTCGCCCACGATGCGCCGGGCGGGCCACATGCCGGGAGCAAAGAGGTTCCGCACCGGTGCGGCCGACCGGGATGCCCAGCGCGCCCTCACCACCGGTGCCCGCAGAGCCGACGCTGCCGAAGTCATGGATTCCACACGAGTCACGCGCTCACGTTAGGGCCCCCGGACGGCCGGCGCAGTGGCCCTTGGTCGCACCGGCCGACGACGAAAGTCGCCCGATGGCCTTGGCGGGACTGCTGACGAACGAGCATGTCCGATGGCTTCGGTCGTCGTGCGGCGGGGCACTCATGGGACGGTTCGCTGAATGAGCAGGGCGTTGTCGGTGACGTTGCCGGTGGCGGTGGCGGTGGCGGTCAGGAAGTGGCCACGCCGCCGTGAGGGGTGAAGCAATGTCACGTCCCTCGCACGTGCCCGCGGTCACCGCGGTTCCGGCGCCGGGAGGGCGACGGCCGGGCACCGTGCCGCCTCCGCCCGGCCCCGCCGTTCCGGGACCTTCACAGAACCCTTCTACTGGCGCATTCCTCCCCGTATCGCCGTCGCAGGGGGTGACCAACCCCCACTTTCGGGGCAACGGGCTGACGTGCGAGCAACGGGAGCACGCTGAGCCTGCCTCGGCGTCGGCGTGGGGCCGAATCCACCTGCCACCAACAGGGTGGTCAGCGGCCGAAGACCTGGGTCCAGGTCCAGTCGCTCGTGACCACTCCGACGCCCATCGTCTTGAGCGAGCAGTTGAGGATGTTCGCGCGGTGGCCCTCGGAGTTCATCCACGCCTCCATGACGCTCTCGGCGGAGCTCTGGCCGCGGGCGATGTTCTCGGCACCCGGGCTCGGGTGGCCCTGTGCCGTGACACGGTCGACGAAACTGCTGCCGTTCTGCCCGGTGTGCGAGAAGTAGTTGTTGGCGGACATGTCCTCGCTGTGCAGCTGGGCCGCCTTGTTCAGCCGGTTGTCGAGCGTCACCGGTGAGCAACCCGCCGCGGCACGCTCGGTGTTGGTGAGGGCCAGGACCTGGGTGGCCTGGGTGCCTCCCGGGGCGGCCGCGGGTGCGGTGGGCGGTGTCGTCCCGGGGCGCGCCGACGTCTTCTCCGGTTGTGCGGGGGCCGCGGGGGCGGACTTCGTACGGGTCGCCTCGGAGCTCGGTGTGGCCGAGGACTTCGGCCCCCGTGAGGCGTCCGGCGAGGCGGAGGCGGAGGCGGAGGCCGAGGGTGAGGGTGAGGGTGAGGACGACGCGGAGGCGGAGACGGAGGCGGAGGCAGACGCGGAGGGGGAAGGGTTCGGTGACGCGGGCTCGGACGTGGTGGACTCGGGGCGGCCGGTGGAGGCCGACTGCACCTTGTCCGCTTCGCCGTCCGGTGTCAGGAGGACCCATCCGGATATCGCGCCGCCGGTGACGAGCAGCGCCGCGGCCACGGCCGCGATGTTCCTGCTCCGCCGGCGCCGTGCGCGGCTCTGTGCGCGGCTGCCCGCGGGGACGTCCGTACGGCCGTGGCCGTTGCCGTGGCTGCTGGTGTGGCGGTTCGCGCGGCGGCCCACCTCCACCGTTGCGAGGGTCTCGGCCGGGGAGCCGGCGGGCGCCGGGCCGCCCGTGTCCCCGTACGACCCTGTCGGTATGTCCTCCGAGCCCGCCGTCGCGTGGCTCGCGAAGGACACCGGCACCGCCTTCGTCGTTCCGGCCCCGGTGCCGAGAGCGGCGAGCAGGCCCGCCGCCACCGGCACCAGGCCCAGTCCGACCAGCAGGCCCTCCGCCGGGACCAGCCCCGACTGGAAGCCCGCGCAGACGGTGCAGTCCCGGGCGTGGCGTGCGATGCGCTTGCGCCACAGCGCCGAGGGGACGCCGTCCCAGGCCTCCGTCATGTCGTCCAGCAGTACGCAGCGCGACTGCGCGGACAGCGCCCGCACCACCAGCCGGGCCGTCTCCAGCTGGGCCTTCATCCGCTGCACGCGCACCGCGGTGTGCTGCGGCGGCAGTTCCAGTGCGGCGGCGACCTCCGCCCGCGTCAGCTCGCCCGCCGCCTCCAGCCACCACAGCGACAGCAGGGCCTGGTCGTCGGGGTCCAGCCAGCGGGTGGCCTCGGCGGCCTCCCGCCGCTGGCCCTCCAGCCCGAGCCGCAGGATCGTCAGGTCCACGAAGTCGGCGCCCGGGTCGGCGACGTCGTACGCGTCGTGCAGGCCCGAACGGACCGGCGCCGCCCCGCCGTGGCTCTCACTGCGCCAGTGGTGACGTATCTGGTTCATGGTGATGGCGACCAGCCAGGACCGGAACCTGTCGGGGTCCTTCAGCGAGCCGAGCGAGCCGAGGGCGCGGAGCATGGTCTCCTGCACCACGTCCTCGACGTCGGGGTGGCCGTTCAGGGCCCGGCCCACGATGTTGTAGACCAACGGGAGGTGGGCGGCGACGAGTTCGTCCTGGGCCCGCATGTCGCCGCGCTGTGCGGCCTCGACCGTCTCCCTGCCGGGTTCGCTGCTCGCTGCCACGCTCGTCCACGCTCCTTCTCGGTCCTGGCTCGTACTGCGCTGTCACAGGAGGAGAGCCGTCACCGAGGGCCGGATAACAAAAAGCGCGGGAGTCATTCCGGCACGCGCGGCCCCCATGCACGTACGCGCGACTCCTCATGCACGTACGCGCGTTCGACCACGGCGGGGCGAGTGTGGCACAGGACCCCGCGTGTGACAGTGAGCGCCGTCACCGTCCGCCTCACGCGGTCCCCCTCACCTGATCCACCTCACCTGGTTTCCTCATTTGGTCCCCACCGTCCGCAGCACCGTGAGCACCAGGGTCCGGGCCGCCGCCACCGTCTCCCGCAGGGACACGTGCTCGCGCGCGCTGTGCGCCACCGTGATGTCCCCCGGCCCGAACTGCAGCGTCGGTATCCCCGCGCCGGTGTAGTGCCGCAGGTCGCTGCCGTACGTCGCACCGCGCTGCCGGGGTGCCGGGCCGCCCGTGGCGTCCGTGTACGCGGCGCCGACGAGGTCCGGCAGCGGGTGGCCCTCCTCCAGCCGGCCGCTCGCGAACTGCCCGCCCGGCCAGGTCACCGTCGCCGGGTGGTCGCGCAGCCAGGGGTCGGCGGCGCAGGCCCGCGCCACGCACCGCTCCAGGTCGGCGCGCGCCTCGGCCGGGTCCTCGCCGAGGCGTACGCCGAGCCGGCCCTCGGCGACCAGCAGGTCCGGCACACTGCTCGCCCAGTCCCCGGACCGTACGGTGCCCACCGACAGCGCGTACGGGATCGGGTACTCGGCGAGCAGCGGGGACGGGTCCCGGTTCCGCTCGGCCTCCAGGCCGGCAAGCGCCCGGTGCAGGGGCAGATACGCGTCGACCGCGCTCACCCCCTGCTCCCGCGCGCTGCCGTGCGCCGCCTTGCCGGGCACCGCGAGCCGGAACGTCAGGGCGCCCGCGTTCGCGGTGATCAGGGTGGATCCGGTGGGTTCGGCGATGACGCAGGCGTCACCCCCGTGTCCGCGCTCCAGGGTGCCGAACGCGCCGATGCCGCCGTCCTCCTCGCCGACGACGAAGTGGGCGGCGACCCGGCCGCGCAGCCGTATCCCGGCCGTCCGTATCGCGGCGAGGGCGGCGAGGTGCGCGGCGAGCCCCGCCTTCATGTCGCAGGCACCGCGCCCGTGTACGACGTCCCCGGTCACACGCGGGACGAACGGGTCGCCGTCCCCCCAGGCCTCGAGGTCGCCGGGCGGTACGACGTCGACATGGCCCTGGAGGATCAGGGTGGGCCCGTCACCGCCGTCGGGGGTGGTCCCGACCAGGCCCCACGCCTCCTCGCGGGGCACCTCCATGCCCGGGAAGCCGGGGCGGGCGCGCAGCGCGGGCAGGTCCATGGACCACAGGTCGACCTCCATCCCCAGCCATTCCAGCCGGCCGGCCAGTTGGTGCTGGAGTTCGGACTCGGCGGCGCTCCCGGTCACGCTCGGCGCACCGATCAGTTCCAGCAGGGTCCGCCCCAGGGCCGCCTCGTCGATCGCCGCCAGCGCGGCGGCCTCCTCATCGGTCAGCACGTCGCCACTCCTCCCCTCCCGGGACGCGTACGGAGCGCCCCGCTCGCATACATGCTCACCTCCGGCGGTCCGTACGCGGCGACCGCGGCGGCGGCGGCGGTGGCGGTGGCGGTGGCGGTGGCGGTGGCGGTGGCGGTGGCGGTGGCGGTGGCGGTCGCATGACACCGGCATCGGCACCGGCGTGTCAGGGGCCCGGGCCCTCGTCGTCGGGATCCGTCAGCGGGCCGCCGCCCACCGTGAAGCCGATCACCGTTCCGCCGCCGGGCCGGCGGACGGCGTACGGGGCGCCCCCGTGGGCCAGGGCCACCTCGCGGACGATGGACAGGCCGAGGCCCGAGCCGGGGAGGGAGCGGGCGTCGGCGGCGCGGAAGAAGCGGTCGAAGACGCGGACCAGATCGCCTGCGGCGATGCCGGGCCCCCGGTCGCGGACCTCCACCCGTACCGTGCCCGACCGCGCGGGCCCGGCAACCGTGATGTCGATGGGCGCGGTGCCGTTCCGGTCGAACTTGACGGCGTTCTCGACCAGGTTGGACACCGCCCGCGTCAGCATTCCGGGCCGTCCGTCGGTCGTGGTGTCGCCGCTCGCGTGGACGGTGATCTCGCGGCCGCCCCGGCGCCGGGCCAGTTCGGCCACGTCCTCGGCGAGGTCGGCGAGGTCGACCCGGCACGGCGGCTCGGTGTCGGACTGGCCGGCCGCGAGTTCGACGAGTTCGTTGACCAGGTCGGTCAGCTCACGGGCCTCCTGGGTGAGGTCGGTGACGAGTTCCTCACGGGTGTCGGAAGGAAGTTCGTCGATACGGCGCAGCAGGGAGATGTTGGTCCGCAGGGAGGTGAGCGGGGTACGCAGTTCATGGCCCGCGTCCTGGACGAGCCGGCGCTGGTCGTCCTCGGACTGGGCGAGCCGGCCGAGCATCCGGTCGAAGGCGCGGCCGAGCCGCCCCACCTCGTCGTGACCGGTGACGGGCACCTGGATGCCGAGCCTGCGGGTGCGGGCGACGTCCTCGGCGGCGGCGGTGAGGACGACCAGGCGGCGGGTGATCCGCCGGGCCAGCCACCAGCCGAACAGACCGGCCGCGATCACCACCGCCGCCATCAGGACGAGCGTGCGCCGCTGGAGGGCCCGCAGCAGGTCCTCGATATCGCTGAACTCCTGCGCGACCTGCACCGCGCCCCGGCCTTCGCCCAGCGCGACAGTCGCGACGCGGTAGATGTCGTCGCCGACGGCGACGTCCGCGTGTTCGACCACCCGCCCGGCCGTGGCGGCGCCCGCGACCGCGCGGTCGACGGCGACCACCGGCAGCCCCGGGTCGCCCGGGTCGACGATCCGGCCGTCCGGCCCGAGCACCTGGACGTCCGTCCGGGCGGGCCGCACCAGGTCGTGGCCGGGGGCGGCGGAGGAGAAGTCGACCGGTGACATCCGGTTCGCCCGGACCTCGCCGCGCAGATCCTGCACGACCTCGTCGAACACCATCTGCTGGTCCACCCGCAGCAGCCGGGCGGCGGCGCCGTACGACAGGATGCCGACCAGAACGGTGACCGTGGCCGTCACGGCGGCGAAGGCCACCGCGAACTTGGCGCCGAGCGACAGCAGCCGCAGCCGACGCCGTCCGGCCGGGGTACCCGAAGTATGCGACGCACCCGGAGTGCGCGACGCGCCCGGGGAACGTGAGATGCCCGGGGTATGTGAGACGCCCGGGGAACGTGAGACGCCCGGGGAACGTGAGACGCCCGGGGAACGTGAGGCGCCCGGGGTATGTGAGACGCCCGAGGCGTCGGCGGTGTCGCGCGCCACTCAGTCCTCCCGCAGCACGTAACCCACCCCGCGCACCGTGTGGATCAGCTGCGGCGCCCCGGGTTCGTCGAGTTTGCGGCGCAGATAGCCGACGTAGACGGCGAGGTTCTTTGAACCGGGACCGAAGTCGTAGCCCCAGATGCGGTCGTAGATGGTCGAGTGGTCGAGGACGATGCCCGCGTTGCGGACCAGCAGCTCCAGCAGCTCGAACTCGGTCCGGGTCAGCTCCAGCTCCCGCCGGCCCCGCCAGGCCCGGCGCGCCCGCGGGTCCATGCGCAGCCCGGCCGCGTCGACGAACCGCCCTGCCACCGGATCGTCCGGTCGCCCGCCCGACGTCCTGGGTGTCCCGGAGTTCCTGGGTGTGGGTGTCCCAGGGGTCCCGGACGACGGCTGCCGCCCCGACGACTCGGCGGACTCGGGCGCGGGTGCGGACTCGGGCGTGGGTGCGGGTGCGGACTCGGGCGTGGGTGCGGGTGCCACCCGGCGCAGCAGGGCGCGCAGCCGGGCGAAGACCTCCTCGACGTCGAACGGCTTGACGACGTAGTCGTCGGCGCCCGCGTCCAGCCCCGCGATCCGGTCGGCGGTCTCCACCAGCGCCGTCAGCATCAGTACGGGGGTGCGGTCGCCCTCGGCGCGCAGCACCCGGCACACCTGGAGCCCGTCGATGACGGGCATCATCACGTCCAGCACGAGGACGTCGGGCCGGCTGCGGTGGACCTGCGCCAGCGCCTCGGCGCCGTCGGCGACCGCGGTGACCCGGTAGCCCTCCAGGGTCAGGGCACGCGCCAGGGCGTTGCGGATGGCACGGTCGTCCTCGGCGAGCAGCACGGCGGGGGTACGGGGCACGGTAGGGGGCACGGTGCCAGTCTGCCAAGGACCGCCGCCCCGGCGGACGACCGGTGGCCCGGACACCGCCGTCTTCTTGTTCCCCCCGCTCTCTCCCCCGGACTGCCGTACGACCCCGTGGTCCGGTCGCGGTCCGACGCACGGCCTCGCCCGCGGTCCGGTCGCAGGCGTCCCCACCCGCGACCGGCTCCTCGCGAGCGACCGGAACCGGACGGAACCGGTCGCCTCACCCGACGGCCGCTGTCCAGAGAAGACCGCCGGGAGTTCTGTACTCGGCGCCGTCGGCACGTTCGCGCCTTCGGCACCCTCGGCGCGCTCAGCGCCCTGGCGCGCTCAGCCCGCCGACCGCAGCGCGGCCAGCTGCTCCTCGAACGGCACCACATTGCGCGCGTCGAACTTGTCGGCGGCCGCGCCCCCGCGCGTGACGCTGATCGCGTCACCGCCCGTACCGCCGTCCGTAACGCCGTCCGTAGCTACGGAAGCACCGCCGGAGGCGGCCGACAGCGCGCCCGTCAGGGCGGCCAGTTCGCCCGCCGCCCGCTCGATCCGGGCGTCCAGGCCCTTGTCACCCCAGTCCTGGGACGCGGCGTACACCCCCGTGGGGACGACGATCGCGCGCAGGTGGGCGAAGAGGGGGCGCAGGGCGTGCTCCAGTACCAGCGAGTGCCGGGGCGTGCCCCCGGTCGCGGCGATCAGCACCGGCTTACCGTCCAGGGCCTCCCGGTCCCGTACGCCGAGCACGTCGAAGAACGACTTGAACAGCCCGCTGTACGACGCCGAGAACACCGGCGTGACCACGACCAGCCCGTCCGCCCCGGTCACCGCGTCCATCGCGTCGGCGAGCGCCGGTGCCGGGAAACCGCTGGTGAAGTTGTGCGCGATGTCGACCGCGAGGTCCCGCAGCTCGATCACCCGCACGTCCTCCGGGGCCTGCCCGGTGGCCGCGGCCGCGAGCCGCTCCCCGAGCAGGCGGGTGGACGACGGCACGCTCAGGCCGGCCGACACGACGACGACGCTCATACGGTGCTCACCTCTCGGGCGGCCAGCCGCGAGGCGTGGGTCGGCGCGTCCGGCACGCCGGCCGGGCGCCCCTTGGCGAACTCCTTGCGCAGCACCGGCACGACTTCCTCGCCCAGCAGGTCGATCTGCTCCAGCACGGTCTTCAGCGGCAGCCCCGCGTGGTCCATGAGGAACAGCTGGCGCTGGTAGTCGCCCGCGTAGTCGCGGAAGGACAGCGTCTTCTCGATGACCTGCTGCGGGGAGCCCACGGTCAGCGGGGTCTGCTGGGTGAATTCCTCCAGCGAGGGCCCGTTCCCGTAGACGGGGGCGACGTCGAAGTACGGACGGAACTCGCGCACCGCGTCCTGCGAGTTCTTCCGCATGAACACCTGGCCGCCGAGGCCGACGATGGCCTGCTCGGGCGTGCCGTGCCCGTAGTGCGCGTACCGGGCGCGGTACAGCTCGATCATCCGCTTGGTGTGGTCGGCCGGCCAGAAGATGTTGTTGTGGAAGAAGCCGTCACCGTAGTACGCGGCCTGCTCGGCGATCTCGGGCGAGCGGATCGACCCGTGCCAGACGAACGGCGGTACGTCGTCCAGCGGGCGGGGTGTGGAGGTGAAGCCCTGCAGCGGGGTGCGGAACTTGCCCTCCCAGTTGACGACGTCCTCGCGCCACAGGCGGTGCAGCAGGGCGTAGTTCTCGATGGCGAGGTTGATGCCCTGCCGGATGTCCTGCCCGAACCACGGGTACACCGGCCCGGTGTTGCCCCGGCCCATCATCAGGTCGACCCGGCCGTCGGCCAGGTGCTGGAGCATCGCGTAGTCCTCGGCGATCTTCACCGGGTCGTTGGTGGTGATCAGGGTGGTGGCGGTGGAGAGGTGCAGCTTCTCCGTCTGCGCCGCGATGTAGCCGAGCATGGTCGTCGGCGAGGACGGGACGAACGGCCGGTTGTGATGCTCACCGGTCGCGAAGACGTCCAGGCCCACCTCTTCGGCCTTCAGCGCGATGGCGACCATGGCCTTGATCCGCTCACGCTCGGTGGGGGTACGTCCCGTGGTCGGGTCGGGCGTGACATCACCGATGGTAAAAATCCCGAACTGCATGGCCGCTCACCCTCCAGGTTGTTTACGGTTCAACTATACCCGTGAACGGGTCGCCTGCTCCCGTTATTCCGAAACCCCGCGTGCGAAGCTGCCCACATGCTGATCGCCCGCTCCGCAGCCCTCTTCATCCTCGCCGCGATCCTGGAGATCGGCGGCGCCTGGCTGGTCTGGCAGGGCGTACGGGACAACCGCGGCTGGATGTGGGCGGCCGGCGGTGTCCTCGCCCTCGGCGCGTACGGATTCGTCGCGACCTTCCAGCCCGACGCGCACTTCGGCCGCGTCCTCGCCGCGTACGGGGGCATCTTCGTCGCCGGTTCGCTCCTGTGGGGCGCGGTCGCCGACGGCTACCGCCCGGACCGCTGGGACATCGCCGGCGCGCTCATCTGCCTGGCCGGGATGGCCGTGATCATGTGGGCCCCGCGCAACGGCTGACCCCACGGGCCCACCACACCCAACACACCCACCGCACCCACACGGCCACCGCCCCCGCGCAGCCACCACCCTCACGCAGCCGCAGCCGCAGCCGCATCCGCGCGGGCCGGGGCGGCCCCGGTGGACCGCCCGCTCCCGCTTATCCTGGCCGGGCCCGGCACCGCAGTCGCCCGCATGGAGGAGCCCCATGGCCGCCGCAACACCGTCCGTAGCGTCGCGTATCGCCGTCGTCACCGGCGCGAGCAGCGGGATCGGGGCCGCCACGGCACGCGGACTCGCCGAGGCCGGTTACCGCGTCGTCCTCACCGCCCGCCGCAAGGACCGGATCGAGGCGCTCGCCGAGGAGCTGAACGCGGCGGGCCACACGGCCACCGCGTACCCGCTCGACGTCACCGACCGCGCCGCCGTCGACGAGTTCGCCACCGCGTTCAAAACCGTCGGCGTCCTGGTCAACAACGCCGGCGGCGCGCTGGGCGCCGACCCGGTCGCGACCGGCGACCCGGAGGACTGGCGCCGGATGTACGAGACCAACGTCATCGGCACCCTGCACCTCACCCAGGCCCTGCTGCCCAGGCTGGAGGCGAGCGGCGACGGCACGGTCGTCGTCGTGTCCTCGACCGCCGGGCACTCCACCTACGAGGGCGGCGCCGGCTATGTCGCCGCCAAGCACGGCGCCCATGTCCTCGCCGAGACCCTGCGCCTGGAGATCGTCGGCCGGCCCGTGCGCGTCATCGAGATCGCGCCCGGCATGGTGAGGACCGACGAGTTCGCCCTCACCCGCTTCGGCGGCGACGAGGCGAAGGCCGCCAAGGTGTACGAGGGCGTCGCCGAGCCCCTCACCGCGGCGGACGTCGCCGACACCATCACCTGGGCGGTGACCCGCCCCAGCCACGTCAACATCGACCTGCTGGTCGTCCGCCCCCGCGCCCAGGCGTCGAACAGCAAGGTCCACCGGGAGCGCTGAGAGCGGCGCCGATGCCCAAGTCGGGCCCCTGTCCGGCACATCACGTCGGATCGGGCCGGACAGGCCCCGGTCAGCCCTTCACACAGACGACCTGCTTCAGCTTCGCCACGACCTCCACGAGGTCCCGCTGCTGGTCGATGACCTGCTCGATCGGCTTGTACGCGCCCGGAATCTCGTCCACGACACCGGAGTCCTTGCGGCACTCCACGCCCCGCGTCTGCTCCTCCAGGTCCTTGGTCGAGAAGCGCCGCTTCGCCGCGTTGCGGCTCATGCGGCGGCCGGCGCCGTGGGACGCCGAGTTGAAGGAGTCGGCGTTCCCGAGACCCTTGACGATGTACGAACCCGTGCCCATGGAGCCCGGAATGATCCCGAACTCGCCGGAGCCCGCGCGGATCGCGCCCTTGCGGGTGACGAGCAGGTCCATGCCGTCGTAGCGCTCCTCGGCCACGTAGTTGTGGTGCGCGCTGATCTCCGTCTCGAAGGCCGGCTTCGCCTTCTTGAACTCCTTGCGGATCACGTCCTTCAGGAGCGCCATCATGATCGAACGATTCCGCTTCGCATACTCCTGCGCCCAGAACAGGTCGTTCCGGTAGGCCGCCATCTGCGGGGTGTCCGCCACGAAGACGGCGAGGTCGCGATCGACCAGGCCCTGGTTGTGCGGGAGCTTCTGGGCCACGCCGATGTGGTGCTCGGCGAGTTCCTTGCCGATGTTCCGGGAACCGGAGTGCAGCATCAGCCAGACAGCGCCGGTCGTATCCGTGCAGATTTCGACGAAATGATTTCCGCCGCCCAGCGTTCCCATCTGCTTACCGGCCCGCTCGTGACGGAACCTGACCGCTTCCGCCACCCCGTCGAACCGCCCCCAGAAGTCGTCCCAGCCGCCGGTCGCGAACCCGTGCAGGCGGGCCGGGTTCACGGGGGTGTCGTGCATCCCCCGCCCGACCGGGATCACCTGCTCGACCTTCGAGCGCAGCCGGGACAGGTCGCCCGGCAGCTCGTTCGCCGTCAGGGACGTCTTCACCGCCGACATGCCGCAGCCGATGTCGACCCCCACCGCCGCCGGGCACACCGCGCCCCGCATCGCGATGACCGAGCCGACCGTCGCACCCTTGCCGTAGTGCACGTCCGGCATCACGGCGAGGCCCTTGATCCAGGGCAGGGTCGCCACGTTCCGCAACTGCTGGAGGGCGACCTCCTCCACCGACGCCGGGTCCGTCCACATGCGGATCGGCACCTTCGCGCCGGGCATCTCCACGTACGACATATCTTCCTCATTCCCCCGGAAAACAACATAAGAACAAAAGAGCAAAAACCGTCGCCAGGGTCGACGAAAGGGACTTCGGACCGGCGCTCACGGCAGTGCGTGCGATACACATTGTCTGCCGGGGGTGCCCCCGTGCGGCAAGCGATTAAGCAGCGGGGACACTGGTAGACCCGGCGGGCCGAGGCCCGCGCCCACCGTCGAGAGGAGCCCGGTCGTGCAGCGGAGGGCCTACGTACCCGGCGTCGCCGCGCTCCTCGCGGCCCTGCTGGCCGGATGCACCGGCGGTTCGGGCGACGGGAACCGGTCGGACAACTCCAACCCGGGCAGTGCCGGGACGGTGTCGCAGGCGGCCCAGCCCGGCAGATACGCCACGCTTCCGGAGCCCTGCGGCGTGGTCGGCACCGGCATACTCGACGAACTCCTGCCCGGCATCGGGGAGATGACCGACGAGGCCCAGCGGGTGAAGGCGTACGCGGGCGAGGCGACGCTCACCTACGACACCGACCGCAAAGTGGGCTGCAGTTGGAAGGTGGAGTCGGCCGAGGCCACCAACCGTCTGGTGATCGACTTCGAGCGGGTCGTCTCCTACGACAACGCCGTCAGCGACGACAGCCAGGCCAAGGAACTCTTCGCGACGAAGCGGGCGGCGGCGGACCTTCCGGAGCCGACGGCCACCGAGTCCGGTTCCGCGGACACGGACGACGACTCCGGCGAGGACGGCGGCAGCGCGTCCACGGGTCCGGACGCGTCCTCATCCCCTTCGGCCCGCCCCTCCGCATCCTCCGATCCCTCCGAATCCACCGGTTCTTCCGGTGTCGACTCCGCCGCGGTCGCCAAGACCTCCGGCTCCGGCTCGCCGTCCGAGGGCGGGTCCTCCCCCGCGTCGCCGTCCGTCCCGCCCGCCGACCTCCAGCCCCGTCTCCTGGACGAATTCGGCGAGGAGGCCTTCATCGACGATGAGCTGAGCAGCTCCGGATCGACCGTCAAACAGCGCTCGGTGACTGTGGCGTTCCGCACGTCCAACGTGGTCGTGACGATCGAGTACGCGGAGCAGTCGGCGACCGTCGGCACCGTCCCGGACAGTAAGGAAATGCAGGACAGGGCGCGGAAACTGGCCTCACTGCTGGCCGATTCGCTGGGCGGTTGAGCCCCGTACACGCCTCCTCCACCGCCCTGCACAAAGCGTCCGAAGGAAGACCACACGGTCGGCTCACCGCGTACGGTGACCCCTTGGCCTCCGTTTTGACCGCAGGGAACACAAGCGTCATGAGTGAAGGAACCATGCAGCGACGAGCACAGCGAGACGTGGGGGAACCGCCCACGCCGTCCAGCCCGTGGGGGAGCGCGAAGCGCCTCCACCGCGTCCTTGTCGGCGCGGCGGTCCTCCCCGCGATGCTGATCGTCGCCGGCTGCTCCTCGGACTCCGGCTCCGACGACGGCAAGGGCAGGGCGGCCGACAGTTCGGCGTCGGCGTCCGCGTCCGCGAGCCCGTCCCCGACGGTGCGGGCGGCGGTGTACAAGGACCTGCCGGACGCGTGTGACGTCCTGTCGAAGAAGACCCTGGACGATCTCGTACCGGAGGCGAAGTCGGGCAAGGAGAGCCAGTCCGAGGACATCTCGACGCGCGCCGGCTGCTCCTGGGACAGCCTCGCCAACAACGGTGTGGACGGTTCGCAGTTCCGCTGGCTGAGCGTGTCGATGCTGCGCTTCGAGTCGGACACCACGCGGGGCGCGGGCGACGAACTGGCCAAGGCCTACTACGACAAGCAGGTCAAGGACGTCCAGGCCGCCGAGGGCGCCAAGGACACGAAGGCCGAACCCGTCACGGACACCGGCGACGAGGCGACGGCCGTGCGCTACGACCTGAAGAAGAAGGAAGGCACCTTCAAGCAGCAGACGGTCGTGGCCCGCGTCGAGAACGTCGTCCTCACCCTCGACTACAACGGGGCGGGTCTCGCCGGCGACAAGTCGCCGAGCGCCGACGACCTGATGAAGGACGCGAAGAAGGCGGCGAAGGAAGCGGTGAAGACCGTCACCGAGTCCAACGGCGGCAAGAGCTCCGGCGGGGCCGCCGAGAGCGGTTCGCCGTCGGAGCCGGCGTCCTCCTCGGCGCCGGCACCGGCGAAGGACTGAGGTCCGGGGGCCGCGGCGACGTGCCCCAGGACGGGCACGAAGGCGGGTGCGAAGGCGGGTGCGAGACGACCCGAGGACGGGCCTGAAGACGGGCCCGAAGACGGGCGGTGAAACTCCGATACGGAACCGGCCACTCGTTCTCCGCACACATGTGCCACTCTGTTGCGCGCAACAACACGCTAGAGGAGGGGAGTACGGGTGGCCGCGCCCATTCAGCTGACACGGACACACCGGATTCTCATCGGCGTGGTCGTCGCCGGAGCCGTGGTCATCGCCGGCATCGGCTTCGCGGGGTCCTACGCGGCCGTCCGCGAACTGGCCCTGCAGAAGGGCTTCGGGAACTTCAGCTATGTGTTCCCGATCGGCATCGACGCGGGCATCTGCGTCCTGCTGGCCCTGGACCTGCTGCTGACCTGGATCCGTATCCCCTTCCCGCTGCTGCGTCAGACGGCGTGGCTGCTGACGGCGGCGACGATCGCCTTCAACGGTGCGGCCGCCTGGCCGGACCCGCTCGGCGTGGGGATGCACAGTGTGATCCCCATCCTGTTCGTGGTGTCCGTGGAGGCCGCCCGGCACGCGGTCGGCCGGATCGCCGACATCACCGCGGACAAGCACATGGAGGGCGTCCGCCTCACCCGGTGGCTGCTCTCGCCGATACCCACGTTCCTGCTGTGGCGGCGGATGAAGCTGTGGGAACTGCGGTCCTACGAGCAGGTCATCAAGCTGGAGCAGGAACGCCTCGTCTACCAGGCCCGGATGCGCTCCCGCTTCGGCCGGAGCTGGCGCCGCAAGGCCCCGGTGGAGTCCCTGATGCCGCTGCGCCTGGCCAAGTTCGGCGTCCCCCTCGCCGAGACGGCCCCGGCGGGTCTGGCGGCGGCCGGTATCGAACCGGCGGTGCTGCCGCCGGCACCGGAGCAGCGGGCCACCATGGATGACCCGGCCACCGGAGCTACCGCGCTCTCCCTGCAGAAGGCGGCCCCGCCCGCCGATCAGCGCCCCGAGCTGACGGGCGGACCCGGCAACCGCGGCGGCCGCGGGGGCCACGGCGCCTTCGGCGACCAGAACGACGGCGGCGCGTACGACGAGGACCACCGCGACGGCGGCCATCGCGAGGCCCAGGACCCCCGGGCCTTCCGCGACGCCCGCAATACCCGCGACCCCCGGGGCGTTCCGGACGCGCAGGTCATGCCCCCGTACGAGCAGTACGGCCCGAACGCGCCGTACGAGCAGCAGCCGCCCGACCCGGACCAGAGCTCGTGGCTGCACGCCCGGGACCCGCAGTCCGTCGAGTACCACGGCGGCTACGACCCCACCTACGACCCCGCCGACGACCCGCAGTACGCCGAGTGGGCGGCGGAGCAGGAGCGGGCCGAGCAGTACCGCGGGCAGTTCGAGGAGGCACCCCCGGCGCAGGAGCCGTCCCCGGAGGACACCGGCACGTTCCCCATCCCGGTCGGCCCCGGCCGCACCCGCGAGCTGGGCGAGGGCGGCGGCACTCCGGCTGCCGAGCCGGACGAGGAAGCGTATTACCAGGTCTTCAAGAAGTCGATCAACGGCAGTTACCCGACGCCCCGGGAGTTCGGTGACAACGTCGAGGCCGAGTTCAGCCGGACCCTTCCCCCGGAGGAGACCAAGCGCATGGTCAGCCGCTTCACGAACCGCCACACCGCGGAACTGACCGAGGACCACATCGCCTGAGACGCACACACGGCGGTGGGGGCGCCCGGCGAGATGTTCGCCGGGCGCCCCCACCGCCGTTGGATCCTTCCTCCTACTGCCCGAGCAGCCGTCGCACCCGCTCCTGGCCCACCGCGAGCAGCAGGGTGGGCAGCCGCGGACCGGTGTCCCGCCCGACCAGCAGGTGGTAGAGCAGCGCGAAGAACGACCGCTGCGCGGTCTTGATCTCCGCCGGCAGCTCCTTGGGCGTGGCGTCGGCGGGGAAGCCGGCCTGGACCTTGGGAACGCCGTACACGTGGTGGGTCAGCCCGTCCAGCGACCAGTGGTCGGCCAGCCCGTCGACCAGCAGCCGCAGCGACCGGCGGCCCTGCTCGTCGAGGGACTTCAGCAGCTCCCGGCGCCGCCGTCATCAAGTCGACCAGCCTTGCGCTGTGGTGAACGGTCTGCGAAGCCGCATGAGCGAACCGCCGTCCACAAGCACAAGGCTTCTGGACGGCGGTCACGATCCATTGGAGGGATACCGGTGCCTACGGCTTCACCGGATCACCGTCCCCCATGCTCAGCCACCACACATCGTCGTCGCGGGTGAGGTCGAGTACCTGCTGCCCGCCGTCACTGAAGCGGAGTTCCACGGTGGCCAGGCCCGGTGCGACGGGGTCGGCCACGACTGCTTCGACCGGCTTGTCGGCGTGTGCGCCGAACTCGACGATCAGGCGTTGTGCGGCCTTCTCCCGGCCGGTGTACCACGGGGCACCGACCCCGGCCAGGTCCGCAGCGTCACCGCCCCGAAGGCGTTGGACGTATACCTCGAGGACCAGTTCGACCTCGCGGGCGACCTCCTCGACCTCGGGGTAGGTGGACTCCGCGGCGCGGACCGTCACATTCACCTCGGGGGTGTCCCGCAAGGCGTAGGGCGCCGGTTCACGGAGCAGCCACCATACGAGGACGCCTCCGCCCAGACACAGGGTGACGAGTGCCGCCATGAGCCACTTGGCTCCTGAGGTCTTGAGCATCAGTACCACTCCGGCCTGACGCGATGGATGTTCGCCCACGTGCCCCTCTGGCTTCGGATGTAGGTGTCGAGGCGCTGGTTCAGGCGGTTGTTGTTGTGCGCGCTCACGTAGGCCTTCCCCTTCGCCATCTTGGTGATGACACCCGCGTGGCCCCAACCCCGGGTCTGTTTCTTTTCTTCATACTGGATCCCCTCATTCACAAAAAAGAATAAGGATCTTCACAGTTTTCCCCCGCGCATACAGACAGTGAGATGCAGGACACAACGCCCTCCTGGCCGCATCCGCCGTTGTCGCTGCCTCCTCCAGCGCCCGCGGACGTCCTGAGCGGCATCGTGCGCGCGACGCTAGTGTCATGAGTCTTTGATTCGGTTCAGATATCCGGCGAGGCGTTCGAGGATCTCGTCGGCGGTCTTGGTCCAGACGAAGGGCCGGGGGTTCT